>CAMBLN010000001.1 GCA_945868215.1 Opitutus sp. GAS368
TCACATCGCGCGGGAAGTCGGGATCGACGAGGCGCGCGGCGACCTGCTCCCCGACGACAAAGTCGCGGCCATCACTCGACTGCGCGAGCAACACCACTTCGTCGCGATGGTCGGCGACGGCGTGAACGACGCCCCCGCGATGGCGACGGCCAACCTCGGCATCGCGATGGGCGCGGCCGGCACCGATGCCGCCATCGAGACCGCCGACGTCGCGCTCATGCAAGACGACCTCGGCCAAATCGCCGAGGCCATCCGCCATGGCCAACGCACCCTGCGCACGATCCGCGTTAATATCTCGTTCTCGCTCGGGCTAAAGGCGCTCTTCCTCGGCCTCGCCTTGGCCGGTCACACGAGCCTCTGGCTCGCCATCGTCGCCGACACCGGCGCGACTCTGCTGGTCGTCGCAAACTCACTCCGCCTCCTCCGTGTCTCGCCGTCATCCACATAAAGTGGGATGCGCGGGGAAGAAGAAACCACCCGCCGTCGCCAAAAAGAACAAACTTCGCGGCATGGGGTTTGCACCGTGGCTTGGTATTGTCGGCATGCTCGCCGGCTTGGCAATTGGGCTACATCTACACCGCACTTTGATTCCCATGCAGGTCGGCGGAATCCTAGGTGTGTTGTTGGGCGCTAGCATCGACTGGTTGCGTGATAAAGCTTAACTTTTTGATGCAGAGGACTTAGCTTTTACCCAATCGCTAAGACTAATTCAAAACGATACCTTTTGGATGCTCGCCGGAGGCTCGAATTCTTCGTGCGTGGCCGTGCCCAGAGGGTGCCTTTAGGGTAGCACCTGCGACGGCTGGCGGTCTCCGCGCTGCGCACTCCGCCCGTCCACGCCTCTAGGTATTGCTCGCTGGCGGGCGCTGGCGACTGCGTCGTCCCGCGTCCCGTCCCGCTGCGCTCCACCTTGCGCAGCCGGTGCTTCCCGTCGGCATCCCTCGGGGGCGGCCGTTTTTTCGGTTTGGCCATCTGAGGGCTCCGCGTAGCGCGGCCCGCTACTCCCATCCGCGCCCTCGTTGGGGCGCACTCCTCCGACATCCCATGCGTGACATCTCCCGTGATCCTACACCTCAGCCCGGCGACCAGATTCACCAGCCCGGCCACCCGTTCGACGGCTTCACCGTCATCAGCGTTTACACCCGCGCCCAGGCCATCGCCGACGGCGTCCTTGCCGACGCCTCCACCGGCGACCTCGCCGAGGTCTCAGCCCAGCACTTCCCAGGCGTTCACGTCGCCATGACCGCGACTGTCTTCGCCCTCATCGAGCAGGCCGTCGCGAGTCCGAAGCACACGAACGACTGCCGCGGCGTCTGGCATGACATCCTCTGGATGTCCCGCGTTTCGCCCGTGCAGGTCTGGCAGGGTGGGCGCCTGTTTCGCGTCATCATCACCGGCACCGGCCGCAAGCGCCTCCACACCTTGAAGGCCATTTCGCACCCCGACGAGACCGGCCGCCCGTGTCTCACGATCATGCTCCCCGACGAAGATTGATCGACGCCCTCAGCCCCGCCCGCACCGTGCGCGCGGGGCTTTTTCGTGCCAAATTATTTGCCACGGATTTGTCAGGAAGCGTGTTTTAGGCTTCCACAGACGGCCCCTTTGTGCTTCATTCATCCTGTTCTAAACTACTAACCTACAACATAAAGCACACTAAACGAATGCTTTCTGTTGTTTGCTCCGAGGGGTTCGAATCCCTCCCTCTCCGCCAGTTTTTACCTCTTAGCACTAAGAGGGTTAGTAGCGACCGACAGCGGATTTTCCAGGTTTACGTGGCAAATCGGTCATGAACCCAAACCGCTTCGTTCGTCATCACTCCATTCACGAACCCCTCCGGGGAAATCGTTTTCGTGCACTGGTTGGCCTTAAAGGAATACGCCGCCGGCGCCTAAAGTCCGAGGACGTGAACCTTGAAACCGGGTTTATCTTCGTGAGCGCCGACGTGTCCAAGGTGCGCGAGCCGCGCAAAGTCACCATTCAGCCCAATCTCATCGCTTGGCTGAAAGCCTATACGCCGACCGACGAACGCCCCATCGGCCCGAAGAATCGGCAACACGTCCGGGCGCGCCTCGCCAAAGCCCGCGGGTTTCTTACAACATCATGCGGCACACGTTCATTTCCATGTTCGTCGCCATATCCCATTCCATTGGAGAGGCCATGATTCAGGCGGGCAATTCCGAGGTCATCATTGGCAAGCATTACCTCGACATGAAGAGTCAGACCGAGGCCGAGGCGTTTAACGCGATCACGCCAAAAAAGGAGAGCATGAGTCGAAATCCATACCTGTCGCCGCCTGACCACTTTCACGCCTCGACACCAACGAGCGCGACACATCCGGGTGGTGCGACACACATCGTGTCGTATCCATGCCCAAGGCTCGACGCCACTCGCTGCGTTTATACCGGCGCGAGGGTATGGAAACGCAACTACCTGCATCGCCTCTCACCACCCTCACCGACATCACCGGTATGCGCACCTGCAGGCTTTCCCAAAGACGAACCGTCGATTCGCACCCTGCACGAATGGACCCAGCTCCGCCGCATTCCCTATCACCGTGTCGGCCACTTCGTTTATTTCGGCCCGGCCGAGATGGCCCTGCACATCCGACCAAACTCAATGTGCCCCCGGTGGCTGAAAAAATCGGCCGTCATCTGGCGGTGTGACACGCGACACCACGCGCCGGCCAGTCTTCGCCGAGTTTTCCAAGCTTCCGGACTCGCCGCGAGCTATCACTTTGAACACGCGGTTCCTGATTTTTCCGCGCCGGTTTTCTAAGGTTAAGGCGGCAGTCAGGGGCTTCTCGGCGGCGCGGTGCCTGCGCCACCTTTGCGTTCATCCCTTCCCCCCTCGTAGCAGGTCGCAATGAGCGTTTGAGCGTTTCGACAGATACTCTTTTGCACTCACTGCATGTTGGATCACAGACTTTGTTGGTATCTGCATCCGCTTTAACTGCTCACGCCTGTTGTTACCGGAACTAATTCACATTTGAACACGGCTTCCCCAAAGCCAATCAAAAGAAGCCCCGGTCTTTCAACGACACGTCATTTTACCATGAAAATCGCCCGCTTAAACCGCCTTTTCAACCCACAAACCGGCCGCTGTTTCGATGTCGCTATCGACCACGGCTTCTTCAACGAAGGATCTTTCCTGGCCGGCATCGAAAACCTCCCCTCTGCTGTCGCCACGCTGGTGGCCGCTGGGCCGGACGCCATCCAGCTCACACTCGGCCAATCCCAGCACCTCCAAGCCCTGCCAGTCAGGCCAAAGCCCGCCCTCGTGCTCCGCACCGACGTCGCCAACGTCTATGGCAATCAGCTCCCGCGCGCACTTTTCTCCCGCATTATCGCCGAACCCGTCGAACAGGCGCTCCGCTGCGACGCCGCCTGCGTCGTAGTCAACCTCTTCAACATCCCCGACCAACCCGAGGTCGCCGACCAGTGTATTCAAAATATTCTTACGATTAAACCGCTCTGCGACCGGTTTGGCATGCCGCTCATGATAGAGCCTCTCGTTTTCCAATCCAATGCCAAGGCAGGCGGGTACATGGTGGACGGCGATCCTTCAAAAATCATTCCGCTTGTCCGACAAGCCGTCGAGCTCGGTGCCGACATCATAAAGGCGGATCCTACCGCCGACGTCTCCATCTACCACAAGGTCGTCGAGACCGCAGGTGGCATACCCGTTCTTGTGCGTGGCGGTGGACGAGTCTCCGACGATGTCATTTTGCAACGCACCTCCGACCTCATCGCCCAAGGTGCCCGGGGCATCGTGTATGGCCGCAACATCATCCAGCATCCAAATCCCGCCGCCATGACTCGTGCTCTCATGGCCGTCCTTCACGAAAACGCTACTCCAGCACAAGCCCTCAAGCTCTTATCCTGAAATAGTCCTGGGTCCCCCCTCCCCCCCCCCTTTTTTCTCATGCCATCGCCTTTCGTCTCCGACTCCCTCATTTCTCCTCGTGTGGCCGTCATAGGTGCCGGCCTCATGGGACGCGAAGTAGCCAGCGCCTTCGGCCGCTGGTTCTCCCTGCTAGACTGTCCTGTGCGTCCCGAACTCGTGGCCGTATGCGATGTCAACGCTTCCGCCCTCGACTGGTTTCGCCAAGTCCCCTCCGTCAAATACTTCGACACCGATCACCGTGTCATGCTCGCTCGACACGATATTGACGTTGTTTACGTCGCCGTGCCTCACCACCTCCACGAGTCTCTTTACATCGACGTGCTCCGCGCCGGCAAAGACCTGCTCGCCGAGAAACCCTTCGGCATCGACCTGCCCGCAGCCCGCCGCATCCGCGACGAGGGCGTGAAGCTCGGCCGCTTCGTGCGCGTCTCCTCCGAGTTCCCATTCCTGCCAGGCGTCCAGCGCGCCATCACCGCTGCCCGGTCCGGCTCCCTCGGCAAGATTCTTTCACTGCGGAACAGTTTCCTCCACTCCAGCGACCTAGACCCTACCAAGCCTATCAATTGGAAACGGCAGAATAAATTCTGCGGCGAAGCCGGCGTCATGAACGATCTCGGCCTCCATGTCGCCCACGTCCCGCTACGCATGGGATGGAAACCATCGCGCATCTACGCCCAGCTTCAAAAAATCTACACAGAGCGGCCCGACGGCAAAGGAGGCATCGCCCCCTGCGACACTTGGGACAACGCCGTCCTCCACTGCACCGTCGATCTCCCTGGCCAGCCCGGCGTTCCGCTCACCCTTGAGACCAAGCGCATGAGCCCTACGGATACCAACTCTTGGGAGATAGAGATTCTCGGCACCGACGGCGGCGTGCGTTTCTCCACCAAGCTCCCCAAGACACTCCACACCTATGTGCGCGGCAAAGAGCAAGCATGGTCCGCCACCGATCTCGGTTTCGCCATGCCGTTCAAGACTATAACCGGCGGCATCTTCGAACCCGGATTCCCGGACATCCTCATGCAGATGTGGGCATCCTACCTCGCCGAACGCGCCGGACAGCTCGGCGACCGTTTCGGCTGCGCCACACCCGACGAAGCGGTGTCTCACCATGAACTTTGGGATGCTGCCCTCCGCTCCCACGCCTCCCAGTCAGTCATTTCGCTATCCTGAGCGATTTGAGCGAATGCCTTTCCCGAAGCGCGCAACCGTCTGCAGATACAGGCAAATCTCACGCCGCCCGTTGCTCACATCTCTCCCCTGCGCGTGCCGTCCCATCACAGACAGGCGATGACCTACTCTAAACCCAAATCCCTCGATCAAAAGCTCGCGCGCATCCACGCTGATCCCTCCAGCTTCCGCGACTTCATTCTCGCCGACGCCAAGGATGCCGACATGGCCTTCGGCATCGCCGCCCCCGGCCCCCGCCGCGACGGTAGCCCGGGCTTTCAGTCCCTCGCCGACTACCGTGACCAGATCCGCGAAATCATCGCCCAAGGTCTTGTGGATATCATGCTGCTCTCCGCCTCCAATCTTGAAAAGCTCGCGATTGAAGAGCGCCTTTTCGCCGCCTCCGTCGTAACGCCTGCCGCCCGAGCCAACGACACCTCTGACATCTGGGTTGTGCGCGGCGGCCGCTATCCGCGCCAAGCCTCCCGCTCCTTCCGCTCCGCTACCCTCGACCACATCATGCACGGCATGATGGACGCCCCGCCCCAAGCCGAGGTCGTCGGTGCCGACCTAGGCCTCTACTCCATCACCTTCACCAACGATCTCGATTGGGACTACAAAGCTCTGCAGGACTACCACGACTTCCGCATCGAAGCCGAACGCCGCGGTTTCCGCCACTTCCTAGAAGTTTTTAACCCCAACGTCGACCCCCACCTCGGCGGAGGCAGCGTTGCCGGTTTCCTTAACGACCACGTCGTGCGCACTCTTGCCGGTGTCGCCTCCCGCGGACGCCCGCTCTTCCTTAAAATACCTTACAACGGCCCCGCCGCCCTCGAAGAACTCGTCGCTTACGACCCGCATCTCGTCGTGGGCATCCTCGGCGGATCCGCCGGCACCACCCTGGACGCCTTCCGTCTCATCCACGACGCCCGCCGTCATGGCGCACGCGTCGCCCTCTTCGGCCGCAAAATCAACCTCAGCGAACACCCGCTGACCTTTATACGCTACCTGCGCGCAATAGTTGAAGACACCATCACGCCCGAAGAAGCAGTGCGCGCCTACCATGGCGACCTCGCCAAACTCGGAATAAAACCCGCCCGCGCGCTCGGCGACGATCTGCAGATCAGCGATCAAGCCATGTCTTATCGCTGATTTCTAATCCTCTATACCTTCAATAATGAAACGCTCCGAAATCAACGCCACCCATCGCGCTGCCTCCGCCTGCTTCGCAGCACACCACTGGGCCCTTCCACCCGCCCCAAAGTGGGACATCACCGACTTCGGCCTCGGGGATTTCAGCACCCACGGCCTAACCTTGGTCAACCTCGCGGAAGAACCCGAGTATTGCGAAAAACTAATGTATGCCCGCCGAGGGCAGACCACGCCCTGCCACACCCACGCCAAGAAAAAAGAAGACATCATCTGTCGCTCCGGCGAGCTTACCCTCGCCCTTTGGCCCACCCGCCCCGCCTCGCCCGCCAGCCCACCCGGTGGCTTGATTGTCCCCGTCAACGGCACCCTCATGCCCTTGGCCCCGGGTGAAAAACTTGTCCTCCCATCGGGCTCCCGCGTCACACTCTTACCCGGCGTCTGGCACGCATTTTACCCGACCAGTGAAGAATGCATCATAGGTGAAGTTTCGACCGCCAATGACGACCTCGCTGACAACTTTTTTCTCAACCCCGACATCGGCCGTTTCCCCGGCATCGAAGAAGACGAACCCGCCACCCTCCGCCTCATCTCCGAAAGATAATCGTAATCATCTCTTACACGCCCTCCGCCCAGCCACCACCGCATGTCCACTCCTGCCGCCCGATCCGTCCTCGCAGAACGCCTGCGCGCCCATACCGCCCCGCTACCCTCTGTCGCCATCGGCTTTGACGGATTCATCGACGAAATGATCCGCCTCGTCGGCCGGCGCCACAACCTCGACTCCTACACCGCCGTGCCCACGATAGCCGCCTTCGGCGAACTCGTAACCCGCGCCGCCGGTCGCAGCAGCCTCAGCGAAATCGTCGTCACCGCCGTTCACGCCGGCGGCTGCGCCGTCAATATGGGCGACGGACTCGCCGCACTCGGCATCCCCGTGGATTGCTTTGCCACCCTCGGCCAACCCATACATCCCGCCTTCGGCGAAGCCACCGCCCGCTTCCGCTCCATCCACTCCTGGGGCCGCGAGCCCGGACGCACCCTCGCCTACGAATTTGCAGACGGTAAACTGATGTTCAGCTCCGTCACCCAGCTTGCCGAACTCACCCCCGCCCGCGTCGATCAATTCCTCGCCGACGGCGCCTACGCCGCCGCCTGCCGCGCCGCCCCCCTCATCGCCATCACCGACTGGACGCTCTACCCTCACATGACCGCCGTCTGGCGCCACCTCCAGACCGAGGTGTATTCAAAACTCCCGCACAAACCATCCTTCCTCATCGACCTTGTCGATCCCTCCACTCGCTCCCCCGAGGACATCCGCGCCATGCTCGCCACCCTTCCCGGCTTCGAGTCCAGCGGCCCCGTCACCCTCGGTCTCAACGGCAACGAAGCGAACATTCTCGCCCGCCTCGTCAACCTACCCGAGTCCACCGAAGACCACGCCTCCGCCCTTGGGCTGGCCCGTTCCCTCCGCGCCCGCCTCGGCATCTCCGCCGTCGTCATCCACTACATCAAACTCGCCGCCGTCTCGGCCGGCGACGGCGAGGCCACCATATCCGGCCCCTTCTGCGCCGCGCCGAAAAAAAGCACCGGTGCCGGCGACCGCTTCAACGCCGGTTACGCCCTCGGCCAACTCCTCGGCCTACCCCCCGTAGAACGCCTGCTCGGTGCCTGCGCCTGCTCGGGCTTCTTCGTCCGTGAAGCCCGCAGCGCCAGCCTCCACGAACTGGCCGCGTTCCTTGATCACTCCGAATGGTCATGATTCCCGCGCTCACCTCCCGCCTCGGCGAGCACCGCGGTTCCATCTGAAAGATTTAACGTTGTAGTAAATCGCACTGACGATTATTTTTTCATTACAAGATGATCACTCTACGCCCCATGGTTTTCATGCTGATCGCGCCGCTATACGCATTAGGCCAGGGTGCAGACCCTGCGCCTCAGCCAACGGCAAAACCCGGAGCCTCCCTATATGCACCTGCCGCGAAAACCGGCAAACCCCGGCTCTTTACGGTCGGCTCAAGAGGCACCACGCGATTACAGAACGCAATGGCCCTCTCCAACGGCGATTTTTTGCTGGTCGGAGCGACCGATGATATCAGTTGGACTGCCGGTGCGCCACGCACTTCGCTTTCGCTCCCCCCCGGGGCTTCTCTGCCGGGCGGCAACGGCACAACCACACCTTTTGTGTTACACGTTTCGGAAGACTTTGAAAACGTGAAACGTATATACACGTTACCCTCCGGATCGCTCGCCGAAGTAACCCGTATTCGCTCCACCGAAATCCCCGGCCAGCCCACGGGAGTGCTGGTCATCAGCGGGCGGTTCGCCGGACTGGGCGGTCCAAAAGATGCCTACTGGATCGCCCGCCTGAATGGCAACGGAGTCGACAAACCGATTTCCGGGATCGCGTGGTTGCAGGTCGTGAAGGCCCCCGGGGACGCGGCGAATGAAAAAAAGCCGGAGCAGCCCGGCGACTACGCCATGCGTCAACCGTGGGATGTGCGCAACGACGGACAGGTTATCTACGCCGAAGGAGAGCCGTTCGCAACCACTTGGGCGGCGTTGCGCGTGCTCTCTGCGGACGGAAAACCCGGAGTGATGCCCGCATGGATCAACGAGGGCACCGGCCCCATGCTCCCGCTCAAAGCCGGCCGCAAGGGCAGCCTGCGCTCCAAGACCCCGGAGGAATTTGAAGTGCGCCAAGCGGACGAAAACGGCAACCCGGGCCGCAAGGGCAGGTATCCAGACGACTACTACTTCTCCGCTCATGATTCCGACAAGGGCCCCGGCTACACCGGCTACCGCCTCGGTCAAAATCACACCCAGCGGGTAAGTTCCCTCGCCATTGACCGCCGCGACAACGCGCTGTTTTTCGGCACTTCGACGCAGACCCGCCTGCCTGGCGGTCTGCCCGACTTCGAGCCCGCGATCATCGCCCTGAACGCGGACGGTTCCCTGCGTTGGTGGGCCCGGGGCTACGCGGAGACACAGGACGGCAACAACTCGCCGCCCGACCAATACGTGGACTGCGTTTCCGTGGACTACGCTTTCGACCGTCTCCTCGTGGCGGCGCGTTGCCACGGCAACAACACGGTCAACTTCTGGCGCGGAGACGTCATAGCGCGTAATCCGGGGCGTCCCGGCTTCAAGCACTCCTTCACCGGGCGCTTCAGCAACATCCACATCTCGTGGCTCGGGCGCTACGCGTTGTCCGACGGAGCCATTCACAACGCGACCTACGTGGCCGAGATGGCCCAAGGCATGCCCCAAGGCTCGCTAATCACGGAAGGCCTGCTCGAGGGATGGCCGTCGCCCAACGACTGGATCGACCTCACGACCACGAAGGTTCACGAGCTGAGCACGGATCCGTTCGGCAGGGCCGTCCTCCTGGGATTTGGCCGCCGCCCCTACACCACCAAGGGTGCGCTGCTGGAAAACGTAAAGCCGGTGGAGGGCGTCTCGCGCTGGACCCATTTCGCGCGGGTGTATTCGCCAGATGTCGCGGCCCTGAACTATTCGACCATCCTACGCGGAAAGTGGGATCAGGCGACCGGCAAGAGCGCGGGCGACGAGCAGCAATTTGGCGCGCCGGTGCCGCTCGCGGACGGCTTTCTTATCACTGGCGCGCAGACGCGGGGTGAAGGGGGCTTCTCGCCCATGCCCTTCACCGGCGCTCCGGCCTGGGGCTCGACCGAGCCCGGCGCGGGCGCCGTGAGCGTGGGCGTCGTGGCGGTGATTCCCGTGCCGCCGCCTCCCCCTCCTCCCAAGCCGCTGGACTTCACGCCCGAGGACGCGCCGAAGCGCCGCCGCTGAGAAAAGTCTGACGGGCTACGACGAGGGATCCGCCGGAGCCGGGGGCAGGAGGATCAACGAGACGCCCATCGCGCCGCCGGGCGCGAGCAGGGCGTGGCGGCGGCGATTGGGATTGATGACGATCGAGCTGCGATCCACCAGCCGCCACTGCCCCGCGTCCTCGACCGCAAAGCTCAGCCGCACGCTGGCGGGCTTGCCGGTGGGCGTGGAGACCGGCACGAAACGCTGCTCGCGCGCGCCCAGCGTGAACTGCTCCCGACCGAGTTCGAGCGCCACGGGTTTCGACATCAGGCTAAGGATCCCCATGCGCCCGGGCGGCAACGCCTTTTCGCTTTGGTCGAAAACCCGATAGCCCGTGATGCGATCACCGTTGAAACTGAGAACAATCAAGACATTCGGCGAGTCGGGCAGATTCGCCTTCATCACCGGTTTCCAGATTTGCGGAAGCGTGTGCGGGGCCGGATCCGGGAGCCCGGGATTTTTGCTGCGCCAGGCGGCCAGCGCGACGGGGTCGGTCTCGGCCTGCGTGAACACCAGCTCGTTCGATTGAACACGCTGGTAGGGTCCGACGCGCGCCAGATCGCTCAGTGCCACCAGGCGGCGATCCTTGGGGCCAAGCTCGACGCCGAGTTCCTTGCTAGGCTCGCCTCCACCCATCAGTTGGACACAGATGTTTTGGCGCGGCGCCTTCGACTCCGGGTCCGGAGCGGCGGCGAGGCGGGCGGCGCAGGGGAGGAGAAGCAAAAAGAGCAGGCCCAACGGCCGGGCGAGCGGGCAAAGGAGCGATTTCATGGGAGAGCGGACCGGGCGTGGAAACGGGTGAATCAAACGTCGGAGGGCGAAAGCCACCGGAAGGACACGACCTTGTAGCGACGGCCGAAGACGAGGTTGTCGGTGCGATGGGACGTGGCGGGGTTCCAAGTATTGGCCGCCGCGGAGGTGTCGCTCGGGCGCCACTTTTCGGCGGAGTCGGTCTCGTCGACAAACTCGGGGACGCGCTGCACCACGGCCTCAAGCCAGGCACGGGCCTGGGTCTCACCCGTGATCGGATTGCGAACATCCCCGTAAGTGCGGATACGGAAAGTGTCAGACCTCGCAGAGAGAACGGGGCCGAGCGCCTGCAGGATGTCGGCCTGGGTAAGGTAGCCGGGCATGCCGAACGCGCGGGTGCGAAGGGCGAGCGGCGCGTCCGCGATGATGAAGAGGGATCCGGTGGTCCCGATGCCGTTCGCGGCGCCCGTCACCTCGCGATGAGCGCCGGCGGCCATGCGGGAAAAATTCACGCTGTAGGGAGCGCGTCCGTAACCCACCGGATTGCTACTCGAGGTGTTGGTATTGAGGATGATCTCGCGCATGAGGTTGTCATTGATGCCCGCGTAAGTCGCGACGTTCCCGGTGACGGGATCGTAGGAGCGGACTCGGTCGATCGCGCTCTGGAGCGGCCCCAGATAACGTTGCAGTCCCTGACGCCGCGTAACGGCGTCGGCACTTTCGGCGTCGCCACCAGCCTGGGGCTTGCGGTTGACGAAACCGGCCAGGCTCAGGGCCGGACCGCGGGCGCGGATCTCATCGACAATTTGATCCGCGAGTGCCGCGATTTGAGTGTCGGTGAGAGCACGGAAGCGGTCGCTTTCTTGTATGCGGTGGCTAGGCAGGCCCGTATTGGGGATGTTGGTTTGAAACGGATCGCCGACGGCGCCGTTCACGCGCAACACAGGGGTTTGGCCGGGAACGGTGTTGAAACCGGGCACAGCGGCGTTGCGCATGCTGGAGAGCATGGCGATCCACGCCTCACGCGAGGTGGAGTTTATGTTGAAAGCACCGACCACCGTCTGATTCGCGGCGGCCGTGTCGAACGCCCGGAGCGCGGCGGTCGCAGCGGGGTCGCCCGAAGCGATCAGGTTATTCCGGTCATAAAGAGCGAGCCGCGGGTTGCGCGAGACCGAAGAGGTGGCAGACGAAGGGTCGACGCCCGAGAAGTAGTAACGATCCCACAAGGCGCGATTGGCGAGGAGGCTCAGGTCAAAGTGGGCGCGCAGCCATCGCGACTCGCTGCGAAGATTGGTCGAGGTGATCGTATTCCAGTTGTTAGGAAAGCCGTCGACGTCGGCCGCGTTCACAAGCGGATCGGCGAGTGAGTTGCCCACCGCCTGCGCGGGCATGTGGCTCGCGGCGTAGCCAGTGGGCACGGCGGCGGCGAGGTTAGCCGGCGGATCATGAAGGATGCCGGTCGTGGGATGAAGATCGGCGTGCTGGAGCGCGCCGACCGACAAAGTGGTGTTGGCGGTCCGGGGAAGGTGCCGGACGATCAGTCGGTGCGAGCCCTCCACATTGCCCACGGGATTGGACGGATCGACGATCCGACCGGTCGACGAACCGACGTAGGCACGGCTCAGGTCAGGATCCCAGGTCGGAATGCGAAATTTCGTGGGGTGGTGCGTGATGAAGTTATCGCCGTGGTAATCCAAGATACCCGGGTAAGCGAAGAGCGGGTTGGCCGCGTAGCCGCCGCCCGAGGTGTTGGTGCCGGTGGAGGACTCGACCATGCTGCGCCCGAGGCGGGAGGAGAACGGATTAAGCGAACCGAGCCAGCGCATGGCCCTGGCGGAAGCGGCGGCACCGCCGGAACCCGCCTGGTAGGGCCGCACATCGACGTGGGGCAGCGCGGACTCCATGCGAAAAACGAAATTCAGGGCCGTGGCGGGGGGGATGGCGTTGCCGACCTGGATCTCGTCGATCTCGGCTCCGTCCCAGTCGGTGTCCCACTCGACAAACCGAGTGGAGTGCGGGCCGGTGTTGTTGTTCACGAGCAGGGCGCCGGGCGGCACCCAGGAGGCGGAGCCGTTGTCCGGAAGCGGATTCACGCCCGGGAAGGGTTCCGCATACGCGGTGTAATCCACGAAGCGCGTGTAGTGCGGGCTGCGGTCGTTGTCCAAGGCGGCGTGCCCGGAGGAACTGATGTCGGAGACGGTCTGGAGCAGATTCTCCGGAATCTGCGGCACGCCCGCGGGACCGTTACGAAAAGTGCCGCCAAGCCCCAGTGAAAAGCGCTGATTCGTGCATAGCTCCACAGGCCAGGTGCCGAGCACGTAGCGAATTTGATTGCCGGGTGGTATGCCGGCGCTGAAGCGCTCGGTGAACGCCGACACGCGCCAGCCTGGAGTCATGATGTTTTGCCGCGGATCCTCCTGCAGCGGGGCCGTGGAGGACGGAGTGAAGACGACCGCCTCGCCGGGAGGGATGTCGCCGGCGCGGATGACAAAGCGGAGGCCCTTGCGTTGCCCCATGCGCTCGGAGACGAACTTGGCGCCGGTCAGGGTGCGACGGTTTGTCCACGCCTCCGCCGACTGGGGATTGGCCGGATTGGTGATGGCCGGGTAACCCGGGAAAACGTAGCGGTCGTCCCGGCCGCCGGGCGAGTGCACCGCGACGAAGGAAGGCCAGCTGGGCACTCCGCTGCTCACGTAGGGCGCGCCGATGTTCCAAGTCGTAGGAACCTGGGAGGCAGCAGTGCCGCTGAACTGAGTATAGTCGGCCTCATAATAGAACCCGTAGTCGGCCGCCGAGAGTGTGACATCGTAAGGATTCCAAAGCACGACCGCCGGCATATAGGCCGCACGAAGGCCGGGGCTGGAGGCGCCGCTGTTTTCCGCAAAGGCCACGATGAAAATCTGAAAGCGCGTGACTACGGGGTGAATCGCCATGCGGCTGTCGGTGCCGGTGCGCGGCGCGACGCGCGCGCCGTCGCTTGCCACAAGATCCTTGGTCTGCACATAGGAACGGATCTTGCCCCAGTTGGGCCAGGCCGCGGGACCGGAGGCGGCGCTGGTGGTGGCGGGACCGGTGACGCTCCACGCCGGTGTGCGGAGGGCGGTGAGGTTCGCGGTCGTGAGCTGATTAAACGGGCGGCCGGCGCCGGCGGCGTTGTCGGTGCCGGTGGAGGGATTGGCACCCGGCGTCGTGAACAGTTGCTCCGAGTCCTTGATTTCGTCGGGCTGCGTGGAGCCGAGCAACCCGGCGGCCAAGTCCTTCTTGAGTCCGCCCGTGGACACATTCGTGAGCACGCCCGCGCTGAACGACGTGGCATCGTGGAAGCGGGCCTTTGCAGCAGTGGCAGTCACCCCGGGCAAAAGGTTGAACTGACCGTCTGCCACCACGCGAGAAAGCACGGTCAAAGGATTTTCAGGGGCGATTCCGCCGAAACCCGTCAACACCTCCGTGCCCGTGCGGGCGGCGACCAGCGTGCGCAGGCGGGCGTTGTCGCCGGTAGTGATGGCTTTGTTCGGATCGTCGAGGTTCACGCGCGCCTTCACGCCTTCGTCTCCCACCCACCATGCGTAACGGCCAACCAAGGTGTTGCCCGGTGCGGCACCGAGGCCCGGGATCTGGCTCGTAGGCACGCCGATGTCCATAAGCGGCGCCACCACGTAATTGGCCTGCGGCGCGGCCGCATCGACGCTGTTGGCCGCCGACCCCGGACCCACCAGCATGACTGCCGCACGCGCTGCACCTCCAGAGGGAGTGATCGTAAGCGGGTCGTTAATCGTTGCCGCCGCGCTCAATCCGCCAACCGCGCTGCCCGGCCCAAAATGAATAGATCCCACGCCGGTCGCGGGCGGAGCCGCCGTGACCTGCCCGAAACTCTCGCCGATCGTCGACACGCTGAACGCAACGTTTTCATTCCCGCTGACCAACCAGTTGAGCACGGCGGGCGTCTCGCCAGTGTGCGCTGCCTTGCGCGCGTCCAGAGGATTGATCGGGTTCGCGCTGTTTCCGATCACACCCGTCCACGCATAGGTGCCATCGGTCGCCGTCGGCAGGCCGTTGTCCAGAGTGGCCGCGTCACTATCCCCGACCGTGCCTATGTCGGCGGTCACTGTCACGCGTTGATCCGCCCCCGTAGTTCTCTGCAACTCCCCGATCGCCAAGTTCAACGCCATCATCGCCGTGTGCCTGGCCCGCGCTAATTTATCCGCATTACCCGCAATCTCCGTCTCCACCCGTGTCAACGCAGCCAAACTCACCAGCAACAACACCAGAAACGCGAGAAGCAGCACGGTCACCATCAAAGCGAAACCACGCCGGCGTGAAGATGAAGGCAATGAAAGCATACTGGTCGCAAAATTACTGATGGGGGCAAAAGTGAGAGGAAAGGGGTATCGTCAACTTTAACGTTAAACAAAAGGTGTGAACCGTAAATGTCGAGAGGTATAAGCAACAAGTATCAAAGTGGCTTGTTCAGGGTTGATGGGAGTTAAACATCCCACGCAAAACCGGGGGCGGCATTGAACAATTATCATTTAAATTGCTGCCAACCAATAATTCACCGCCTTCCACTAATTCTGCATGGCGCAGCCAGGCGCGGCCGAGGGGTTGTCCGTTCCAAAGAATGCCCCTCACGCTTTTATCGCGCCGGATGATCAAGCGCCTATTTTCCATGCCCACCTGCCAATTTACCACATCCACCAATGGCGGGATCACCAAGTAAACATCCGTCCCCGTGACCGGGTAGATACCAGCTATGGCACCGATCGCAAAACTGCTCTGGCTCCCCATGTCTTCATTGTCCGAAAGCCCTGCGCGTCCCGGACGAAAATGCGCCTTGAGGCACGCGCGCACGTGCTCGGCGCTGCGCTCCGGTTGTCCCACCCAGTGGTAAAGCCAGGGCACGTGCAGGATAATCTCTTTCCACAGGAAAAAGCCCCGCGCCAGCACCGTGTCGAGGTGGCGCGCAAACGCCTCCGGTCCGCCGTGGCGCGCGATCAAGCCCGGGATGTCGTGCAACACCGTGAGCGCCCAGTCATGCGCCGTGCCTTCGTAATACCACGGGTCCGCCCAGAAATCGCGCCGCGCCGGCTCCCACGGATCGGCCGGTCCCGCCCACGCACCATCTTCGCGGGCACGCGGCGCGAACACCTTCAAGTCGTCGCGCCACAGTTCCCACAACCGCGCGGACCGCGCGCGGGCTTCCGCCGCCACCGCTGGCTCTTCGAGCCGGTCGGCCAGGCGTGCGAGGCAATCGTCCTGAAACGCGTATTCAATCGTTCGTGACACACATTGGGGTATGTCGGCGGGCAGGTGACCGAGCGTGAAATAATCCGGATAACGCCCGAAGTAAAACGGATCCGGCGAAGGCGTCGCCCGCTCCTTCAACATGCGGGCCAGCGCGCGTCGCGCGTCGACGCCGGGCAGCTTTTTGAGCGCCGCTTCGAGGAACAATACGTCGCCCGAGGAGCCTCCCTGCACCTGCGCGCTTCGACCCATGACCCACGCGTCGGGCGACCAACCGGTGTGGTCGCCGATTTCCAGCAGCGCATTGACGAGATCCGCCTGCAACTGCGGACGCCACAGCGCTAAAAAACCATTGGCGTTCCGCACGCTGTCCCAGAGGCAGTAGAGGTTGTTAAACTGCCGCCCGCGGTTGGGAAACCACGGGCACTCGTCCATCCCGAGGTCGTCAGGCATGGCGAAGAGCCGGTAAAGCATCGTGTAGTAAAGCGAGCGCAGCGCCGGGTCCGAGGTCTCGATATCGAACGTTTCCAGCAACGCCTCCCACTCCCCCGCCCCTTCTTCCACAAGTGCGTCGAAGGCGCGCCCGGCCAGCTCGCGCTCGCGGTGCGCGCGGGCCTGGGCGACGCTCACGTAGGAAATGCCCACTTCAAGTTCCACCGTCGCGCCCGCCGGAAACGCGGCCACGGCGAAGCAACCGGGGCCGTCAGCCCGGTCGGGATTGATCTGCACGCCGTTTTGCGCCCAGCGACGCAGCGGCTGCGAGCGCAACGCGGCCGAAAAATAAACCGTGTAAGGCTCATCGTGGCCCCACCCGCCGCGCAGCACGCCGTGACCTTCGCACACCCGGTCATCGCTCCACGCAATGCGCGCCTCGACGCACTGCCCGGCGATGGCCGCGCAGGGATCGATCACGATATGCGGCGTCTCCAAGCCAAAGAACCCGGGATCTCCCGCGAAGCGGTAGCGATGGAGCGCACCGTGCCTCGAGGTCGCCAGCTCGGCCGTGATGTCGCCCGGAGAAAGCTCCGCGAGGTAATGCCCCGGCCGCGCCTCTTCGCGGCGGATTTCAAACGCCACGGGATTCAGGCGCGGGCGCTTCGCGCACGGCACGACGCCGATGTTGCCGTAGCGCCCCGCCCCACCCGTGCCGCTCACGTGCGTGTGGCTGAAACGCAGCAAACGCTCGCCGCCCGCGTAACCGGTGGGGTTCGGATTGGTCGTGTCCGGACCGGCGCGCACCGCCGAGAGCGGGCGATAAGGACCAGGCAAACAGGAACCGAAACCATCGACGCCATGCAGGCAATCGACCGCATCACTACGAAGAGAAGACATAGGTTTTAAAAATTAACGGGAAACGCGCAACCGCAGGAAACGACGCGGTGCCTGCGCGGACACCGGCGTGCCGTCGCGCACGACCACCGTGTTGCCGGAGTCCGAAACCACGACCACGCCGGCCGAACTCCAGCCCGCCAGATCGCCGCCCGCCTCGACTGCGTAGGTGAGGCCAACCGTGTCGGCACGGCGCGTGTAGGTGAGCGTCAAATACGTTTGATTCGCGACCGTCGTCAGGCTCGTGACCGGAGCGATGCCGCTGTTGGCAACCCCAGGGTCACCACCGGCCAGCGCGTATTCCAACAAATTGGGCAGTCCGTCGCGGTCCGGGTCGTCCGCATCGGCGGTGGCTGAACCGACGCCGGTCTGGCCGGCAATCCAGGCCGTGAACCCGGTGGGCAAAGAGATGCCCAGCGAGAAATCCGAAAAGGTGCGTGCGCCTCCGTCATTCGCGGTGAGCCGCAACACATAGGTGCCCGTCGCAGAGAAACTGACCGACGAGGTCGGCGAGGTCGCGTCGGCGAAGATCACGCCGCTCGGCCCCGATACCACGCTCCACGCAGTGGCGAGCGCGGAGCCGGTCGGCAGACCGTCGTCGGTCGCATCGCCAGCCAGCACGCCGGTGCCGGAGCCGGCGGGAATCGGATCGCGCAGCGAGGTGATCACGTCCGGCGCACGGTTGATCGCCGCGACCGACATCAGTGCAGGCAGGTCGGCCTCACCGATCAAGCGACTGAAGACGCGCACATCGTCGATCACGCCGACCCACGCCGCGTTGTTGTTGTTGCCCACGCGCAAAACGCTTGTCGCCACCTGCGTGCCGACCGGGGCGGTGATGCGCGTGACGGTAACGGCACGCCCGTTGAAAAACACGAGCGGATTGTTGTTCACGTTCGACTGATCGTAGGAGACCGCGACATGGAACCATTCAGCACCGGGCAGATCGACCTGCGCCTCCCACAAGCCGTCGGTTGAACGATCGGAGAAGATACGCAGGCGCTTGGAGTTCGCGGCTTGGTAAACGCGGAAACGAGCAGTGGAGCCATCGCGCCACGCGAACAGGTGGCGGTCGTTGGTCGCGCCGGGTGAACCGACCAGACGAGCCCACGCCGCGAAGGTGGCCTGCGCCGGCATGGAGAACGACGTGAGGTCGCCGTAATTCGCATTGGTTCCGGCGAGGTCGAGCGCACCGCCGTCGTAGCCACTCGCCCCGATGCCGGCACCGGCGAGAGCCAGTGCGCGATCGTTGCCCGAGCTGTCGGCGGCTGATGTGATGCCAGTAATCTCGTCGAGTTTCCAATGTGCATAGAGCGCGTTCGCCGTATCGGTCGTCGCCGCAGTCTCGACGTAAACCACCACGTCGATCGACGCGCTCGCCGTGCCATCCGATACCGTGAGCCTCAGATGGTGACGGCCGGCCGCGGCAAACGTAACCGAGGTCGCTACCGCGGTGGCGTCCGTAAAATTCGCCGCACCCGGACCGGAGACGAGCGTCCATTGCGCGGTCAGTGTTCCGCCCGACGGCAGGCCGTCATCGGCCACCGCCACGGTGAGGTGCAGCGCGTCCGTGCGGTCCGGGAGTTCCACGACGCGATTGGCCGGCTCGACCACCGTGAGTTGCGGCGCGCGGTTGAGCACAATCGTGAAAGATTGCGCCGTCGCTTCGAGTCCATCGCTGACCTGTAACACCACCGGATGCGCGGAGATTGTGGTGTCGGGTGCGACCCCGGCGAGCGTGGCGGTGCCGTTGCCATTATTGGTGAGCGTGAGCCAGGACGGCAGCGTGGACGCGGAGAAACTTAACCGGTGTCCGTCGGCGTCGCTTCCGGCGACCATGTAGCCGTAAGTCTGCCCCGCCACCGCCGTCGTTATCGGCGTGCTGGTGAAGGTCGGCACGGTGTTGACACCGCCCGCCGGCAACACGGTCAACGCGAAGTTTTGCGGAACAGCCGTGGTGCCATCAGTGACCTGCAGCGCGACATCATAGGTGCCTGACGCGGGAGGCGTGCCGGTGAGCGTCGCGATGCCGTTGGCCCCGGCGCTCAACGTCAGCCAAGCCGGCTTGGTCGGCGCGGTGATCGTCAATGTGTCGTTGTCGGCATCGGTCGCGACGACGCCATAGGTGTAGGCGGTCCCGGCGGTGCCGAGGAGCGGAGGCGTGCTGGCAAAGCTGGGTGCACTGGGGGCATTCGCAGCGGTGAGCTCGCTTAGGTTGGTGGTCGAGAAATCGCCCGGCAATCCCGTCGTGACTCGCGAGAGGCCGGTAACGACCGGATAACCGGTGGCGCAGTTCAGCCAGGTGATCGTGATGACGCCGTTGTCGAACAGTTCGACCTGCGCGTTATAGCGCTGGTTGGCGTTGAAGGCGACGACGAGGTTATTGTAGGTGACGACCGTGCGCGCGGTGGCTCCAGTCCCGAGTCGGCCCGCGTAGATGGTCGTGGTGCCAAGCGTGGCCTTCAGGTCGTAAACAAAGAGCGAGATACGCTTCCGTGTGAAATGCGTCGCCAGCTCACCGCTGAAGCGGGTGTCGCTTGAATCAAACGTGATGTAGCCATTGGTGCCGACGTAGATCGTGGAGAAGCTCTCCCCGTAAAAGAGAGCCGGCTGGCTGACCGTATAAAAACTGTCATCCAACGTCGCGGTGACAAGCTGCGTGCCGGTGTTCGTCGGATTGGGAAAAGCCGTCGCTGTGGAAATCGCCCCGGCGTAGTGATTCACCGAACCGTCGGGCGTAAGCGTGAGCCGGCGTCCATTCAGATCGAAGGCGGTGTCGACCTGGTCGTAGCTGAAGAGTTGGGTGAAATATACGGGCACATCGTCGTCACTGATGATGAGCGTGGCCGCGGAGGCCCCGCCTAAGACATAGCCCGACTGGGCCGTCACGGTGGCGATGACGGTCTCGGAGCCCTCCTGCGCGGTGTCGTTGACCGGTGTGACGGTGAGGAACGCCTGCGCCTCGCCGGCCGGGATCGTGAGCGTGCCCGCTCCGGTGGCCGAGTTATAGCTCAAGCCCGGACCGGTGAGCGTATAATCGCCGGATAGCGCGGCCGCGCCTGAAAGCTGGAACGCGACCGTCTGTGCTGCGGCGTAGGAGCCGAGGCCGGTGCGAGTGAATTGAAAGCGGCCCGCGACCGGGCCGGTCTCGGTCGGAAGACCGCTGGAAAGGACGGAAATCACCGGTTGGTCGTTGTCGGTGATGGCGACCGTGATGTTGCCCACCGTGACGCCGGCGTAGTTGCCGGACTCCGACACCGTGTGCGCGAGCACGCCGGTGTGCGCGCCTTCGCCGGCCGTGTCGTCCACGGCGCGGAGCGTGACGGTCTGCGGCGTAGCCCAATTAACCGGCGTGAAGGTCAAGGTTGTCTTGTCGGTGGCAAGTTGAGTTCCGGACGCGAGGGTCACCGTGACATCCGCGGTCGGCGCAAGGGAAAGCGCGACCGTGTAGGTGACCGCAGCGCCGCCTTCGGCCACAGTCCAGCCGGCAGCGGGCGCGAGCAGACGAACACGCGGGATGGTGGGCGTGGCGCGGACGATCTGCACGGCATTGAGTCCGGTGACCTGGGCGGTGGCCGGATTCTGGCGCTCCGCGCTCACCGTGAACGAGCCCGCGGTGAGATTGCGGAACACCACGTAGTTGCCCAGCAGCGCATCGTTTCCGGCGGTGGCCGTCGTGGCCGTGGCCTCACGGTAGCCGACCCAGGTGTCGTAGTTGGGATAATCACCGATTGAGTCCGCGCTCGACAGCGAGTTTTTGCCGTAGATCGAGGGCACGGTGGAGCCGTCGTCCGGCACGCACTGAAACTGGATGGGGGTGATGTCTTTGACGTTGTTGTTGCGCAGATCGAAGTAGACGTAGACGTCGTATTGCTCGTAGGGAATATTGGATACAATCGCATTGGGGCGCCGGGCCTCGTCATTGCGAATCTCCAGCAAGCCACGGAAGAGGCGACCCGGCCCGGTGGTCGTATCCGCATTGGTGGAGCCGTCACCGTAGTTGTTATTGACGGTGCCCTGCCAGGTGACGGCAACGGCCGTAGTCGCGCCCGTCCCGTCGAGCAGGCCGGACAGCGAGGCGTTAAGCGTGGTCGCGTTGTTCCAGTTGGACTGCGGGTAAACCGCGCCGGCGACATCGCTCACATACATTGTCGCACCGTTGGCGGCCTCGGGGTTGAAGTTGATGCCGATGCTCGGCTGCGGAGCGGGGCTGACGACCGCGACATTGACCAGCGCCGTGGCGGTGGTCCGCCCGACATTATCGTAGGCGAGCGCTTGAAGCTGGCGGGCACCCACCGAGACCTTCGGCCAGACGACCGAGTAAGGCGCCGTGGCGTCCTGTCCGATGTAGCTGCCGTCGGCAAAAAACACCACGCGGGCAATACCATCCGTATCGGTGGCCGTCGCTTCGACGAGGACGTCGGAATTGACCAGGAATTGGCTGCCATCCAGAGGCTGCACCAACTCGACCACCGGAGCGGCATTCACCGCCGGGTCCACCCGGGTAAAGCTTTCAGCCGGGATAAGCGTCCGATCCGTCGTGAGCGTGCTCCACGCGAGTTCGAGTTTTTCGGAGCCGTCCTTGTGGAAGAACTCCACGCGGAAAGCGTGCTTGCCGGTCTGCAACCAAAGCGATCCTACCGACTCGACTTCGACGGTCTTGATGGCGCTGTTGTCGATCACGACCTGCCCTCCGATGAGCAAACGAGCGCCATCTTCGCAGTTGAGATGAAACCGGTAGATCCCGTCGGTAGGCGCTTGAATAAAGCCCTCGAAGACGAAAGCGAAGTTGTCGTTACGATCCCGCGGTGCGATGCTCACGGTGGACACGGTGCCTTCGCGCTTGGGGAGAAGCGTGTTAAAATCGGGCAAGGAGGTGAACACGCTTTCGTAATAACGATAGCTCACGCCGGCCAGCGTGCCGGCAGGTGTGTCGGCGGCGCGTTGCGTCTGGGCACCCACGTTGACCCAGGCCTTGGCTCGCGTGGTGTTGCCCTTCATGTCGCTAATCGTGCACGTCACCAAGTAGAGTCCGGCCGTCGGCCAGGTCGGTGACTGCGTGGCGGAGTTGGTCAGCGAGTAACGCCCATCGCCGAAATCCCAATCGTAAGCGAGCGCGTCGCCGTCCGCATCCGTCGCGTTGACCGTCATCGCGACCGAGCCGCCTACGGAGACGGTGTAAACCGATTCGGTGAATGCGGCAACCGGGGCGTTGGCGGACGTGCCGCCGTAGTTGACCACCACATCCATCCATTCGTGCGTGACCGAACCCGAGGATGTGGAGCCACGGGCGATAGGCGTCACGTGGAAACCGCCGTAGAGCTGGGCGCCGTTGACGTTTGGCCCTTCGCTATAAGTGCGTCCGATCTTGATCGAGCTGTCGTCGTCGTCGCCGACGGTGCGGGAATACGGGGTGGTGTCTATGCGGTGGCTGCCCGACCCCAGCCCGGAGTGAACCGTGATCGCGTTACGGTTCCAGTCGGTGCGAGAGATACCGCCATCGGTGCCTGGGAGGTGCCCAAAACCCAGAAACACCCGTTTGGGATCCGTGAAGCTCGACATCGGGAGCAGGAGTGCGCGCACCTTCGCGGTGGCGTTGCGCGAATCGGCATCAATGTAGTCGTAAAGTCGATACGTCCCGCTTGAGGTCACGTCCAGAACCTCGCCGCGCGAGCGCTCGATAAAGCCGAGCTCCTCGCGAAAGAGCGTATTGAAGCCCGACTGCCCGTTATTGCCCCCCATCAGGTCCCAGCCGTCCTGGTATTCGGCGCTATCGCCAGTGGAGGAGCGCCCAGGCGCGCCTTGGGGGACAACCCAGGCATTGGCGTGAACCACGCCCCAGTTGTGGCCCCACTCATGCTCGGCCACGCCCCCGGAGAGGCTGCCGCCGGTCCACGAAAAACGCCCGCCCACGTAGGCGAGACCCGTGGAGCCGATAAGTTTTGTATTAGACATGACCACCTGCCGGTCGAAATTGCTGTAATCGCGCACACCGCCCGCCGCGTAATCCCCTCCGAGTGCACGGGCCGCCGCCAGGAGTCCACCTGCAGTGTCCCGAAGCTGTTCAGGTATTGGGCGCTCGTTTTTGGCAGACGCATCACGGGCGTCACCACCAGGCGCTCGATATCGAGGCCGTTGCGGCGCTTGGGACCGAACCACGTCTGACGATAACTGCTGTTGTAATAGTTCTGCGAGGCGGTGTTGAGCTGGGTGTTAAACGTCGAATACGTCGGGGCGTTGCTCCACGCCGCGCCGTCACTCGGCTCGACCAGAAACACGATCACAGTCTTCGGCCCCTTCTCGTGGCTAAAGGTCCCTGTATATTCGTTGTAAAGCTCGGTCGGCGGCGCGGACGAGGTCGGAGGACTCGCCGGGTCAAAAGTCAGCGGCGTCTGCGCGCGCAGAACGGACAAAGCGGACAACCACACAACGGCGACGATAAGAAGGAACAAGCGACGTTTCACGGAGTGGCGAGAGTTTTGAGCTGAAGCGAAAGGGCTGTGGCGTCCGCGACCGACATCGTGCGTCCGCGGTAAAAAACATCGAACCCCGCGCCCGAGACGGCGGGTTGCACGACCACGTCGTCTTCGTGCAAGGCGATCAGGCCATCGAGGGCGACGCCGTAAAGGGACGCGTTTTCCTCCGTCAAACGACGGCCGCGCGCGCCATAGATCGACGCGGCGAACACTTCATCCCCAAGGATGACATCGTGATCGATGCGGCAATCGGCGGAGTGGCCGTCCCCGAGTTCGGCCCCGTGGTTGCAGGTGGCGCGGACGCCGTAGAAACCTTCCGCGGCGACCACGCGCTCCAGCCGCGACGACCACTCGGCGGGCAACAACGCGCGTTGCGCAGACGACGGACTCAACAACAAGGCCGCCTCCGGATCACGGTGCGCCAGCTCGGGCCACGCGGCGCGACGCGCCTCGAGCAACCCCTTGCCTTCGTCCAGCAACGCCGCGCGGGCATCGAGCCGGGCCTGCCCGTAGCGGTTCATCCAGTCGGCAAACGCCATGAAGACCGCCGGCACTTCGCGGCGGAACGCCACCGTTTCGACGGTCGACGCCTCTGGTGGCAGGGGGCGCCGGTCCACGCCCAAGGTGGTGCGCACGTGCAAGACACTGCGCTCCAGCAAAGCCATCGCCGGAGCAGATACGGTGACGCCGGCCGTGGAACCGGGTCCAGTTACGTTCGTTTGGGCCGGCACGGTCGTGCCCCCTGAGGACGGCGTCGAGCTCTCAAACCACTCCCACGTCCGCCCAAGCATGAGCATCAAAACGCCCACGAATAACAATACACCGACCACCACCAGACTACGGGTCTTCACAGTCACTCCCGTTTTTGTGGCTTAGAACGCACCTCGGTGTCGGCGAGGGCACGCGAAACGGACACCGCGAAGAGTGCTTGGGGCAAAGAATGTCTGCAAAGCTACACCATCCGGCACGGCTCGTCTAGTAAAACGTTACATTACCAAAAACCCAATCACATACCGGGGGCTTTGCGAATAAACGGAGCTTGCTCCAGTGGCAAAGGCACCGATCCGGTGGATTAGGCGTGCGTTCAATCCTCCAATTACTACAAGGTTTTATCCGATTTACCCTATGAATTCTCCCACCGGTGAAGAATGGAAACAGATGGACGCCGTCGCCCGCGGCTACGACCCGACCGGCTTTGGCCCGGTTTTGGACGAGGCACGCACCCGCATCCGCCGCATCCGCTGCCAAGACGCCGATTTGCACTTGGTTGATTCAAGCGGCCACCCGATTCCGGGACTGACAATCGAACTGGAACAGACGCGCTCCGCCTTCCAGTGGGGCGAACAGCTCTGGGGGCTCGATACGCTTTTCCGTCACGGCTTCGCCGACACCGACCGGGTGCGCCACCTCACCCGGCGTTTTACCGACTGTCTCAACTCCGCCAACTGCCTCAGCTACTGGACCGAGGCTCCGCGCAACGACGGTCCCAAACACATGGAGTTTCAGGGCGAGGATCACCTTGACGGACTTCAGGCACAAGTGGACTGGGCCTTGCAAAATGGCCTCACGCCCAAGGGTCACCCGATTTTTTGGTCCCTCGCCAAAGCCTACCCCGAGTGGCTGAAGCGCTACCCGATGGACACGCAGTGGAAGTTCATCGAGGTGCGCGTGCGCAACCTCGTCGCGCGCTTCAAAGGCAAAATAAAACTCTGGGACGTGATCAACGAACCCATGTGGGAAGCCGCGCCGAAAAACCTCCCGCACCGCCACTGGCCGCACCTCGAAACGCTCGACGACATCTGTGACTACATCGTCCCCGTCCTCCGCTGGGCGCGCGAAGAGGACCCGTCGGCCCAATTTATCGTCAACGACTACGGCATGGAGCTCGACCCCGCCGACTGGGTCATCCGTCACAAAGACGGCCACCCCGTCACCGCCAAGAGCCAGCGCGACCGTTTCGTCGCGCTCTTTCGCCGCCTGCGCGAGATCGGCGCCGCCCCCGACGGCCTGGGCATGCAGGCCCACACCGGCACATGGATGACCCCCGCCGAGCAACACTCCATCCTCGACGAGTTCGCCGAATCCGGCACGCGCCTGCACTACACCGAATTCTGGGCCGAGGACAAACACCTGCACGGCGCGAAGCTCGCCCCCGATTTGATCGACCGCCTGAAGGCCGAATACGTGGCCAACATCATGACCGTCGCCTTCGCCCACCCCGCCGTGGATTCGTTCTACTTCTGGGGCGAAATCAGCAAGAGCTTCGGCTTTAAAACCGATCACAACAGCGGCGGCATTCCCACCTCGAGCCACACCCCCACCGTCGTTTACGAGCGCGTGCGCAAGCTCCTCCGCGAGGAGTGGATGACCCGCGAAACGCTGCGCAGCGACGCCGACGGGCGCGTGCGCTTCCGGGGCTTCCTCGGCGATTATCAACTTCGTTACCGCATCGCCGCCGACATGCCCGCAGCGACCACGTTCACGCTTTCGGCCGACACCTCCGGGCAGCGTCGTCTCGTGCTCCACCGTCCGCGCGCGTAATCACCGCCGCATGTCCTTCGCCCTGCCCTCCGTCCACGGCGAACCATCCTGGTCGCTCGAATGCGACCGCGTCCGCCTACACGTCACCGCGCGCGGCGGCCACATCGCACCCGTCGAGTTTCTTCTTCCCGACAAGCGGCGCTTTGCCCCTTACTCGCTGGCTCCGTGGACGCCCGCCGCGCACCCCGACGCACCGCCCATCCTGCAAATCCTGCGCGGCGACTTTTTCTGTTTTCCGTTCGGAGCCGACGACACGTTCCCCTCCATCCACGGCGCCCCCGCCAACGCGCCGTGGTCCCGCGTCTCCGCCGAGGCGGGTCGCCTCGACCTTGCACTCGATCTAGACCGGCCGGCGGGCGGACGCGTTGAGAAAACCCTCACGCTGCGTGCCGGCCACTCCGCGCTTTACCAGGAACACCGTATCTCCGGCGTGTCGGGAAATTTCAACTACGGCCATCATCCCGTTTTGCACATTCCCGAAGGCGAAACCGCCGAGTTGCGCACCAGCCCGCTGCGTTTTGCCGGCGTTTACGATTATCCGCCGTCCGAAGAACGCCACGCGCTCGCCGCCGGCGCACGCTTCACCTCGCTCGACGACGCGCCGCTCGCCGCCGGAGGCGTCACCTCGCTGAAACGTTATCCGACCCGCCCCGGCCACGAGGACATTGTCATGCTGACGCCCGCCACCACCGTGAGCGGACTCGCCTGGACCGCGCTCACGTTCTCCCGCTGCTTATGGGTTTCGCTGCGCAACGTCGCCGATTTTCCCTCGACACTCCTCTGGATGTCCGACGGCGGACGCGACGCGCTTCCGTGGAACGGTTGCCATACCCGGCGCATCGGCGTCGAAGACGTGTGCTCGCACTTCTGCGATGGCGCGCTCGTCAGCCGCGAAGACCGACTGCGGGCCGAAGGTGTTCGAACGAGTCGCGAGTTCCGCGCCGACAACCCGGTTTCTTTGCGCCATATCCAATTCGTCGCGCCGGTCCCGCCCGATTTCGGCGGACTCGCCGACGTGGAATATCACGCCGACGCGCAAGCCGTCACCTTGCACGGTGAAAACGGTGCACGCATCCTCACACCGCTGGACTGGAACTTTCTCACCTGAGCTCGCTTCGTCTTGCTCATCCGCAACCCGCGCCGTCTTGGAAACAACCGCGCTCGGGGGGCGACCAAGCCGTCTAGTTTAACGCGCGCCACGTTTCGCCGACCCGAGCCTCGGCCTCGGAGAAACGGCGCCTCCATGCGGCATAAGCATCCGCATCAACAGGCAGGCCGGCGAGCCGGCGGGCATTCTCCGCATTGCGCCGCAGTTTATCGGGATCCGAGGCTCCGATGATCGCGGCATGCACACCCGCCGACTGAAACACGAACCGCAGCGCGGATTCATCCCATCCCAAACCGTCCGGCGCGATCGCGGCCGAACAGCCCATCGCTCGCAAGCGGCGCACGTAGGGCGCATCGTGCGCATCACGCCACGTGTCCTCGGGACGCCCCAGATGCCGCCATGCGGCGTTGGCGAGCGAACGCTTGGTCATAACGGCAATGCCCCGGGCTTCAGCGATGGGCAAAAGGGCGAGCACGTTGGCCTGATCCGCGACGCTGAGACTCAACTCCAACACATCAAGGTCGGGCGTGGAGAAAGCCAGCTTCGCGCCCTCATTGTCGCCCGAGTAACCGATGGAACACACTTTGCCCGCCGTGCGGGCCGCACGCAGCACGTCGAAAGCACGCTCCAGACGTGACGGATCGGGGTCGTAAGAATGGAGCAGCATTGCGTCGATATGGTCGGTTCGCAGACGTCTCAAGGCGGCGTCGATGTCGGCCGCCCCGATGTCAAGGGACCGCCAGCTCCCGTCGGCCAGGACTTCATGATGGCCGCACTTGGTCACGAGCGTCACCTCGCTGCGACAGCCGGCCAGCGCACGCCCGAGATGTTCCTCGGCGCGTCCATAGCATTGCGCCGCGTCGAAGAGCGTGACGCCTTCCTCGAGAGCGGTCGCCACCAGGCGGTCCGCGTCGGCATCCGTCGCTCCCGCAAGACTCGCTCCACCGAAGGCGAGGCGCGATACGACCAGCCCCGTGCGACCGAACGGTATGGAAGGGAGACCGCTCATGATACAAGTTCCAGCCGCGCCACACGCACCACACGTTGCTCTCCGTAGGGGTGCGCGGTGGCGTCGAATGTCAAAACACCGCGCGCCACATCCTGCGTGAAAACGAGTTCTTCGCCGTTGTCGGTCCAGGTCACGCGCGCGATGCGGGGCAACGCGCCTTGAATCGTGCGCAACCCGCGACCCGGCTCGCCATGGTGCAGGTGGACGTTGTCGGTGATTTCCAAATCGTGCGCGAAGTAGTGATACGCACCGCCGCCCTGCAGCACGAAATCTTCGCGGCGACAGAGCACCGGGGCCGGGCGCCCGTCGTAGATGCTTTGGCCGCAGGTCTCGATCCAACGTCCGACCAGCGCGAGCGAAGCCGCCTCATACGCGGGCAATGCCCCCCCCGGCGTGGGGCCGACGTTCATCAAGAGGTTTGCTCCGTAGCGACGGCACTCGGCGAGAATACGAATCACCTCGGCCGGACTCTTCATTGAGAAATCCCGGTTCGACGCGCCCCAATGGCTGTTGAACGTCTCGCAGCGTTCGCGCGCGAGGTAACGTCCCGCGCCGGCGGCGACGGTCTTGGGTGCGCCTTGCTCAAAGGTCGCGATGTCCACCATCGGATGCGCCACGCGCCCGAGCGCCCCGGTGCTGGAGTTGTTCACGATGATTGCGTCGGGCTGATGTTTGCGCACGACGGCGTAGAGCGCGTCCTCCTTCCAGTCGCGATCCTTGCGCCACCAGTTGCCGTCGAACCAGAAGCCGTCCACGCGCCCGTAGCGGGTCGCCAGAATCTCGATCGAGTCGTTGAGATATTTCAGGTAGTCGTCCCAACGGCCCGGCGCATCGAAGTCGGCGTGCCACCAATCGATGGTCGTGTGATAAAAAAACTTCCCCATGCCCTCGGCGTCGCACGCATCGGAAAACTCGCGCACCAGGTCGCGTTTCGCCGGGCTGTGAGGCGCGTCGAAGGTGTTTAACCCACACGTGTCGAAGAGCGAAAAGCCTTCGTGGTGCCGGGTCGTAAGACACACGTAACGCATGCCCGCGGCCTTCGCTTGGCGCACCAGCGCGCACGCATCGAAATCACGCGCATCGAAGCGGTCGAACAGCTTCAGGTAATCGGCGCGCGCCGGCTTGCGGTGCTGCCAATACCACTCGCCACGCTCGGCGCAGGAGTAGAGTCCCCAGTGAAGAAAAAGGCCGTAGGCGAGCGATTCAAAGCGTTGGAGGCGCGCGGGGATTTCAGGAGCGTTCATGAGATGTCGTCGGGCGGTGGTGTTCAGCGCAACCAGAGGATCGCGGTGACGCCGCGCGGGTAATATTTACTCCCGCAGGCCACGCCGGAAAGCATCTGGTCGCTCCACGCGAAAAACGCGTTGCGCGGATCAAGCAACCACGCGCGATGCGCGGCGTCGGCGCGGGCGTCTTCGGTCGGCGAAACCACGCCGAGGACTTGTTCGGCGACGGCTTGGCACAAGTAGATTTTCGAAAGCCACGAGTTGTTGCTGGTTGAGCTGAGTTTCCAGCCGCCGTCGGCGAAACGGCACAGGCCGCGCGCCGGGTCGAGCACGTGTTCGAGGTGGCGTTTCAACGTCGCCAGCAGCGGCGCATACGGGGAGGCCGGCGAGAATACGCCTCTGAGTCCGAGCGCCCAAGGAAACACCAAACCTTCGACCGCCGGGATGATCGCGCTGTCCACACCTTCGAACAACACGGCCGGCAACGTCGCGCGGCCTTCGCCGGCGGCGACGATCGTCGCCGCAGCACGGCGGGCTTGCGCGCCGGCTTCGGCGGCGGACGAGGCAACTCCTCGTTGCGACCAGAAGTCTTCGAGCGCAAGCGCGGCGGCCCAGGATTTGACCGCAAGGTAGAGGTTGTTGCGCGCCTGTCCGAGCGAAGCATCGAGGCTGTCGTAGGTGGTTATCTCACTGCCGCCATCGCAGCGCGAGCTATCGAAGCCCATGACGCCGTTGCGCCGCGCCGGATCGGGATGGTCGCGCACGAGCAAGCTCGCCTGACATTCGCCGAGCGTGGGCGCAACCGCGTCGGCCCAAGCGGTGTCTCCGGTGTGGCGCGCGTAGAGCGTCGCGCAGAGGACAAAATTGACGAGTTGCTCGTGCGTCATGTGCGAGAAACACCCGTGAAGCCCGTCGAGTTCGTAGGCGGAGCGGCCGGCGGGACTGAAGCCGTTGGCGATGCCCATGTCGTGGGTGAAACTCACGCCGCCGGGGTGGCGTTGTTTTGTGACCGGATCGACCACCTCGTCGACGTAGCGGTAGCGGCGCATAAACCAGTCGAGTTGGTTGCGCACGACCCACGGGTTAAGGCGAAGCTCGAAAAAGAGGTGGTCCACCGTGAGGTCGAACGTATTCATCATTCGATACTCGCCCTCGTTGACGACCCAGAAGGGCCGCCCGTCTTCGGTCATCAAGAGTTCCGTGCTGCCGTAGTAACTGCGCACGGCGTGCGCGAGTTGGAAGCGGCGGTCCGGCGAAAGCGCGTCGATTCCCGCGAGCGCGGACGGAGTCGCCGAAGCCGCGATGACCGTGTCGGCTTGCGCGAGCGCGGCGCTCCCGACCGCGTCGATGTCGGCAAACCAGCGCGTGTAGGCGTAGCGTGTCGGCACGCCGGTCGTGGCGATGCCACCACGATAAAACGCCAGCGCGAACCGCACCGTGCGGCGCTCGCCGGGCGCAGCCTCGATGACGATGCCCGTAGTGGCGCCGAGCGCGAACCGGTCGTTGTTCGGGTGAGCCGGGGCGAGCAGTTTCGCGGGTGTGAAACCCTGTGCGGGTTTAACGCCAGGTTCGTCGGGCGCGAAAATCGCGGTGACTCCGCCTTGCCCGGCGGCGACGAAACCAGGCCCCGACCACGTGCGCATCCAAGTGTAGGGATCTTTGCCCGAGTAGCCGAAGAATCCGCGACGCGGACGCGTGCCGGCACGGTTATCGATGGTGAGCTCGGCCCACACCGCAGGGATCAACGCAGCGCGCAACTCCGCTTCCGACGCCGTCTCCGGGTCGGGGATAGCCACGACCTGCGTGTGCACGGTGAAAACCAGGTCCCCCGCCTGCCACGCGTCACGAGTGGCCGTAAAGTCGCGGGATACCTCCTCGCGCCCGAACGAGCGGAACGCCGGCAGGCCCTCGTCGCCCGGCGCGACGGCGGACTCGACTTCGTAACGCGCCGCATCGTCGGTGCCCGCACCGAAAAACGGCAGCGCGTGAAACCCACCGCCCGCCGCGTCTTCGATCGCGATAAACACGTCCTCTTCGGCCGGGCCGCCGCGCTCGAGGCCAAAACCTCCGCGGGCCCCGGGCATGCCGAGGGTAAACGACGCAAAAGCGCCAAGAGGGGAATGATGGGCGTTGAACCAGATGGACATGGGTAAAAAACGGAATCTTAGGGAGCAGACGCGCGGCACCTATCAAGGGTCCGCCAATGTCGCGAGGGACGCGCATTGCATTTAACGTAACACCCTTTGTCGAGCCGGTAATCCACGTGCCCGCACCGAGTGAATACCAACGAAAAGTCCCGGTCGATGAATGTGGGCTTGCTCCATTTAATGTAACGATACACCCTCTCCACCGACAGCCTGCCTGCTACAACCCTTTCCCCGCTTGATCATGCTTTTCTTTCCGCAGACCACGCTTCGCCGCGTATTTTCCCCGTTCCCCGTTCTTGTTTACCTGCTCGTTTCCCTGGTGGCGAAAGGCCAGGCCGCTCCGCCTGAGGCCGGCAAAAGCGGCGGTGCTCTGCAAGCAGGCCCGCGAGTTGAACGCAACCGGTTCTTCTTTGCCGGCAGTTCCGGGGCAACGTCATTCAAGGGACTGCACCGCCTCGACAATGGCGAGATCCTCATCTGCGGCGGCACCGACGACCTTGGCTGGACCGGTGACGCCCCGCGCACCGTGTGGGCGTTGCCCGCCGACACGGCGAAGGGGGCGGGCGGCACGCGTATCGGGTTCGTATTGCGGATGTCTCCGGACCTCACGCGCATTGTCGGCGTTTATCACTTCCCAAAAGGCGCAATGGAGGAGATCACGCGCATCCGCTCGACCGAAGTCCCCGGCGCCGCCACTGGCGACTTATATCTGAGCGGACGCTTTTCCGGGCTTTCCGGGGCTGAGGACGCGTATTGGATCGGCCGCGTTGCCGGCAACATGGTGCGCACGCCCGCGAGCGGTTTGGCCTGGTTGTTTACGGTTTCCACCCCGGGCACGCGCGGCCGCGATAAACCCCAGCCTGCCGATTACGCCGTCCGCCAGCCGTGGGATGTCCGTTCCGACGGTCGGGTGATATTCACCGAAGGCACGCCAACCTGGCATAAGTGGGCCGCCCTGCGCATCCTCAACGCCGATGGCCGCCCCGGTGCCCTGCCCGGCTGGATTACCGAAGGACCGAACAACAACTTCCTCGCACTTAAACCCGGTCGAGCCGGCAGCCTGCGCTCCACCACGGCGGAGGATTTTAATCACCGGCAGGACGACGAGAACGACAACCCGGGGCGCAAGGGGCGCTATCCCGATGATTATTACTTCTCCAGCCACGACTCCAACAAAGGCCCTGGCTACACCGGTTATCGCGCGACCAGCAATACCCAGCGCGTGAGCCAGCTCTCCATCGACCGGCGCGACAACTCCCTTTACTTCGGTTATTCCACCCAGACTAAACTGCCCAACGGCCTGCCCGACTTCGAGCCTGCCTTGGTGGGCTTGAATGCCGAGGGGCGGCTCCTCTGGTGGGCGCGCGGTTACCGCGAGATCGAGCGCACCGCCGAGAACAAAGACACCCACCCCGACGCCCTCAATTCACCGCCCGACCAATACGTGGATCACGTCGCCGTCGATTATAAGAACGACCGCGTATTCGCCGTCTTCAGGTCGCACGGGGGCAACGTAATCAACTTCTGGAACGGCAATAAAATCGTGCGCAACCAGCCTCACGAAGGCTTCCAGAACACCCTTCAAAACACGGGCAACGTGCACGTCAGCTGGCTCGGTTGCTACGGCCTGCGCGATGGCAAGATCTACCACAGCTCCTGGATCGCCGAGCTGTCCGAAGGCGCCGGCAACCTCGGCCCGCCCTTCCTTTCCGGAAACCTGCAAGGCTGGCCCCGCCCGAACAAGGGCTGGACCCGCCAAAACACCACCCAGGTGCAGTCCCTGGCCGTGGACGACCAAGGTCGCCCCGCCATTCTCGCGATCGGTCGTCGCCCTTACACGACCCGCTACGCACTGATTGAAAACGTAAAACCCGGCGAAGGTAAGTCCGCCTGGGCGCCCTTCCTCCGCGTCTACGCCGACAACCTCCGCTCCCTCGATTACTCCACCCTGCTCCGCGGTCCGTGGGACGCCACCACCGGCACCGACACGGACGACAAGTTCCGCCCGCACGCCGTGCTTCCGCTCAATGGCGGTCTGGTGGTCGTCGGCGAACACCTGCTGGGTGCATCCGGCGCGATCTCCGCCCCGCCTCCGCTCGCCCCCGCCGCCTGGGGCGCCTCCCAACCACCCGGCAAGGCCGCCAGCGGCTTCGTGGCCTTGGCTATGATGGATGACGAAGAGGCCGACGGCCCCGCCCCCGCCGACATGGGCGCCCGGCCTCGCTCGCTTTACTAAACAAAGAACGTTTTCACCACTTTGTCACTTGAACGTTACACTCATTTAGTTGCTTACTTTATCGTTTTATGGAGCCCGCTAGTATTCCCGCCTACGCGCGTATCGATTGCGATGTTTTCCGGCGACACCCCGACAACCCTATTTTAACCGGGCGGAGTTTCCCGACGCGCATGCGGGCGGTTTACAACTCGTCCGCCATCAAGACCGGCCCCGGCCGTTACGTGATGATTTGCCGCGTCAACCAGCTCAACCACATGACGCTGCTCTGGCCGGCCGACAGCACCGACGGGATTCACTTCACGCCGCGCGCCGAGCCTTACGCCATGCCGACCGATCCGCTTTGGCGCTCCGTCGCGCGTTCCGTTTACTACGATCCGCGCATCACGTTTATCGACGGCGAATACAAGGTGTTCATCGCGTGCGAGGGCGACCAGGGCTGCCGCGTCGCGCTCTTCCGCTCGCCGGACCTCCAAGCCCTCGAATTCGTCAATTACATCAACGTTCCCAGCAACCGGAACATGGTGCTCTTCCCCGAGAAGACCGCCGATGGTCGCTACCTGCGGCTCGAACGGCCCAACAACGAATCAGGCAAGGGCAACATCTGGCTCTCCCACAGTCCCGACCTCATTCACTGGGGCGATTCGCACGAGGTCCTCAAGACCACGCAGCTCTGGAACTTCGCCTACTCCGGATTGGGCGCCTCCACCGTCCCGTTGCGCACCGACGAGGGTTGGCTGATGATTTTCCACGCCGTGATGAACAACTGCACGACGCGCGAATACAGCGTCGGCGCCGCCCTGCTCGATCTGGAGCAGCCGTGGATCGTTCGCCACCTGACCAAGCACCCCATCCTCTTCCCCGAGGCACCCTACGAGATGCAGGGCTGCGTGGAGCACGTCTGCTTCCCATGTGCCAAAATCCTCGAAGAAGACGGCACCCTCAAACTCTACTACGGTGGCGCTGACACCGTTCAATGCGTCGCCGAAGCCCGGCTCAGCGATATCCTCCACGCCTGCAAGCACTGGTAAATGCCCTCCATGTCCTCCTCGATTGTTCCCCCGCTAACCCGGTCCGCCACCGACTCCAAACTCACGCCCGCCCCGGCGTCGCTTCCCCTGACCGCCGAGCCCGCCGGTCATTGGTTCGACTCCGCCGCTTGCGGCATGTTTTTCCATTGGGGGCCCTACAGCGTCGCCGCCCGCGGCGAGTGGGTCATGAACCGCGAGTGCATACCGGCAGCCGAATACCAGGAACGCTACATCAACCCGTGGAAAGCCGAGTCCTTTGACGCCGACGAATGGATGAATCTGGCCGTGCGCATGGGGGCCGACTACATCGTTTTCACGACCCGACACCACGACGGCTTCGCCCTCTGGAGAAGTGCGGTCAACCCGCACAACTCCACCCGCCTTGGCCCTCGCCGGGACATCGTCGCCGAGGTCGTCGCCGCCGCCCGCCGGGCCGGCCTTCGCATCGGGTTCTACTACTCCATCGCCAACTGGATTCATCCGGATTACCCGGAGCCATTTGCCCGCGACTGGCCGCTCGACAAAGACTGGACCAGCCCCGCCCACCGCGAGCGGTTTCAAGCCTACGTCACGGCCGAGCTGCGCGAACTCCTCACCGGCTACGGCCGGGTGGATTACCTGTGGTTCGACGGACACGAACCGGCCTCCATTCGCAACCCCCGTTGGAACGCCCTCGCGCGCGAACTCCAGCCCGGCATTCTCATCAACAACCGCAACGGCCCCGATGGCGATGTAGTGATCTGCGAACAAAGCCTCCGCAACACACCCCCCATCGGGCGCTGGGAGGCGTGTTTCACGCTCAACCAAAACTGGGGCTATCACGCCCAAGACCTCTCCTACAAACACGAGTCCGAACTCCTCGCCTTGCTCATCAAGGTCAACGGCGGGGGCGGCAAGCTGCTCTTCAATATCGGCCCTCGCGGCGACGGCTCCGTGCCCGAAGAGAGTATTCACGTTATCACTACGTGCGGAGAATGGATACGCAACCATCGCGCGCTGCTCCTCGACTCGGACAACCAATCCTTCAGCTGGAATAACTCGGCCCTCGCTTCCCGTAGAGACCGCTCGGTGATCCTGTATTTCATGCACGGCTTGCCCGCCGAATTCTGCTGGTCGGAAACCCGCACCCGCCTGCGCAGTGCCCGCCACCTGCCTTCCGGGCGCCTCGTTGACTTCTCCCAGCAAGGCGAACGCATCCACTTGTATCGCCTTAGAGAACAAGCCGCAACCGGCCTGTTTCCCGCGGTGGAATTGCTGTTCGACGAGACCCCGCTCCCGATCCAGGAGCAGAAGACGTTCTGGATTCCAGGCTAACGCCGAGCCTCCGCCGCGCCGAGGCTTGGTCTACGCCTGACCGCCGGTCAGGCAGTTGGTCAGGCTCCGATCCAAACCGACCGACCAGCGTTCGGTCCTACAGGGATAAGCGCCTCGAATCACCGCGCGCCTCACGGAGAAGCCAAGCTGTCGCGCAGCAGCAGCCGCCCCGGCAGAACCGCATGCTGGATCGGTGCCGGATCGGGATTTTCCAAGGTGTCGATCAGGATCTCCGCCGCTTTAGCGCCGATGCGCGCCAGGGGCTGACGCACCGTGGTCAACCGCGGCTGGCACCACTCGCCCACCGCAAAGCCGTCGAAGCCAGTGATTGATATGTCCTGAGGCACTCGCACCCCGAACGTCGCCGCATGGCGGATCAATGACACCGCGATAAGATCGTTCACACATACAAGAATGCTCGGACGCTGCTCCGGCGCCAGAGCCACCACCTGCTTCCACACATCCAGAGCCATCTTGCCCTCCATGTCCGAACGCAGAATCAACGGAGTCCACGTGTTGCCGACTTGATTGGTCACATGCACGGAAAACGCACGTTCTCGCTCGCTCAGCGAACCTTGATTCCAGCTTGCAGTCACCAAAGCAAAACGCCGGTGACCCAGTCCCCAAGCATGGTCAATCATCTCGCCAAGCGCTTCGTAATCATCCACATCCACGGAAGAAGCATTATTCGCGCGGGTTTCGCATCCAACCAACACAATCGGCAACCGGGTATGCCCGAAACCGTTCAGGAGCACATTGTCCGGTGAAAGCACCACCGTAGCCAATCCATCGATCGAGGCATCATCCAACACCGAAAATACTTCGTCCGAAGTGGGATCGGCCTGCACCGTAATTTTCACCTGATACCGGCGACGACTTGCCTCCGAAAGAAAACCTTGAAGCACTCCAACAAAGTAATGGTTCTCCGGGTGGGAAAAATTAAATCGTTCCTCGATTAGAATGCCAAGAGTCTGGCTACTCTGACGCACCAAGCTGCGTGCCAAATTGTTTCGGCGATAACCCAGCTCACGAGCCGCCTGCTTCACCCTCTCGCCGGTTTCAGCAGAATAAGTCGTCTCCTTCCCAAGTAAAACATTTGAAACCGTCGTGATCGACACGCCAACTGCGGCAGCTATGTCTTTCACCGTGATAGACCTAATTGATTTTTACGAGGCGTTAGTTCGCTTTCGCTGGATTTGGGTTTAATCGACATTTTATTTTAGTAAAAATACGTCACGAAAACACTGGAATTTTAATTGTAAATAACGTTCGCCACTAGAGCGAAAAGATTCACTTGACGTATAAAACCCCGGACTTACTTTTACGCTAAATGTCTTACCCCGCTCCAGCTATTCCGCGCCATGCTGCGAGCGCTTGGTTCAGCTTGGTCCTGCTTGTCTCACTGTCCGGCTTGCCTGCCATCCCGTTGGAGGCCCAACCGCAAATATCGATTGAATCTCAATTGGTGGAGATCGAGACCTATTTCAAGAAGGGCCAGGCGTCCCAAGCGGCCGGCATCCTGGATCGCATCCTCGCCCGACTGGACGCGGGCGAAGCCATGCCAGCCGGGTTATCCGCAGCACAGATTCGCCTCGCTGCGGCCACGGCCCACTTTCAGTCGCGTAACTACGCCCGGGCCGCCGAGATCGCCGCCACCGTGCCCAATTCCCCCGGTGCGACTCCTCAGATCATCGGCGAGGCCGCCATGATCCAAGGTCTCGGCCTCGCGCTGGAGAAGAAGTTTGACGAAGCCCTGCCCGCCTTCAAAGCAGCCGCAGCCTATGGCCCGCAGCGCGACCGTGCCTTGCTCTACGCGGCCCGCGCAGCCTATCAGGCCGGCAAGCCCGACGAGGCTATAGCCGGCTACAATCGACTGCTCGAAAGCGGCCTCCGCGATCGAGACTGGGGTGACGCAGCCCTCGCATTGATCTCACTCCACCTCGAGCGCGGAAACCTTGCGGAAGCCAAGCGCGGGCTCGCCTTGATGCGCGGCAAGCTCGACCTCGTGGACAACCTCGCCGGGCTCAACATCCTGTATCTCCAGCTGGGCGATTCGCTCTTCGCCGCCAAAGACTACGACGCCGCACTCGCAGCCTACCGCACCATATACCCGCGCGAACGCCTGTTGAACGAACAGAAGGCCATCAACGCCCAACTCGACGCACAGATCGCGCGCATCACATCCCTGCCCCGTCCCTCAACCACTGATCAAGACCTGCTGCTTCGCCTCACCAATCGCCGCGAACAAGCCGGGGCCGCTCTCGAAAGAATCACCGCGATGGCCGACTACGACAACATCGTGCGTTACCGGCTGGGCCTGTGTTTTCAGGAGAGGGGCGGCACGTGGCAGGCCGCGTTGATTTACGAGGACCTGCTCACCCGTCACCCCGATCCCGCCGCATATTACAACTTGGTTCGTGCCTACGCCGACGCAGGACGCTTCACGCGAGTGCGCACCGCCGCCGAACGCTTTCAAAAAGCGTTCCCCGCACACGAACTCGTGCCAAAAGCCATGTTTTTGGCCGCACTCGCCGCCGGCCGCACCCGCGATGTCGATGCCCAGCTGCGTTTCCTCGACCAGGCCGTCGAGGCCGCGTCCACTCCGGATTTGCGCGAAACCATCCTGCTGATGCGCGCCAACGCCTTGTTCACGCTCGCCCGCTACGACGACGCCGGACGCGCCTGCGCCAATTACCTCAAAGAGTTTCCCAAAGGACGCTTTGCCGAAGAAAACACCTACCTTGAGGCCATGGCCGATCTCAACCTCGGACGCGCCTCGCGCGCAGAGGAAAAACTCAAGGCCTACCTCGCCGCTTATCCTAAAGGTAAGTTCGACGCCGACGCCCGCTACCGCCTCGCAACCACCGCCTATGCCCGGCAGGACTACCAGCTCGCCATCAAAATCACCATCAATTGGCTCCTTGATTTCCCCACGGACCACCACCAGCGCGGTGAGATTTTATCACTCCAAGGCGACGCCTTTTCCGGTGCCAACCAAATCGACGACGCGGTCGCAAGCTACACCGCCGCCCTGCAAATCAAACTGCCCGACGAACTCCTCGGCTACGTTCTCGACGAGCTCACGCGCCTGCATCAGACACGCCGCGACTACGACACCGCCGTCGCGATCTGGACGGATTTTGCCCGCGAAAATCCCGACCACCCCTACGTCATAAACGCCGCCTACTGGATCGGACGCCTGCGCGCCCGCCAAGGCAAGAACAGTGAAGCCATCGACGCTCAAGCAGGCATCCTCCGCCGCTACGTGACCGAGCCGCAGTTCGACAATGTCGAGCGGCTGCTGATCGAGTTCGCCAGTCACCTTGCCCAGCCTGCGCGCACGAAAAAGAAGGAAGATACCACCCCGCCGGTTTCGATTCTGGAACTCTACGAACGCGTCGAGACGCTCCTGATCAACAACCGCACCGGCAAGTCGCCCACCAGCGTCGCCCGCGTGCTTTTCACGCAAGCCGAAATCGCCATTTTGCGCAACGAGCCCGACCGCGCCGGCGAACTCTACAGGCGCATCGCCACCGAATTCACCCCCGATACCCTGCCCCCCGGCATCCTGGGCAAGGTCGGCGATTACCTGTTCCGCGTCGGCCAGCCCGAGGCCGCCCGGCCGTTTTTCCAACGCATCGTCGATGCCCACGCCCGCAGCGTATTCGCCGATTTCGGTTACCAAGGTCTTGGCCAGGTGGCCTTGCGTGCCGGTCGTCCCCAGGAAGCCTTGGACTTTTTTACCGTCGCCGTGGACAAGACTGGAGCGCGTTTCAAATTGCGGGAGATCACCCTCGGTCGCGGTTACGCCCTGCTCGCGCTCGGTCGCCTCGACGAAGCTCGGCAGACCTTTGAATCCGTCGCCGCCAATCGAGCTTGGCGCGGCGAGTCCACCGCCGAAAGTCTTGTCGCACTCGGCGACACTGCCCGCAAATCCTCGGCGCCCGACGCTTTCGCCAAAGCCCAGGCCTACTATCAACGCGTCTACATCGGCTATAAACGCTTCCTGCCCTGGGTGGCGGCCGCCTACACGCGCGGTGCCGAATCCTTCCTCGCCACAGGACAACGCGACGAGGCCATCACCACGCTTCAGCGCATGATGACCGACGACCGCCTCTCCTCCCTTCCCGCCTTCGCCCAAGCCCGCGACAGGTTGCGCGAACTCATCGCCCAGCGCGACGGCGGACTCCCCTCGACTCCCCGGTTCGATTCCTAATCCCATGTCGCCCCGCACCCGATTCCTTCCGGCCCTTCTCGTGTTAGCCCTCGCCTGCGTCACCAACCACGCCCGCGCCCAACGCTATCTGCTCAAAGACAACTCCGTCATCCCCGCCAACGCGGCCACGTTGCGCGACGGCCAACTCATTGCCACGGCCAACTTCGCCGGCGGCGGCGTTTTCGAACGTCGCATCGCACTCGGCGACATCGCCCGCCTCGACTTCCCGATTCCTGACGGGCTCGCCGAAGCGGAGGCTGCCTTGCTCGCCGGCAACCACGCCGAGAGCCTACGCTTGGTCACACCCATATATCAACGCTTTGCCCCCTTCGCCGCCATTCCAGGCAGCTACTTTGTGCAAGCCGCCCGGCTGCGTTTGCAGGCGCAAATGGCATCAGGCGACGAAGCCAACGCCACCGCCACAGCCAATGAACTCATCCGGCTCGACCTCTCCCCCGAAATCAAAGGTATCGCTCACATGGCTCTCGCCGAAATCGTGGCCCGCAAAGGCCAGCCCGACGTCGCCGCGCTGATGATTGAGGAGATCGTAAAAGACGCTCCCCCCGTCGTCCAGGCCCGTGCGTGGTTGTTGCGCGGCGAACTCGCCACGCGCCGCGCCGCCCACGAAGAGGCCGCAGAGGCCTTCCTCCGCGTGCAGGCGTTCTATGGCGATCAAGAATCTCTGATGCCCGCCGCTCTGCTCGGCGCCGGACGCGCCCTCCGCGCTTACGGAGACAAAGCCATGTCCGAGCGCATACTTGGTGATTTGCTTGACAACTACACCGGCACCGCCGAGGCCGCCGCCGCCAAAAAAGAACTCGGTTTCTGACTTCCACACTTATCCACTCACCATGAAAACGCCCCGTCTCTTCCTCTCCCTCTTCGTCGCTCTGGCCGCTCCCGCCGGCCTGCTTGCCCAAAGCCCCGCCGTCGTCGACGCCGGCCCCCAGGTGATCCGCAAATCCCTCCTCGGCGAATTGTCCGTCCCCGCCATCTGGCCGCTATGGCTATGCTCCGCCCTGATCATCTACCTCGTGGTTGATCTTACCCTGAAAACCGGCCTGCGCGCCTTCATCACCCCTGAGGCGGTGAAGACGTTGCGCGATCGTTTCCGAGCCGGGGACTACCGTGGAGCCTATGCCTGGTGTGTGCAAAACCCCGCCCCCCTCACCAACATCATCGGTGCAGGCCTCAAGCACGCCGGCGGCGGCAAACAGGCATCCGAGGAAGCGATGGCCGCGCAGATCGTCGGCGAAAACTCCCGCTTTCAAAACCGCATCGCTTACCTGTCCGTGATCGGCGTGATCGCCCCGATGATCGGCCTCACCGGCACGGTGATCGGCATGATCCAAGCCTTCGCCGCCATGGGCCAGGCCGGTGCGGCCGACCCGTCCAAACTCTCCGGCGCCATCGGCCACGTGCTGCACGCCACCGCCGCGGGTCTCGCCGTCGCCATCCCGGCTTTCGTCGCCTATTACCTCCTCCGCAACCGCGTCAGCCACGCCATCCACGAGATCAGCGGCGAGGTCAACGAATTGTATCGCCGCTTCCCCTACAACCGTCTCGACGGTTTGGACTTCGAGGGTGCCGAGGCCTGCGCCGCCGCCCCCGATTGGGAAACCGCCCCCGTCCCCGAGAACCAGGGCTGATCCGTTCACGATCAGTCGCCCCTGAAAACCTTCAACCTCCCTCACGCACATGGCCAGCACTGGTGGCGCCGACGGCGAGCCCGAATTCCAAATAGCCCCGATGATCGACGTGCTGCTCGTGCTGCTCATTTTCTTCATGAGCATAGCGACCACTGCGGTCACCCGCTACGATCCGTCGATCAACCTGCCCACCGCCCCCGATGCAGGCAAAAAAGACGATTCCGAGGGCGAACTCGTTTTCAACATCTCCTGGAACGAAAATAACGAAACCGCCGTAACGACTTTCGAAGAAGCCTCCGTCAGGCCCGGCGACACCATCCCCACCTTGATGCGGCACCACAAGGCCAACCCCAAAGCCCGCGTGCTCATCCGCGCCGACGGCGAAACCCCCGTCGCACACGTCAACGAGGTCATCGAGGCGGCCGCGCAGGCCGGAATCGTCGACGTGATCTTCGCCGCCGTGTCCAAGTGACCCGCCCCGCGCCTTTTCCATGAAACTCCCCGTCCAGTCGAACAACCCCGACGTCGGCTTCCAGATAGCCCCGATGATCGACGTCGTGTTCGTCATCCTCGTGTTCTTCATGTCGCTCGCCGCGCAGATCCGCATCGAACAAATCCTGCAGACGCGCCTTCCCGGTGTCGCCGTTGCCAGCAACGCCACCGACTTCGTTGACGAGCAGATCATCCGCATCGACGAAGTCGGCGAAATCACCCTCAACGACGAGGCGTTCGACCCGTCCGCCGACCGCGAACTCCCCATGCTCAAAGGCACACTCATGGCCCTCAAGCAGTCCAGCGACGCCGCCAAATCCAAACTTATGGTCACGGTCATCGCCCACCCCTCCTCCGCCTATTCCCGCACCATCGATGCGCTCAACGCACTGGCCGTCGCCGGTATCACGGACGTGACCTTCACCGCCGCGACCGAACCTTAAGGTCCCCCGCCCATGTCCGAACCCGTTCCCCCCTCTTCCCCCGACGCACCCGCATCGAAACGTTCCCTTTACCTGACGATCACCCGAAGCCTGCCGCTCCTCATCACGGTCATCGTTCACGTCATCATTCTGCTGATTGCCGGCGTATTTATCGTGCAGGAACAGATCATCGGCAAAAAAAAGGTTCTCCAAGCCGCGCCTCCGCCGGATTCATCCGCGCAGAAACAGGTCGAGCACCGGCTTCAAGTCGCCCGTCGTGGCGGCGCTTCCGGGGCCTCCGGTTCGCCCATCGAGGTTGACCGCATTTTCTCCACCAACTCCGATGCGCTGCAAATGCCCGCGCTTCCCGATCTCCCTTCGGTTGGCGGCCCCGGTGGCTGGGGCGGTTTCGGTGGCAACGGTGCCGGTGTCGGTCTCGGCGCGGGTGCCGGCATGGCGACTTCCCTCGGTGCAGGCGCCGGTCTCGGCGGACGCGGCTTCATGTCGATGTCGTTCCTCGGCATCACCGATCAGAACGTCCAGAACGTCGTCTTCATCATCGACGCGAGCGCAAGGATGATGGACCTCCGCAAGAGCGGTTTCCGCGCCTTCGAAATCATCCGCGATCAAATCGGTTCGCTCATCGGCCGCCTCCCGCCCGCCGCCAAGTTCAACGTCATCCTCTACGGCAACTCCTGGAACGCCCACTCCGACGTGAATCCCTTCCGCACCGAACTCGTCGCTGCCACCACCGAAAACAAAGAGGCCTTCTTCGCGTGGATGAAACCGGTGAACCTCAACTACGAAAAGATCGGGCCGGCGTCCGCGGCCACGTTCACTCCGTGGAAACCCAAACCGCTTCCCGACGGTTACGGTTTTGATCGCACGATAGGCCGCATGAACCGACTCGCCTCGCTCATTCAGGCAGGAATCGAGCAACAACCCGACACCATTTTCCTCATCACCGGCGATGTGGATGGCCGCGCAGGCTGGCGCGCGCCGCCTTCCGCCGAATTGATCCGCCGCCACCGCGCCCAATGGGACGAACGCGGAGATGACCGCCGCAAAGGAATGATCGAATACGAGAAGGCCGTGGCGGAGCTCGCCCGCCGGGGAGTCACCCCCGAATCGATGGAACGCGCCCGCTCCGCTGCGAGCAAAAAAGCCGTCGCCGATCTCGCCGAAGCCAACCGGAAACTCGTCGCCGCCGGCAAACAGCCCGTGGTCAACATCGGCGGTCTGCGTGACATCCAAGGCCGCCAGTCCGAGCTGAAAAAAGCCGGCGTCAACATCTCCATCGATGGTCGCGGTTGGCTCGTGGACAACGAGGGCAAGCCCATCAATCTGCCCAACAAACCCGACATCACCTACAAAGCCCCCAACAAGGAGGACTTCGGCTGGTCCGAGGTTCATCTCCACATCAACCGGCTCCAGCGCGCGTTCACCCCGAAGAAGGTCGCCGTCACCACCATGCTCTTCGTCGGTCCCGATGATAGCGAAGAAAAGGTGGAACAATGGAGCGAACCCTTGCGCGAGATCTCCAAACGCAACGACGGCAAGTTCCAGGTCATCACCACCAAACGCCTCGAAGAGATCATCAAAGCCCAGAACGCCGCGCCCGGCGGCAAATCCTAAAACCCAACGTCCTCGTTTCCATGGCCACGGTCTCCCTTGAAAATCTCACCAAAGTTTACGCCGAAAACAAGGGTTCCGGCGTGAAGGTTGTCCATGGCATCGACCTGGAAATCCGCGACCGCGAATTCATGGTCTTCGTCGGCCCCTCCGGCTGCGGCAAATCGACCACGCTGCGCATGATCGCGGGCCTCGAGGAAATCTCCGGCGGCACCATCTCCATCGACGGCAAAGTCGTGAACAACGTCCTGCCCAAGGACCGCGACATCGCCATGGTCTTCCAAAACTACGCGCTCTACCCGCACATGTCGGTTTACGACAACATGGCCTTTGGCCTGAAGCTGCGCAAATTCCCCAAGGCCGAGATCGACCGTCGCGTGCGCGAAGCCTCCGCCTTGCTCGGTCTCGACGATTATCTCGCCCGCAAACCCAAGGCGCTCTCCGGCGGTCAACGCCAGCGCGTCGCCGTCGGCCGCGCCATCGTCCGCCAGCCCAAGGTGTTCCTCTTCGACGAACCGCTTTCCAATCTCGACGCCAAAATGCGTGTCTCCACCCGCACCGAGATTTCCAAGCTCCACGACCGTCTCGACGCGACCATGATCTACGTCACCCACGACCAGGTGGAGGCCATGACCATGGGCGACCGCATCTGCGTCATGAAGGACGGACACATCCTCCAGGTCGCCACCCCGCTCGAACTCTACAACCGCCCGGCCAATGTCTTCGTCGGCGGCTTCATCGGCAGCCCGCCCATGAATTTCTTTCGCGGCACGCTGCGCTCCGAGGGCGGTCGTATCCAGTTCACGGAGACCAACGCACCGGGCGCTCCCGTCGTGCTCACGCTCGACGAACGTCTCGCCCGCGCCGGCGCCGCCCACGTGGGCCGGCCGGTCGTCTTCGGCATAAGACCCGAAAACGTAAGCGACTCCCGCACGCTCGCCAGTCCCGAACCCTCCGTCTCCGCGCGCGTGCGCGTCGACGTCGTCGAGCCGATGGGGGCCGAGACCCATCTCTTCCTCGACACCGGCGCCACCGCCTTCATCACCCGCGTAGACCCCACGCGCTCCTACGCCGTCGGCGAAATGTTGTCCGTCACGTTCGACTTGGCCAGCGCCCATCTCTTCGACGGCGAGACCGAGGCCGTTTTGAACTGAACCGCGCGCGCACCGCCGCCCATGCCCGCCTCCCTCGTCTGGCTTCACTCCGACCGCCGCGCGGTCCTCTCGTCCGCCGTCGATGCGAACACCCCCGCGTGGCGCGCCCATTTGCTCGCCGCCGTCGCGCGCGAGACCGACCCGGCCGGCTCTTCCGAGATGAGCCGCCACGGCGACGGGGCGGTGCAACTTGCCTTGCGCGGCCTCACCCGGGGCGACGCCGCGCTCGCCGCCTCGGCCGTCAATCTTTGGCTTGGCGGACTCGACGGCATCGAGAAAAACAACGATCTCGGCAAAGCCCACCTGGCCCTCGACGCCGCCATCCTCTACGACGCCGCGTCCGCACTCTGGCCGGCGGAGACCCTCGCCGCCTGGCAACGCGGTGTGCTGCGGCTCATCTCGGCGTTTTTCACCATCAGCCCGGGCAACCCCCACCACATCGTCAACAACTGGTGGGCCGTCACTCACTCCGGGCTTTACTGCGCCGTCGTCGCGCTGCGCGACTCGGGCATCGATGCCGCCGTCCCCGCCACCGGCCGCACGCTCGCACAGATCGAGTCATGGGCCTGGGGTCGCCTCGATGCGTTCCTCGGCCACTTCGGCGAGACGGGCGCCTACCACGAGGGTCTGGGTTATCAGGACTACACGTGCTGCTACCTGCTCGCCGCCGCCCGTCTGCATGAAAACCGCGTCGGCACCGCCCTCGCCAACCGCTTCCCCGGCCTCGCCCGCATGGCCGCGCTGATTTTCTCCACCGGCATCGAGGGCCCCGCCCGCAACGACTCCACCGGCGTGCGCGCCGGCTGGGGCCGCCAGCTCAGCTGGAACGACGCCGGTCTCGGCTGGCCCGACAGCGCCACGCCGCTGCTCGCCCTCGGCTGGGCGGAACCCGCTTTTCAACCCGCCCTTCGCGACCGCTGGGACCGGCTCTCCGGGCACCTGCGGCCCGACGGACACTCCTCATCTCGTTTCGGAGCGTTGTTTTTCCAACTCGCCCTTTATCCGGAATTGTCCGCGCCCTCCGCCACCGCCGCCCCGCTGCCGCTTTCCGTGTGCGACCGGCGGCAGGGTTTCTGGTTCACGCGCGATGCCTACGCCGGCCCCGCCGATGTCGTGCTAGGTGCCTACGCGCGCTGCACCCACCCCGGCGGACACTCCCAGCACGACGCCGGCTCGTTCCGCTTCTCGGCCCTAGGATGGGACTGGGTTCTCGGCGGCGGCCAGGCCCGGCCCGAGGCCGGGTGGCAAAGCGTGGTGACCTCCTCCGGCGAGCAGTCCAAAAAAGCCCCGACCGGCTCCGTCCTGTGGGCGGGCGAACGTGTATTCGGAATGGAACTACGCAGCGTCCACCAAGGCTACGGGGAACGCTACCTCGCGTTTCATCCCGCGGGCCCCGCCGCCGTCGCCTTGCTCGACTTGATCGACGACCACCGCGACGACCGCGAATGGCGCTGGAACCTCACGTTCTCACCGGAACTCACCTGCACGTTCACCCCCGGCGGTTTCGTCCTGCTCGCCCCCGACGGCGCCCGGCTCATCGCATCTTTTCTCGGCGATCAACCGGTCTCGTTCGAGCTCGCCCATTCTCCGTCAAGCCGGCGCACGTTCGCCAATGGCAACATCGTCGACTACTCTTCGCGGCCGTGCGTCGTGGCCCGTTGTCCTCTCCGCAGCTCGCTCGCTCTCTACGTGGTGCTCACCGTGCACGCCCCCGGTGCCGACCTGCCACCGGCCACGTTGATTCCGGGCCAGGGTCTCTCAGTCGCGTGGGGCGACCAGGTCTGGTCGCAGCCTTTTGGAGACGCCTTACCCGCCACCGCCACGCCTGCTCTCCTGCGGTGCCAAAGCCCGTATCCCGCCCCCCTTTCCCAGTGAGTATTGTCCAAAACTTCTTCTCGTCACAAATCCTTCGCGTATCGCTGGCCATTGCCGCCACCTTGTGTGCGCTCCCGCCCACGCAGGGCGAACCCGTCGCGGCTCCCGACGCACCCGCCGTCATACGCGTAACCGGATACACGCCTTGGGCCTGGAGTCCTCCTAGCCGCGCGCGCCGCGCCGCATTCCAACACTTCATGTCCGAAGTCGTCGATCCGGCGACCGGTCGACCTTGGGGCGAGCTCATCCGCATCGAGGCCGACAACCCCCTCAGCTTCCCCGGTTTCAGCCTCAAGATCCTCAACTTCGCCGCCGGCACCGGCGAGGAGGTCGTCGCCACCAGCACCGGCATCACCCAGTTTTACCAATACCGCGACCAACGCTTCCTCCTTCCCCTCAACCCCTTCATCTGGGAAATCAACCGCGACGCCAAAGGTCGCCCCCTCCGCCTCCCCGACGGCTCGTGGGATTACGTTGCCGGTCCCGACGACGGCCGCGTCCTCCTCTGGCCCGATTGGAAAAACCTGGCCCCCGCCTACCGCGAAATGGTCCAGTGGCGCGGCGACCTCTACGGCCTCCCCATCAGCAGCTCCGCCAACGGCCTGCTCTTCCGCCGCGATGCCTTCACTTCCGCCGGGCTCGACCCCGACCACCCGCCCGCCACGTGGGACGAATTTCTCGACGCCTGCCTGCGCATCTCCGCCCTCTCCACACCCGAATTCCCCGTCTTCGGTATACAACTCAACGCCAGCGTCATAGAAAGCTACCTGCTCGGCCTCGGCGGCAACCTCGCCCGTTCCGAGACCACGCCCGACGGCTCCACCCGCTGGCTCTCCAGCGTCGCCTCGTCCGAAATGATCCGCACCGTCGAGTTCATCCGCCGTCTCACCCTCACGCGCTGGATCATCGACGACCAAGGCCGCCCCTTTGTCGTCCACCTACCCGACGCCCCTGCCGACTTGGTTCACCCTACCCTCGGCGAAGGCCGCTGGGAGGGCGCGCCCTACGCCGCCGGCTCCCGCTTCACCTTCCCCGGCCGCACCTACGCCGCCAACGAAATCCGCACCGGCATGGCCTTCAACCAACTGGGCGGCCAAGCCACCGAGGGAAACGTCAAATGGTATAACCTCTTCACCGAACAAAAACCCCGCATCGGCATGTCGCTCAACACCCCCGAGCGCTTCGGCGATTTCCTCGCGGCCTTCGACCCCGATCTACTCGACTTCGCCCCCGCTCCCGCCGGCCCCGCCGGTCGGGGAGTCTTCGCCCAGGGCGACATCGCCGGCCTCAACTACCGCCTCGCCGACGACCCCGCCACCGCCCGCCTCGCCTGGAACGTGCTCAGCTACCTCGCCAGCTCCGACTACAAAACCCAGATAGTCCACAGCTACGCCCGCGAAGGCGAAGGCATCGCCGAGACCATCGCCCCCCGCCTCCTCGTCGCCAACGGCTACGATACCATCGCCGAACGCGTTTCCCCCTCCCTGCGCGAATACTGGGCCGGCCTCGACGACGCCGTCCGTCCCGTCATCCCCGCCAAAAACTTCCAGGCCATCACCCAGCAATACCTCAACCCCCTCTTCCGCGAGGCCTCCCTCAACCCCGCCTTCGACTACCGCAACGCCCTCGCCGCCGCCCAGGAACAAATCCAGGCACGCCTCGATTTCGCCGCCGGCGACTACTCACGCGTAAAACACCGCGGCCTCGTCGTCGTCGCCATGGTCGTGATCATCGCCGGCGTCCTCATCGCCACCCTCTACGCCATCCGCTCCATGCTCCATAAAGCGGCCGCGTCCACCGGTGTCACCACCCTCGGCCCCAACCCCCGCTACCAAGTCATGGCGTGGGCCCTCCTTTCTCCCGCCCTGCTTCTCATCTGCGTCTTCTCCTACTACCCCATCTTCAAGGCCCTCCCCGTCGCCTTCCAGGATTACAGCGTCACCGGCACCACCACCTGGGTCGGCACCGCCAATTTCGTCGAGATCTTCACCAACCCCGCCGCCTGGACCGCCCTCCTCAAGACCGCCTACTACATGACCCTCAGCATCGGCTTCGGCTTTTTCGCCCCCGTCGTGCTCGCCATCCTGATGAACGAGATCCGCGCGTTCCGCTACTTCCTGCGCACCGTCTATTATCTGCCCGCGGTCATCGCCGGCATCGTCATGCTCCTGCTCTGGCAGCGCTTCTTCGAGCCCACCCCCAACGGCCTGGTCAACCAGATCTGGTTCGGCTGTATCCATATCTGGAATACAATCGCCCCCGCCTCTCTGGAGATCGCCCGTCAACCCGTGGACTGGCTCCGCCATCCGGTCTGGGGCATTCCCGCCGTCGTATTTGTCGGCGTCTGGGGCGGCATGGGGCCCGGCATGCTCATCTACCTCGCCGCCCTCAAGAGCATTCCCGAGGATCTCTACGAGGCCGCCGAACTCGACGGCGCCGGCTGGGGAGCCCGCTTCTATCACATCACCCTCTCCTACCTTCGCCCGTTGCTCGTCATCAACCTCATCGGTGCCGTCATCGGCGCCTTCCAGGCCTCCGGCAACATCCTCGCCCTCGCCGGCAACTTCCCCGCCACCTACACCTTCGCCGTCCACCTCTGGTTCGAGACCTTCGGCCTCGGCAACTTCGGCGTCGGCACCGCCCTCTCCTGGGTCATGGCCGCCATCCTCATGGGCTTCACCCTCTGGCAGCTCCGCATCCTCCGCAACGTCGAGTTCCGCCGCTCCCAAGCCGACGACTGACCCCGTCTTCGCGCCCTTCGTCTCTTCGCTTTAAAACCATACTCAGCCCTCTCTTTCCGTGGCCATCATCTCCATCATCGACCGCACAAACCCCAAAGGGCGCCTCGCCATGCTCGCCATCTACGCCGTGCTCTTCCTCGGCGCGATCAGCATGCTCTACCCGTTCCTGCTCATGCTCCGCATGACCACGTCCGACCCCATCGACCAAACCTCCGTCTCCATCCTGCCGCGCTACCTCTGGGAGGAAAACATCTCCGCCCGTAAATACCTCCTCAAACAATATCGTCTCGTCCCGGCCCGGCAGCTCCCCGCCATCTACGGTGCCCGCGACTGGAGCAACCTAAACCAGGTCGAAGACTTTTACGACCGCCACCTCGCCCCCTTCGACGCCCTGCCGGCCGAGAAACTCGCCACCCGCATCGCCGACTACGAAGCCTTCAAGGCCCAGGCCGACCTGCTCCAGCTCTACCCCCTCGCCACCTACCGCCCCGACCAGTCCTTCGAGGATTTCTTCATCGTCAACTGGCTCGCCCGCCGCGAGGGCGTCTCCCCCAAGACCTACCAGTTCTACGAACCTATCCACGCCGACTTCGCCCGCCGCGACTGGGTCCCCCCCTTCGATAAATCCTGGACCCAATGGCAGGACTGGCTCGCCCAGCTCCCGCCCTCCCAACGCCTCGCCGCCAGCGCCCACGCCCAATGGCAGGCCTACCTCGCCGAGAAATACCGCGGACAACTCCCCGCCCTTAACGCCGCCCACGCCACCGCGTATTCAGATTTCAACCACGGCCCTTGGTTCTCCCCCGAACCCCCCGCCCAAGCCTCCCCCGGCCTCCTCGCCGACTGGACCGACTTCGTCACTTCCCGCTACCCGCTCGTCTGGCAGAGCCTCCGTCCCTCCGCAGCCGAGACCGCCTCCGCCGACTGGCGCGACTACCTCGCCCAAAGCGTCGCCATCACCACCGCCGACGAATGGACCCGCCGCACCGGCCTCCCCGCCGACCAAGGCTACACCAACCTTCCTCTCGCCATGCCGCCCGACCAGGCCGCCGCCCGCTGGTGGAGCGCCTTCGTCGCCACCCGCATACCCGCCTCTGACCGCGTTATCACCTCACCCGAAGCCGACTTCACCGCCTTCCTCCGCACCCGCCACCCCGACCTCGCCTCCCTCAACGCCGCCTGGGGCACCGACTTCGCCACGTGGGACTCCATCCGCTTCCCCCAGGCCGAAGCCGACTACGCCGTCATCAAAACCCACGCCAACGGCATCCTCTGGGACATCTCCCTCGGCAACTACCGCACCGTGTTCAAAGCCCTCGTCCTCGAAGGCCGCGCCTTCAGCAACACCGCGATCATCCTCGCCCTCTCCATCCTCACGTCCCTCACCGTCAACCCCATCGCCGCCTACGCCCTCTCCCGCTTTCGCGTCAAAGGCACCCAGAAGATCCTCATCTTCCTCCTCGCCACCCTCGCCCTCCCCGGCGAGGTCGCGATGGTCCCCGGCTTCCTCCTCGTCCGCGACCTCCATCTCATCGACACCTACTGGGCGCTTGTCCTGCCCACCGCCGCCAACGCCTTCAGCATCTTCCTGCTCAAAGGCTTTTTCGACTCGCTTCCCCAGGAACTCTACGAAGCCGCCCTCATCGACGGCGCCGGCGAGTTCACGCTTTTCACCCGCATCACCATCCCGCTGTCGATGCCCATCCTCGCCGTCACGCTCCTCGGCACCGTGACCCACGCTTATAACATCTTCATGCCCGCCGTCATGTATCTGGGCGACACCAACATGTGGCCCATCGCCACCAGTATCTATAGAATCGGGCAAACCTCCTCCGCCGGCGTGGGCATGGCTGCGCTCGTGGTCTCCTCGATTTTCCCGCTCCTCGTTTTCGTTTTCTGCCAACGCATCATCATGCGCGGCATCATTCTCCCCAGCATGAAATGACCATGCGCTTCCTTCGATCAGTCACGTTGTTCGTTTTAACCGCGTCCGCCGCCTTTGCCGATTCCCTCGCCGGCAGCTCGGACTCGCGTTCAGAAAAAATTCCCTTCGACCCGGCGGCGTGGACCCTCGTCTGGTCCGACGAATTCGACAAACCCGGCACGCCCAACCTCGCCGTATGGATCGGCGAACGCGGCTACCGCCGCAACAAGGAGGCGCAATACTACACCGGTGAACGCCCCGAAAACATCCGCATCGAAAACGGACATCTCGTGATCGAAGCGTTGCGCGACAACTGGGAAGGCAAGCCCATCACCTCCGCCAGCCTGACCACCCGAGGCAAACACACCTTCCTCTACGGCCGCATCGCCGTGCGCGCCAAGATCCCCACCGGCAGGGGCGCCTGGCCCGCCATCTGGACCATGGGCCAAAACGTGAACGAGGTGAACTGGCCCGCCTGTGGCGAGATCGACATCATGGAAAACGTCGGCTTCGACCCGCGAAAAATCCACGCCAACATCCATTGCGCGACCTACAACCACAAGAAACGCACCGGCAAGGGACGCGCCATCACGGTCGATGCCCCGTGGTCGGAGTTTCATGAATACGCGGTCGAATGGTATGAGGACCGGCTGGAGTTCTTCTTCGACGACACACGTTATTTTGTTTTCCGCAAAGAGTCCGATGACCCCGCCGTGTGGCCGTTTGCCCAACCGCATTACCTGCTCCTCAACCTCGCCATCGGCGGCACCTGGGGCGGCCAGAAAGGCATCGACGACTCCATCTTCCCCCTCCGTTTCGAAATCGACTACGTGCGCCACTACCAGCGCAAAAAATGACTTCATCAGGCCGCCGGCCATCGCGGTTAATCCTGTTATTCGTAGCGTTGATCACCGCTGCGTCCGCCTGCGCGCAGGACCGCGTGGTGGTGATGAGTTATAACATCCTCCGCCCCGAGTGGGCGAAACCCGCCGACCCCGCGTGGGGCGAACGGGTGGGCGGCATCGCGAAACTACTCGGGACGCATAAGCCGGATATCGTGGGCTTGCAGGAAGAGAACGATTCGATGGTGGCCGACCTGCTGGATCGGCTCCCCGACTACGCCTACCTTTATCCGGTTCCGGAGAAAGGCGGACGGCTGCTCTTTCGTTACCGCACGTGGACTCCGCTGGCGGTTCGCCAGGAAAACGGACCCGGCGGCCGCGTCCTCACCGAAGCCTTGTTGCGCGGGCCCGGCGGACGGCGCCTCTATGTTTACAACGCACATTTTTCCCCGTTTGAGGAAAAGGCCCGACTTGAAGCCGCTGCCCTGCTCGCGCGGATGATTGCGACCCGCGCGGAGACATCCGTGCCTGTGGTGGTGACGGGCGATCTCAACTCGGTTCCCGCTTCGCCCCCGCTGCGCTTCCTGACCCAGGACGATAACGGGCCGCGGCTCACCGACCCCTTCGCGGCGCTCGGCCTCCCCTCACCCCGCACGGCGGATGCCTACACTGCGCATCGGCCGGGCGCGGGAATCAGACTGGACTTCGTGTTGTTTGCCGGAGCCCTGCGTCCCCTCGGCGCGAACGCCATCGAGGACAAGCCCGACGGGGTTTACCCGTCCGATCATCTTCCGGTGTGCGCCGTCTTTTCCTGGGAGCCTCCTCCCCGCCAAAAACCGTAATCAGGGGCGGCGAATAATGTATCGTTAAAGTGTTTTATCGCTGCCGCACCGGCCAAAATCAACAGCCCAAACCCCTGCAAATAATAACTTAAGCCACTAACCAATAACGGTCATCAAGCTCATGGCATCACGGAAATCGCTCGATTCAATTTATCGTTTTACTTAAAAATACGATTACTCAAGATCCCGCCCGTGTCCGATCACCCCATTACCGATCACGGAGCCGTTGCCGACGCCCAAACCCTTAATCACGACGCGATCAACAGATTGATCGCCTCCGTCTCCGCCGCCGGCGGCGGGCGGGTCGTGGTGCCATGCGGCGTGTTTCTCGCCGGCACCATCGAACTCAAATCCAACGTCACTCTCCACCTCGAGGAGGGAGCGGTGCTGCTCGGCTCGCCCAATCTGGCCGATTACCAGAGCCGCGTCTGGGGACATCACGACGACATCTCGCCGTGGCACTTCATCCTTGCCGAGGATCAGCACCATATCGCCCTCACCGGCCGCGGCACCATTCGCGGCAACGGTCCCGCGTTTTGGGAGCCCACCCGGCGCGACGAATGGAGTTTCTTCATCGCGCGCAAACGCGAGCGCCCCAGCCCCATGATCGAGATCGTGCGCTGCCGCCACGTCCTCATCGACGGCATCCGCATCGAGGAGTCGCCCGGTTGGACGCTCCACGGCCACGACTGCGATCACTTGCGCATCGAGGGCATCACCATTCGCAATACCAACTTCGGGCCCAACGTGGACGGCATCGACCTCACCGGTTGTCACGATGCCATCATTCACGGTTGCGACATCGACACCGGTGACGACGCCATCGCGCTCAAAAGCAGCGAATACTCCCGCTCCGTCGAGCGCATCGCCATCAGCGACTGCATCCTCCGCACCTCCTGCGTCGGCGTCCGCATTGGCTACGAATCGCGCGAGGACTTCCGCGACATCGTCATCACCAACCTCGTCATTCCCCGCTGCACGCGCGTCTTCGACCTGCGCGCCGTCGAGGGCTGCACCATCGAGCGTGTTCGTATTACGAACATTGTCGCCTCCACCGACGGCGGCTGGCCCGCCACCCGCGCCATCGAACTCGTCCAACTGGACCGGCCTAACGTTTACAAAGACCTGCTCCCGCCCGAGCACCCCGACTACGGCAAGGACAAGCCGCTCACCCGCCCCAGCATCATCCGCGACGTGTCGTTCACCGGGCTCGACATCACCACCGACGGCCGCATCCACCTCATCGGCAAACCCGGCCAACCCATCGAGGGCGTGCGCTTCTCCGACCTCCGCCTGCGCTACCCCGTGCTCGACGACTTCCGGCCCTTCAGGAACGCCCAGAGCACCGGCTTCATTCCCGGCGACTACGCCGAGACCCGCTCCGCCAACGCCGCCTTCGTCCTCCACCACGTCCGCGACCTCGAGATCGAGGGCCTCCGCCTCCGCTGGCCCACTTACCCCGTCACCACGAGTTGGCGCATGTTCGAGAGCACCAACGCCCGCCTCTCGACCTACTGGCACGGCAACGTGGAAAAAATCCGCGCCGGCGAACTCCGCGCCCCCTATCACCTCGTCTGGGCCCGCGACGCCGAGGCCCGCGTATCCGGTCGCCAACTACACGCGAGCGAGCCCGGCCTCCCCGCCATCGACGCCGACCCCGGCAGCCGCGTAACCCTCCAGGACAACTTCGCATGAGCGACCACAACGTCCTCGATTACCAGGCCGTCGCCGACGGCCTCGCCGACGACGCCCCCGCCCTACAGCGCGCCATCGACGCCGCCCACGCCGCCGGCGGCGGTCGCGTGGTCGTCCCCGCCGGCTCCCGCGTCCGCGCCGGCTCCTTCGAGCTCCGCTCCCGCGTGGAACTCCACGTCGCGCGCGGCGCCGTCCTCGTCTCCGCCACCACCCTCGAGGCCTTCCCTCGCCGCGTCTTCGATTCCGGCGACGAAGCCGATAAGCGCCTCTGGATCGGCGCGTCGCACGCCGAGGACATCACCCTCTCCGGCACCGGAGTGATCGACGGCCAGTGCCACGCCTTCGCCCTCGGCCAAAACGAACACATCTACACCCCCACCCTCAAGTGGCGTCCCGCCCTCACTTGCTTCGAGGACGTCCGCCGCCTCGTCGTCCGCGACCTCACCTTCCGCAACGCCGCCAACTGGACCCTCCACTTCACCGGCTGCCAGGACGTCTCCGTCCACGACGTCAAAATCTTCAACGACCTCCGCTTCCCCAACGCCGACGGCATCGACCCCGACCACTGCCAGCGCGTCAACATCGCCCGCTGCCATATCGTCTCCGCCGACGACTGCATCGTCCTCAAAAACACCGCCCAGTTCACCCGCTACGGCCCCTGCGAGGACATCGACGTCTCCGACTGCCGTCTCGAATCCGTCTCCGCCGCCTTCAAGATCGGCTCCGAATCCCACGGCGATTTCCGCCGCATCCGTGTCCGCGATTGCGTTATCGAACGCTCCCACCGCGGCCTCGCCTTCCAACTCCGCGACGGCGGCTCCGTCGAGGACGTCGAGTTCCGCAACATCACCGTCAACACCCGCCGCTTCGCCCCCGTCTTCTGGGGCGCCGGCGAAGCCCTCTACGTCACCGCCCTCGCCCGCCTCCCCGGCGGCCCCGTTAGCGAGCTCCACAACATCCGCTTCCACGACATCCGCTGCTCCGGCGAAAACGGCGTCGTCATCTACTCCCAGGTTCCGGGCCGCATCCACGACGTCCTCCTCGAACGCGTGCACGTGGAAATCCTCCGCACCACCCCCTGGCCGTCCGGCCTCCTTGACCTTCGCCCCTGCCCGCCCGGATACCTGCCCCCCGGCGCTTCCCCCGCCGATGTATCCACTCCTTGGGGACAGCCCGCCCTGCGCCCGCCCTCCATGTTTTCAGTCGAGGGCGCCACGCACGTCGAGCTCCGCGAGGTGACGGCCACGGCCTCCACCCGCGACGATTTTTCCTGGGCCTGGCTGACCGCCGACCACCCCACCCGCGGTCAAGTGCTCGACTCCTCAACCGGCCAGATCCCCCCTCGCCCCTCGCCCTTTTCGGCATCCTTGGATCCCGCCTCTCTTACTCCGTCCTCGTGAACCCCTCCGCCCCCCGCCTCGGCGCCCAGGTCTTCATCAACCGCACCGACACCCCCGGCCAGGTCGCCGCCCACTTCGCGACCCTCGCCGCCTCCGGCCTCCGCCTCGCCCGGCTCTTCGTCTTCTGGGATCACGTCAACCCGTCCCGTGACACGTGGATCTGGCACAACTACGACGCCGCCTTCGACGCCGCCGCCCGCCATGGCATCGGCGTCGTGCCCACCCTGTTCGCCCAATGCCCCCCCGGCTGGCTCCGCCTCACCCAAGGCAACCAATCCGTCGGCCCGCTCGAAAACCCCGCCCTCCGCGCCGCCTCTCTCGACTACGTCCGCCGCACCGTCTCCCGCTGGGCCGCCCACCCCGCCCTCGACTCCTGGATCACATGGAACGAGGCCTCGCTCACCCTCCCGCGCGACAACTCCACCCTCCCGCTCTTTCAGGCGTGGCTGCGCACCCGTTACGCGGACGACATCAGCCGCTACAACCGCCAATACTACCGCCAGTTCGCCTCCTTCGCCGAGATCGACTTCGAGCCACTCAACCAGCTCTCCCCCATCCCCTCGCGCACCGAGACCGCCGACTGGATCGACTTCTCCGCCGACTACCTCGTCGCCAAGCTCCGCGAACTCAACGACGCGATCCGCGCCCTCGACGCGCACCACCCCGTCCACCTCAACCCCCACAACCTCCTCGAAGCCAAAACACTCCGCGCCGGCCAATCCATCTGGCGCGAAGCCGCCGCCTTCGACTTTCTCGGCTGCTCCCTCCACCCCGTCTGGCACTGCACGCGTTACCCCGCCCAACGCCGCCTCGACGCCGTCGCCCTCACCAACGACCTCATGCGCGCCGCCACCCCCGGGCCCGAACAACATTACTGGGTCTCCGAACTCCAGGGCGGCCCCGCCCTCCTCAGCGGCTTCGAACCCGGCACCCCCACCCCGCTCGATCTCCACGCCTGGCTCTGGGAATCACTCGGGGCCGGCGCCCGCGCCATCGTGTTCTGGTCCCTCAACGTCCGCACCGACGGCGGCGAGGGCGGCGAATGGGCCCTGCTTGACTGCCTCGGCCGCCCTTCCCGCCGCCTCCAAGCCGCGTCTCGCGTCGCCGCCTCCATCAATCGCCACGCCGCCCTGCTCGGCCCCGCCCGCCCGCCTTCCACCCCGATCAAAATCCTCCACTCCGAAGCCACCTGGCGGCTCGGCCTCCTGGAAGGCTCCGACGAAACCCCCAACCTCCCGCGCAACCGCGAAGCCGCCGCCGACGCCCTCGGCGCCGCCCACGCGCTCCTCGCCCCGCTCGGCCACGAAATCGGCTTCCTCGACGAGCCCGCCGTCCTCCGCCGCGCCTGGTTCGCCGATACCCGCCTCCTCGTCCTCCCCGGCTGCTACGTCCTTGAAGAGGGCACCCTCGCCGTCCTCCGCGACTTCGTCGCCCAGGGCGGCATCGTCGTCGCCGACGATCTCTGCGGCTGGAAAGACCCCGCCGCTTGGGTGCGCCTCGGCCCCGCCGCCGAGCCCCACGCCGCCCTCTTCGGCGCCGACCTCGCCGACTACGAAGCCCACTCCGCCCCGCTCTCCCTCTCCCCGGAATCTTCCGCGCCCCTCGTCGGCTGGCTCGTTCGTGCCGACCTTGAACCCCGCCCCGACACCGGCACCACCGTCCTCGCCCGCTGGCCCGACGGCCCCGCCGCCATCACCGCCCACGAACACCCGTCCGGCGGCTGCGCCTTGCGCCTCGGCACCCGCTTCTTCCAACCCGCCTTCACCGACCCCGTCGCCGCCAAAAACAACGGCACCTGGCTTCGCACTTGGCTCCGCTCCCGCCTCCCCGCCGCAAGCTTCACCCTTGCCGGCGCACCACCCGGCATCCGCCTCCGCCAACTCACCCACCCCGAGGGCACCCTCCTCATCGTCTACGACCCATCCGCCCGCGCCTCCACCTTTACCCTGTCCGCCCCGATGCCGGGGCTCTGGCGGCTGTCCTCCAGCTTACCGCCCTTCGCCACCGGCCAGTCCTGCCACGTCGAACTTTCCCCCCAAGAACCCGCCCTCGTTCTCTTTACCCCCCTCAACCCTTGATCGCCATGTTACCTCGCCTCCTCCTCGCCCTTCTCCCCTTCGCCTTCCTCGCCCCCTGCATCGGCGCCTCCGCTTCGGTCGCCCCACCCGTCCATCCGCGTCTTTTCTTCGACGCCTCCGCCGTCCCCGCCGTCCGCGAACGCGCCGCCACCGACGGTTCCGCCCTGCTCGCCACAACCGAGGGCTTCGCGCTTGCCGTCGACTTCTCGGGCGCCTCGGGTGCCGACGCCCTGATCGTCACCCGCGGCGGCGGCGCACCGAGACCGTTCGCCGCGAACACCGCACCACGCGCCCGCCTCGTCGAGCTTGGCGACTATCGCGTCCTCAGCCTCTCCGCTGCCGGCAACCACCCGGTTGCCACGCTGGACGGCGACACCGTCGTGGTCGGCGCACAGCGCCTCCGCCTTTCCCCCGATACCGAGCCGTCCGCCTCCGTCTTTGAAGCGGTCAACCCACTCATTTCTCCGTGAACACCAGCCACAACATCCTCGCCCACGGCGCCGCCGCCGACCTTGCGATCAACTCCGCGCCCGCCCTCCAGCGCGCCATCGATGCCGCCCACGCCGCCGGCGGCGGCACCGTCATCGTGCCCGCCGGCCTCGCCTTTATGTGCGGCTCCCTCCTGCTCCGCTCCCGCGTGCGGCTGCACTTGGAGCCGGGCTCGCGGCTCGTCGCCTCGCCCGACATCGCCGACTACGTCAACTACGACCACCTGCCGCTCTTCCGTGACTCCGACTTCTGCCGCTTCTGGCTCTTCGCCCACGATGCCGACGAGGTGACCATCGACGGCTCCGGCACCCTCGACGGCAACTCCCCCGCCTTCGTCACCGAGCGCCTGCCCACCCACACCAAAGCCCGCAACCCGCGCGCCCAGTCCGTCGTTTTCCTCGGATGCCGCGACATCGTCGTCCGCGGTATCCGCATCATCAATACGCCTTCCTGGGCTCTTCGCCCCGCCGGCTGCGACCGCGTCCTCATCGAGGGCATCACCATCCTCAACGACCTCGGACTGGTGAATTCCGACGGCATCGACATCGATTGCTGCCGCTCCGTGCGGATCGCGAACTGCCACGTCGAGGCCGGCGACGACGCCGTCAGCATAAAGGGCCGGCGCGAGATCGCCGCCGCCGGCTACGGAGCCTGCGAAGACATCGTCGTCACCGGTTGCGTGCTCGAATCGCACTGCGTCGCCTTCCGCCTCGGGCTGGAATCCCACGTCGATTTCCGCCGCATCGTGTTTTCCAATTCCACCATCCGCCGTTCGCACCGCGGCATCGGCGTCGACTGCCGCGACGCCTCCACCTGCGAGGACGTGCTGTTCTCCAACCTCGTCATCGAGACCATCCACAGCCCGCGGGTGTGGTGGCACGAGGGCGAGGCCATCTGGATCTGCCAGGTCCCCTATGTCGGCAAAACCGCCGGCGACGCCCCCGCGCCCGTCGCCCGCCTCCGCAACCTCGTCTTCCGCGACATCCTCATCCGCGCCGAACAGGGCATCTACATCCAGGGCGCCGACGGACAACACCCGCCCTCCGACCTCCTCTTCGCCAACGTCCGCGTCCACCTCCACAAACACACCGCGCACCCCTGCGGCTTCTTCGACCCGCGCCCCAACGCCCCCGGCTTCGCCCCCGCCGGCCACCAGGGCGAGGAAGAGCCCACGCCCTGGGGCACGCTCTTCCGCCACGGCCTGCCCGCCATCTACCTCGACCGGACGCATGACGTCACCTTCCGCGATTGCCGCGTCACGTGGGAACCGGGGCTGCCTGCGGCCTACACCCACGCCCTTGAAGCCCACGCCAGCCCCGGCCTCGTCCTGGAAAATTTCCACGGCGCCGCCGCCCAAGCCGCTTTGCCGGCCCTGTCCCTGCACGGCCCGGCGCCCCTCATCCGCTGACTCGTCACAGGCTTTACATGCACCCGCTTCCTCCAGGTTCCCGACTTCTTTTCCTTGGCGACAGCATCACCGACTGCGGCCGCGACCGCGCCAAGGACGGCTCGCCAAACCCGGCCGATCTCGGCCTGGGCCTCGGCTCCGGCTATGCCCTGCTGCTCGCCGCCCGCTTCCTCGCCGCTCAGGCCGGAGACGGACTCGATATCCGCAACCTCGGCATCTCCGGCAACCGCGTCGTCGATATCGCCGCCCGCGCCCAGGAGCACATCTGGAACCTGCGCCCCACCCACCTTTCCATTCTCGTCGGCGTGAACGACACGTGGCACCACTTCATGCGCGGCGCCGGCGTAGACCTCCCCCGTTACGAGCGCGCCTACCGCCAGCTTCTCGCCGACACCTATGAACGGCTCCCCGGCGTCCGCTTCATCCTTTGCGAGCCCTTCCTGCTCCCCTGCGGTGTCGCCGCCTCCGGTTGGCGGGAGGAAATCGATCAACGCCGCGCCGTTGTCGTCCGCCTCGCGCAGGAATTCTCCGCGGTGCTCGTCCCCTTCCAGTCGGCCTTTGATGAAGCCCGCCTCCGCGCCCCGGCCGAATACTGGGCGCCCGACGGCGTGCACCCCTCCCCCGCCGGCCACCGCCTCATGGCCGACACCTGGCTCGCCGCCGTTCGAGCTTAACCCGTGCGAGGTCGGCGATGTCGCCCGATCGCCGCCATTTGTATTAATTTTCTCGATACGTCTTGGCCTTGCTCGCCTCCCTGCGCCGCTACCTCCCCGTTGCATGTGGCCGCGCCGCCGCCTGTCGCGACAATTCAGCGGTCTATTCAAATCACTTTCGCGCAGGTCGCTCACCAATGGTCACGAAAAGCGTAAATAATTACGTAAAATTATACACGACGTGTATTTCACCTTTTAGTTAACAAACAAATCCAACACTTACTTGATCGTTAAAGTATCGCGGCTAAACCTTTATAAGTCCAACCCCCTCGCGACTGGTTCAGCTGCGGAACACCACCCCAACCACCGATCCCGGCCCTCATGGATCACCCACGCAGCCACGCAGCCTCGCGCCTCGCGCCTCCCGCAACCTCAGCGCCGCCCTTCTCGGGGCGTTTCTCGCCCTCGGACCCGTCACCTACGCCGAACTCGTTCTGAGCACAGGCTTCAACGCCTTCACCACCTCCGCAGTCGACAGCATCAAGGTCAACGGCGCCTTCGACTCTGGCGTCGCCCTGACCGGCGCCGGAAGCAACAACGCCTCACCCGCGGGCTTCTGGATCGTGCCCGACGCCGCGTCAGTAGACCTCGCCGGTCGCGCCCGCCTCGAGTTTCCCGCGGTTCTCACCGGCGGGGCGGCGTTTGCCTACGGCGACGCTTCCTTCGCCAACAGCCAGCTGAAGAAGGGCACCATTTTCACCACCCGTGGCGATTTCACCCACGCCCTCGGAACCGTCACGGCGGTGATGCGCTACGGGACCGCAACGTCTCCAAATCGCGGATACGTTCAGATCGGCAACGCCTCGCTCCACGACGCCCGCTTCAACATTCCCTTTGAGATCAAGGCCGGCGCCTCACCCCGCTCCAACTGGTCCCTCTCCTTCCGCTACGGCACCGGCGGCACCACCGCCCACACCTGGCACACCAACACCGCCGCCCAAAACGGCTCCGCCACCGCCGCCATTTATGCCGTCGACCCGGCCACCGGCGTCGTCGCCACCAGCCCGGCCGTGAGCTTCACCTCGGTGAATCTCGCCGGCGCCGGCCCCACCGCCGCGCTCTCCGCCCTCGATGCCGGGGCCGCCCTCGGCCCGGGCTCCTACGTTCTCAGCGTCCGGCTCTCCGGCAAGACCCTGAATCAGCGCTATACCTTCGACGACCTCGCCGTCTCGGCCGACTCCGGCCCAGTGGAGGTCATCCTCGACAACGCCGCCGCAACCGGCCTGACGCTCACCGGCTCTTGGACCACCGCCACCACCCCCTCGGGCTACTACGGCTCCGATTACCTCCACGATGGCCTCGCCGGCAAAGGCGCAAAGTCCGTGACCTACGCCCCCGCCCTCCAAGCGGGCGTTTACGCCGTCAGCATCCGCTACCCCGCCGCCACCAACCACGACGCCAACGTCCCCGTCGACATCGCCCACGCCCAGGGCACCGACTACGTCACTATCGACCAGACCACCGGCGGCGGCGACTGGATCCTGCTCGGCAATTACCGCTTCGATGCCGGCTCCACTGGCTCCGTCACCATCGGCACCGCCGGCACCACCGCCCTCGTCGTCGCCGACGCGGTGAAGTTCGCCCCCATCGGCGAACCCTCCGACGTCGAGGTCCTGGCCGACGGCCTCATCGACTGGCGCACCCCCGACGGCGACGGCATCTCCTGCGCCCAGTGCCACGGCCCCGCCGGCTACGACGTCGCCGTGTTCTCCTTCAACCAGACAGACCTCCGCCGCGCCACCGCACCCCACCTCGACGACGCCGCCGCCGACCGCATCTTCAAGATGATCGAGCTGCATCGCCGCAACTACCCGCCCGCCGATGGCCTCAAGGACGTCGCCACCTTCCGCCCCTTCCAGCCCACCGGCGTCGTCCTCGGCGGCGCCACCGCCACGCAGGAGGCCCGCGATGCCGCCTTCGGCAACCACGTCGCGAGCAACTTCCTCTACGGCTCCGGCCGCATCGACACTCTCGCCGAGGCCCAGGCCGCCCGCGACCAGCTCGTCGCCCTCGACATCGACTCCGTTCCCATCGGCATCTCCTTCAACCGCTGGTCCGAATCCGTCTCCCGCCAGGGCGCGCAGGACGGCGGCAAGATCTCCGAATGGCTCCCCGGCATCGGCCTCCAGGTCGTTGGCGCCAACGCCGCCGCCTTCGAGGCCCTCGAGGACGCCTACGTCGCCAACCCCACCGACGCCAACTTCTGGGCCGTCTTCCACAAAATCGACGCCTGGACCACCCCCGACCCCCACAACGTCGGCCCCGTCCTCGACAGCCAGTGGGTTCGCATGGCCAAGAGCCAGCTCAAGTCCAACCTCATCTTCCAACACGACGAGCTCTTGAAATCCCAGGGCATCACCGACTGGGTCACCGGCCGCACCACCGTGCGCCCCTTCCAGGACCAGGAAGGCAAGGGCAGCACCCTCTCCTTCATCTGGGACGTTGCCGACGCTGCCCGTATCGCGAAGAACACCCCCTTCGCCAACCTGCCGATGCGCCACCAGGGCTCGATGTTCATCGACTCCGCCAACACGGTTCCCTCCCAGATCAACCGCCTCCGCAATACTTGGTTCTACCTCGGCTGGACCGTTGATCACAGCCTCTTCTTCACCGGCCCCAGCAACCCGAGCCGCTCCGGCGAATACTTCATCGAGCAGCTCTGGACGGAGAACCTTCGCGCCCACCAGGTCTTCTTCAACACCGTGCACAACGTGAAGCGCGGTTTCCTGCCCGGCGGCTGGGCCACCGGCAACATGGGCGGCCCGGTCCAATACTACAGCTCCCAGAAACCCTACTACCTCTCCTACAACAAGTATAAGAAGGGCACCGACGCCCCAGGCTATCCCGGCTCCGCCGCCACCTACAAGGCACAGCTCGCCAACAGCGTTCGCATGATGGCCCTGCTCCACGACCAGGACATCAAGGACAAGGGCAAGGTCTACGGCCCGGGCGGCAAGCCCGTCATCCTCACCCACGTCGAGACCATGCGCCAGGCGCTCGACTGGGCCGACCTCGCCAACAAGACCCAGAACGACGCCATCCTCGACGCCCTCATCGCCACGGTAAACGCGTATCCGATTCCCTGACACACCCTGATCGCCCCCACCACCACCGCCCCCGCCGCGCCCCGCGCGCGGGGGCGTTTTGCTTTTCGCCCCTCATTCCTCCACCCCTTTCCGCCATGCGCCCCGCCCTCCTCCTTCTCGCCGCCACCCTCGCCCTTCCCGCCTCCGCCTCCCCGGCCGCCGACGCGCCGCCCGCCACCTCCACAGCCCCCGCTCCGCGCCTCGCCTCCCTCACCATCGACGCCGCCCTGGGTCTCGCCCGCGCCCACCTCGCGGACGCCGAACCCGCCGAGGCCGCCCGCGAGATCGTCGGCGCCCATTTCATCCCTCCCCACGGCCGCGCCGGCTCCGGCTTCTGGCTCGTCGATCTCGCCCCCTACCCCTCCGACCGCCCCAGCCCGGCCGCCGCCTTCACCAGCCTACTCATCGCCATGGACGGCACCATCGAGCGCCGCGGCGCCCGCCGCCCCCTCTCCCCCGACGAACAAAAAGCCCGCGACGAAAAAGCCGCCAACCTCCAGCGCCTCATGCGCTCCTCAACCGCGCCGTGAGGGGCCGTTTCAACTGGCACGCAGCCGTCGTTCCGATGTAGGCAGTCCGCTTGCGGACGGTCCGTCCGGACATCGAACCGTGAAAGCGCCCGCAAACGTGGTGCCCGCTCGGCGACGACTACGCTCAAAATCCTCTCAACTCTGAAAAGGTTCACCCGTCGGCATCGGCCCGCCCCGCAAGCGCGAACGGCTCCGCCCCGCCGAGGTGGAGCCGCTCGACATCCCGCGCCCACAAATCCTCAAAACCCTCCGCGCCCGGCCCCGCCGCCGCCCGGTCTACCCGGCAATCCCGCAACACCAGCCCGCGCACATGCTGCGCCACGAACGCCGCCCGCGCCGCCCGCGCCTCCGGCGTCCGCGGCGAAAACTGGTTTCCCTTCCGCGCCCCGTCCGGCTGCCCGCAGTCAAACGTGTCCCGCAGGAAAAACATCACGCCTCTCAGCGTGATGTTCTCCACCGGGTGCCCCGGCTCGCCCGTGATCAGCACCCGGCCGTTCGAGTGACAGATGAAATTGTCCACCGTCACGTTCCTTATCCGCCCCGGCCGCGACTCCTCCGTCGCCCGCGCGCTGTCGATGTGGATCGGCTGGTTGTGGTCCGCGTTCGCGAAGGCGTGCCCCACGATGTTGCTCACCGCGATGTTCTCCAACGTGCCGCCGTTGCGGCAGTAGAGCGCGAAGATCGCCACGCTCTCCCGCACCACGCAGTTCGAGAACACCACGTCCCGCATGTCGTGGAACGACTCCAGCGCCCCCAGCTTCAGCGCCCGGCACCGCGTCGTGATCGAGCAGTTCGTCACCGTCACCCGCTCGCAGCTCCGCGAATCGGGCGTCGTCTTCAGCACCACCGCGTCGTCGCCCGCCTGTATCAGACAATCCGATACGCGCACGTCCCGGCATCCGTCGATGTCGATCCCGTCCGTGTTCGGCCCGCCCAGGTCGTTCAGGATCGAGACGCCGCGCACCACCACGTCGTCGCAACGCTTCAGATGCAGCGTCCAGCCAGGCGAGTTCGCGATCTCCACGCCCTCGATTTGCAGGCGCCGGCAGTCCTTGAACTCCAGCATCGGGCTCGGGCGCTTCGCCAGCTCCCGATACCAGCCCCACGCGTTGGGCTACTTTTCCCAGAACGCCGGACCGCTCCCGTCGATCCGCCCGCCCCCGCTGATCCGCAGGTTCCCGCACCCGTGCGCGACAAGGAGATGATAGGGCTGGAGATCCTTCTGTAACCCCGCGCCCAGGTCCTCGTAGTCCTCGATCCGCGGCGAGCCGAGCAACACCGCCCCCGGAGCGAGCTCGAGATGCAGGTTCGAGCGCAGGTGCAGCGTGCCGACAAGAAATACTCCGGGCGGCACGACGACGTGGCCGCCGCCGCCAGGGGCCGCCGCCGCGTCGATCGCGGCCTGCAGGGCGCGCGTGTCCGGCGTGCGGCCGTCTCCGACGGCGTTCTCGACAAAGACACGTCGCGGGGATGAAGCGGAAATGTTCATATGAAAAAGCCGCACCCGATTACCGGATGCGGCTGCTTGTGCGGGCTTGATTGGTCGGGAGAACGTCAGGCGCCCCGCGCCGCCATCAGGCGCGACGACGGCGACGGAGAGCGGAGAGCGCCAGCGCGCCGACTCCCGCGAACGCGGCGAAGGCCGAGGACTCCGGGATGGTGGCCAGAGTGAGATAACCGAACGCGTCGATTCCGGCGGCACCGCCGTTGATGCTGATCTTCCCGAGCTGCGCCGAGGTGAGGCCGAATTCGTTCGACCCGAAACGAAGGCTCACGCCGTCCACGAAAGATCCGGAGACCGAGAGCAGGGAGGAACCCCAGTCGATGCTGGCGCTGTCCGCGAACACCAGCGCGCCGCCGACCCCGAGCGTCAGGAAGCTGTTGGCGGTCAGGGAGAGCGTGCCGACCGTGTCGGTGAATCCGCCCACCGCAAACGTGCCGCCGCCGAGCACGATGTTGGACGAGTTCGAGAGGACGTTGCTTGCGCCGAGAGCCAGAGTGCCGGCCGTGATGCGGGTGATGCCGTTGTAAGTGTTGACACCGGTGAGTTCGAGGACACCCGCGCCGGTTTTATTGATACCGATACCGGACTTGCCGCTGGAGATGATCCCGCTGATCACGCCGCGGTCGGCCGTCGAGCCGGTGTTGTCCAGCACCCGAATCTCGCGCTCGCCGGTATAGGTCGAGGAAACAGCGGCCAGATTGAGCGCGTTTCGAAAGGTCACCTTGTGGGCGGAGATCGTCGAGTTGAGGATCAAGGGAGCGTTGTCGGCCAGGAAATTGGCCGTGCCGCCGTTGCCGGTCGGAGCGGCGATGGTGACGGTGGGGGCGGTGGAGTAGCCCGTGCCGCCAGCGGTGATGTTAAAGCCGGTCACCACGCCGTCGGTAATCGTCGCCGTGCCCGCGGCGCCCGAGCCACCACCCCCGGTAAAGCCAAGATTCACGGTTCCGCTGTAACCGGTGCCGCCAAAGTAGATCGTGCTCAATCCGGTGACGCTGATGCCGTTTACCGTCGCGGTTGGAATCTGCGCGGCGGTGGAACCACCCCACGTCATCATCGCTCCCGCGTTGCCGATGTTGGCGTCGATGTCGGCGCCGTAGGCGGCAAAACCGCCGCCGGCCGCACCGAAACGGATTTGGTTACTTCCCGTGCCCAAACCCATGGTGATGTTGTCCGGGGCCGCGATCGCGCCCCCGTTCAACGCGGTATTGCCACCACGAACGTTCACCTCGCCGGTGGGAGCGAAGGCGAACACGCCGCCGTTGGCGAAGATGGTTCCCACGATGTTATTGGCGGCGTTATTGTAAATAAGCGCACCGGCACCGGTTTTGCCCAACTGGCGGGAGTCGTTCGAAAACCCGGCCAATGAACCCGTCACCGTGAGGGAATCTGCATCCACCTGAATAGTTCCAGGCGTGCGGTTGCTGCCACCGAGATTGGCGATGTTCCCCGCCCAAGTGTTGTTGCCGCTCTCGCTCCGCAATCCCGGCGTGGTGCTGTAACCGATCACAATGTTTTCGGCGTAGCTCAGGCCGCCGCGAACCACCAAGGATCCTCCGGTGGAAATGGTCGTGGATCCGGCGGTGGTGCCCAACGCATTGGCGTTATCCGCATACAGGGTAACACCGGCTCCAACCGTAACCGCTCCGCGATAGTCGTTATTACCGCTCAAGCGAACCTCCGGGGAACCCGCCGAGGCGGTAAAGTTCCAACCGGCACCTGTCGCCAATCCCGCATCCGTGACATTTGCCTGGATATCGAGATCAAGGCCGGTGGCATTGTCTGCAAGGCTCACACCGCGTAACGATCCCGCCAAACCCAAGTTCACGTTACCCGTGATCGTGGACACCACGGTGCCGTTCACAATGGCGGAACCGGAATTGTTGCCGCCAAAAGTCCACGTGTTGGATCCGGTTTGGACCGTTCCGCCCGAGAGCGTGATCTTGCTGTTACCCCCCCCCGACCAGGCAAAGGCGGCATCGAAACCATTGAGATCCAGAAGCCCCCCTACACCGACCGTGAAAATAGTGGCCGCATTCGTCTGCGACCCACCCAGCCACCTGACCACCGAGCCATCGCCGACCGACGTGCTTCCAATCAAAGCGTTTACACCTCCGGTTTTGCCGAGATCCAGATCCGCACCGTTTTGCAGCGTGATGGTTGACGAATGGGTGTTCGCGGAACTGCCGCTCAAGACCAGCTTGCCCGGTCCGTCTACAATGAATCCATTCGCCCCACCCAACACTCCGCTCAGCTCCAGCGTGTTGCCCGTGCCAATGGACCAAGTGCCACCCGCCACACCCACCGAGATGGGAGCGGAAACCGTATTGGTGCCCGCACCCGCGCTGTCGATACCGAAGGCGCCGACGGTCAAACCCAATCCGGAGAGGGTCCACCCAGCCGTTTGAAAATCGAGACCCGCGATGCTGCGCGCGCCGGTCAGGTTTGGGTTAACAGTCGGCGTGCCCGAAAAAATGGCGTAATTCGTCGTCGTGTTGTTTGCCGGTGCGGAGGCCCCATCCCAGTTTCCGTTGGTCGAAAACGTGGTGTTGGTGGCGCCGGTCCAAGTGACGGCGGTTTGTGCGTAAGCGATGTCGGCCAACCCGAGCGTGGAAATGAGAGCAAGGAGTCGGCGTGAAACTGTCAGGGGCACTTTGGGTAACATAACGTATCAGTGGTTTAGGTTTAAAGTATCAGTGAAAGAATTAAAACGTCTGGGCAGTAAACTGGCGTCAGGGAAAGCAAAGAAGTCGCGGGGTGGCAGAGGTGATTAGCTTAAACTTTCTACCATATCCAAAATTGGTCAAGTTTTTTTTAGGGTGTCCCGAATGGAACTAGGGTGTTATTCCGCCCGCCTTGGGGGATAATTACATCCTGCCCCCCCTCCCCCCTCCCCCCCCAACCAAGCAGCCGCACGATTAAACGCATATTTTCGCGGGAAAATAACCGCGTGGCGACCGCGGACCTGCGACACGAACGGGTGTCAAAAATCGAAACGCGTGACGCGATGCTCATTAAAGGTAGGCGAACTAAGGATGGTGAAAACTTCGCAACCTCGATTACGGAGCACCGAAATCATTTCTTACGCTTTATAGTCAAATGCCGAGCAAGTCTGTGTTTTGACTTAGTCCTTCCGCACTTCACCCCTTGTCCGCTTAGAAATTCGGCGCGGTAAAAAGTAGCGGCCAAAGCCGGAACGTTGTGGTTCACTGCTCTCGGATTATCTACCGGCGGGGCTTTTCACTTGAACGTTTTATCTTTTTCCCGCTTGCAGTCCATGCCTGTCTTTTCGCCTTCACCTCACGTGCGGGCCTGTTCCCTGGCCAACTTATCGGACCCTTCTCCGCTCCGTCCCTCTGTCCCTCTGGCCCTCTGTCTCCTCCCCCCTTTCCCCATGCCTACCCGCCCCGCCCACGCGTTGATCACCGCCACCGCCTTCCTGGCCACCGCCATGGCCTTCGCCGACGACTCTCCCGGCCCCGACAGCGTAAACGCCACCGCCCCGACCGAGGTGCGCACGCTCACCGCCAAGGAGGCTCGCAAAGCCAGCGAAGCCGCCGCAGCCGCAGCCGCCGCCGATGCCGCAGCTCGCTTCACCGCCGCCCACTCCGCCCTCGCCACCACCGACGCCCAAGGTCGCCTCGTTCCCGTCACCGTCCCAGCCGCCCCCGCGTTCCTCAACCCCGCTCACTCCGCCAACTGGCTCGACGCCCACCGCTCCCGCGTGGACCTCGTCCTCCGCACTTCCCTCACCCAGCGCTTCGCCTTCAACACCCACTTCGAAAACGAGAAATACGCCCTCGGCCAAGCCATGGCCCGCGCCGTCGCCGGCGATCCCGTCGGCTTCTCCAAACTCTACGAAGAGGATCACAACCGCGACTGGCACGCCCGCACCGCCGGCATCGACTACTTCGCCTGCTTCGTCATCAAGCATCAGCCTCGCAAATATTTCCACTTTGGCCCCCTCCTCCCGCCCGAATACCTGGCCCGAATGAAGGAAGGTGCCCGCCTCTGGACCGAGATCGACCCCAACCGGCGCAAAAGCGAACTCGTCGTCCGCGGCGACAAGGGCTACGACCCCACCGTCGTCAACTCCTGGGTCGATACCCGCACCACCGACAACCTCTCCATGATGCGCTTCACCTCGGTCTATCTCTTCGCCGAGGAAAGCGGATCCGTTGACGTCACCGCCGCCTACAAGCGCCGCCTCACCCGCTTCGCCACCGCCCTCTTCCGCGCCGGCAACGGCGAGTGGGACTCCGAAAACTATCTCGGCCACACCATCACGCCCGCCTTCAACATCCACGACTTCGCCAAAGACCCCGAAGTCCGCGCCTCGGGCAAGGCCATGCTCGACTGGTGGCTCGCCGCCACCGCCGTCAAATACTACCGTGGCGGCGCCGCCGGCCCCAATTGCCGCGATTACAACCACGTCCAGCCCTTTGGCGGCTCCCTCGCCGAGATGGGCTGGTTCTACTTCGGCGCCCCGCTGCAACCCAAAAAATTCGAATACGATATCGTCCACGCGCTCACCAGCTCCTACCTTCCGCCTCCCGCCATCGTAAATCTGGGCACCCAAACTTTTGAGCGGCCCCGCGAGCTCCTCAACACCAAGCCCCCCTACCACGAGCCCCAGGCCGGCGACTACTGGAAGCCCGCCGCGTATCACGAAACCTACTACTACGGCCGCACGTTCACCCTCGGCACCCTCGCCCAGGGCTCCGCGCCCGGCGGCGATACCAACGGCTTCAAGCTCGTCCTCGACGATCCCGAACGCGGCGTCGCCGACCTCCGCTTCGCCCCCACCAACGACCCCGTCTTCACCGGCTCCGCCCTTTACAAGAAGGATAAGATCCGCCACCCCAACCGCGCCGCCCAGAATCGCGAGGTCGCCCTCTTCCTCGCCAAAGGAGCCACCGTTCCCTGGCGCGTCTCCCTCCCCCTCACCGTCCGCGCCGAGGTCGTGAACAACATCACCTTCCTCCGCGGCGCCACCACTTGGGCCGCCCTCCATCCCGTCAATCTCGCCGGCGCCCTCTCTCCCGACGAGGAGGCCACCCGCGGCATCCAGTTCACCGAGCGCACCAGCCGCAAGACCGTCGAGACCAAGGATCCCGCCACCGGTGCCATCAACAAGGAGCGCAAGAGCGTCACCGAAACCGTCCCGCTGCACTCCGGCCACCACGCCCTCGCCGGCGTCGCCGGCTCCTCCGGTGACCTCAGCGGCTTCGTCCTTGAGGTCGGCGAGGCCCCCGCCTTCCCCGACTACGAAAGCTTCAAGAAGGCCTTGCTCGCCAAGGCCAAGCTCGACACCTCTGCCCTCGCCACCGGCACCGTCTCCTACGTCGGCGCCGGCGGCCGCGCCCTCGCCGCTACCTGGGGTGACGCCCTCGCCGACTTCAAGGTCATGCGCGACGGTCAGCCCCACGACTGGGTGGAGCACGGCAAATACGTCTGGCGCGAGACCGGCAAGGGCCCCGAGGGCCTCATCCACCAGCTCCGCGGCCCCGACGGCGGCACCCTCACCGTCAACGCCGGCGGCAAGACTTTTGTCGGCACCGTCTCCAAGGAAGGCGCCTACACGTGGGAAAATAAGTAACCCTATCTCCATCATCGCCGAAAAACTTTCCCTGCCTTGAAACACCGAGCGGAGCCGTCGTCTACCGGCCCGCTTCGCCTCTTTCGGTGAGATTCATGTCCATCTACAAACTCCTCTCCGCTTAAGTCACGATGCTCCGTTCCCGTATCCTCCCATGCTCCCTGGTCATCGGGCAGCTCATCTTCGGCGGAGGCCTCACGCAGGCCTCCGCCGCAGGCGTAACCCTCTCCGGTGACCTCCTCGAGATAAACGGCGCTCGCGAAATCCCCCGCGGCCTCTTCGGCGTCCATGCCGCTCCCATGAGCCAGGCGGAAATCGCCGACTGGGGCGTCGAGTCGGTTCGTCTTGTTCACAAAAACCCCGCCCCTTCGCCCACGCGAATCGGCGGTGCCGATACGCGTGCCCCCGCCGGCCTCGCAACCGTCGTTGACTGTTGGTTCGACCGCTACCAGCCCGCCCTGCCGCTCTCCGATCCGAAAAACTGGGCCGACCGCCTGCGCTCGCTCGGCCGCGCCTACGCCGAGGCCGCCGCCGCCGATCCCTCCGCCCCCGCCAACCTGGAGTTCTGGAACGAACCCTACCTGAACTGGGCCACCAAACCCGCCGTCAACTATTCAGCCTCTCTCTACGTCACCGACGGCGTGAAACCCGGCGACCCCATGGTCCTTCGCGCCACCGGCCTCCCCGTCCCCGGCCTCGTCTGGGATCGCGAGATCTTCTTTGTCCAGCACCCCGACCGCACCCTCGACTACGTCCTTAGCAGCTACCTGCCTCGTGAAGCCGTGCCCGGCCAGGAAGTCCAGCTCGGCTACGGCGCCGGCCGCGCCGTCCTCGAGGACGGCGGCTCCGTCACCCTCCGCGGCCGCGAACACCGCGTCGTCCGTCTCTGGTCCGGCCGCGACCCCGAACAAAAACACTACTGGTCCGGCCCCGTGAACGTCCGCCTCTACAACGAGATGATGGCCGTCCTCGGCCCCGCCGTGAAGGAGACCAATCCCTCCGTCCGCCTCGCCGCCGGCTGGGGCTTCAACTTCTTCAACGAAAACTGGGAGTCCTGGCACCGCCTGATCAAGCCCACCATCGACGCCAACCACCGCTGGATCGACGCCCTCCACGAGCACCACTACGGCGGCGACACCCGCCGCGTCGCCGCCTCCTACGAGGTCGCCTATGCGTATTCGCTTGGCAACTACGGCCGTCGCCTCGCCTTCTGGAACACCGAGGCCGGCGGCTACCTCGACCCCCAGCAACCCGGCAACGCCCGCGTCAACGGCCCCGAGGCCCCCTCCGCCCGCGCCCTCAACTCCGCCACTTACCTCGTCCGCGACATCGCCTACCTGCTCGAAAAGATGCCCGACAAGGCCCTCCACCGCGCCGCCCACGAGCCCCGCCAAAACGGCGGCGACTTCCCCGCCTTCCGCCTCCTCAAGCCCCTCCGCGGAAGCCTCCTCGCCGTCCAATCCGAAACCCCCGGCCTCTTCGCCGCCGCCGCCCTCGATGGCCGCCGTCTCTCCCTGCTCCTCTTCAACGACACCAACCGGGAACTCTCCGTCCCCCTCGACCTCTCCGCCCCCGGCGGCACCGCCTTCGACGGCCTCACCGAGCACCGGCTCTCCCTCCACAACGAGTCACCCCACCTCCGCAACGTCGAAACCACCGCGGCCGCCACCGGCAAACGTCACTCCGCCACCGTCGCCGTCCCGGCCAGGTCGCCCCTCGTCCTCGCCTTCACCCTTTCCGCCGATCCCGGCTCGCTCCGCTTTGTCCGCCGCGAACAACACGTCTCACGCGACGTCCTCGTCTCCCTCGGCGACGGCGCCACCGAGACCCGCATCCCCCTGCCGGCCGACGCCCTCCGCCGTCCGGGTCTTTCGCGAGCCATCCTCCGGCTGGTGCTCGACGACCTTTCGCCCGACTATGCGCTCCAGCTCAACGGCCGCGTGCTCACGCCGCCCTCCCGCCCAGACTCCCCGATCTGGGACATACCCGTCCCCCCGGACTGGCTCGAAGCCAATAACGTCCTTCGCGTCGCCAACTCAACAGCCAGTGGGCGCCTCTTGGCCGCCAGCCTTTTTCTCGAATCCCGCTAGAGTTTCCCGTCCATGGAAACCAACATCAATGTCTTGTGTTTCGCAATTTGCGCCGCCTTGTCGGCCACCATAAGCTTCGCCGAGTCAACACCGGGCGGAGGAGCACCCGCAGATGCTCCTCCGCCGGATGTCGTTCGCCGCTTCGATGCCAACGTGAACAGCAAACTAGATCCCGAGGAGCTAGCGAAGTGGAAAGCGGAAACCGAAAAAAACGCACAGGAAAAGGCCGCTCGCGCCGCCAAAAAGGAGAAGGAAGCGGCCGAGAGGAAAAAGAAGAGCAACGGCAACTAATCCGGTCATGCCGGCCCTCGCCGCCAACTCTTGGCGGCCGAGAACCGGGAAACTAAGACGACGCGGCCGGCGCTCAAGGCACCGGCGGAGGCTCCTTGCCCCAGCCCGCGTTCGCCTTGCCTAGGGTCAGCACCAG
>CAMBLN010000002.1 GCA_945868215.1 Opitutus sp. GAS368
ACGACGGCGCCGGTGCTTTTGCCGCCGCTGCCGGTGAGGGTGGTGGTGCCGGTGCCGTTGAGGGTGATCGAGCCGCTGTTGATCGTGCCGGAGAATTCGATGTTGCCGCTGCTGGAAATGGTGATGCCGCTCGAGCCACCGGTGACCGGGCCGGTGAAGTTGGCGTTGGCCGTGCCGCTGACATTGATGGCGGTCGAGGCCTGGACGTTGGCGAAGGTGGTGGTGCCGGAGGAAGCGTTGACGGTGCCGGCGTTGATCTGGCCGTTGAAGGTGTTGGTGCCGGTGTTCGAGACGTTCAGGGTGGAGGCGGTGACCTGGTTGGTGCTGTTGAACGTGCGGTTGCCCGAGCCGGTGAGGTTGAGGGTGGCGACGTTGTTAAGCTGACCGGAAACCGTGATCGTGTTGGAACCGGCGAGGGTGAGGTTGTTGCCTGCGGCGTTGGTGTAGGCGGTCGTGGTGATCGCGCCGCTGGCGGCGGTCCAGCTCTGGTTGGCGGAGAGGTTGAGCTGGTTGTCGATCGTCTGGGTGGAGGTGCTGTTGTTGGTGATACCGCCGGAGCCCAGATAAAGATCATTGCCACCTAACGTGAAGGCACCGGCGGTGTTGCTGAAAGTGAGGGAGCTGATCGTCCAGTCGCCCCCGTTGGCGTTGTTGGTGAGCTTGTTACCCGTGGCGAAGATCAAGTCATGGCCACTGGTGCGGGTGGGAGCGGTGTTGGGATTCCAGTTGTTGGCCGTGGACCAATTGGTGGAGCCGGTGCCGCCGTTGCCATCCCAAGTGAACGTGGCGGCCTGCATACAGACGGCGGCCAAGGCCAGCGGGAGGCTGGCGGCGAGGCGGAGTCGGCTGGACTGAAAGGCGGAGTGAATCACGGCGAAGGCGGAAACGGAGCAGAGGGTTAATTAATAGGGGTTATACCCTATTCGTCAAATCCCGCAGTCACTCCGTTTATTCGATGCCGTGCCGGTTTTATTGCAACCCTTATGTAGTCGATCGGGGCGGAGTGAAGGTAAGAGCGAGGGAGGGTGGATGATAGCTTATATAAAAGGCAGGGGGGCGTAGGTTTTATTAAGGACCTGGTCGGTGGGACAGGAGAACCATTTGTCCAGGACGGTGGCGTAGACCTGGCGGAAATCGGTGCTGAAGGCCAAGTCCTGGTTTTTGGGGAGGTTGTTCAGGGAAGGCGGGGTGCCGTGGAGGGCGCCTTTGATCTGGCTGCCCATGATGAAGAGCGGGGCGGCGGTGCCGTGGTCGGTGCCACGGCTTTCGTTTTCGTTGGGGCGGCGTCCGAATTCGGAGAACGTCATGGTGAGGACCTGCGAATCGAGTTTTTTGGCGACGAGGTCTTTTTGGAAGGCGGCGAGACCCTCGGAGAGGTTGCGGAGGAGATTGGCGTGGTTGTTGGCCTGGTTGCTGTGGGTGTCGAAGCCGCCGAGGGAGACGAAATAGACGCGGGTGGACATGCCGGCGGCGATGAGGGAGGCGACGTTGCGCAGGGACTGGGCGAAGTTGTTGCCGGGGTAGGCGGATTCGGCGCGGTAGCTGCCGATGGTTTTCTGGACGCGCTGTTCGGTGACGAGGGCGTCCATCATGGTGGCGCGGAGGAACGAGGCGTTGGCGTTGGCCTGATGGTCGTCCTCCTTCACGAGCTTTTCGAGGAAGGCGAGGTTCTCCTTGTTGTTGCCGCGACCGCCGCCGCGCAGGCCGAAGGTGGAGTGGGGTTTGTCGCCTTGGAAAGATTGGGGGAGCTCGTTGGTGACGTGGACGGCGACCGGGTCGCCGCCGGTGCCCGCGGTGCCGGGCGCGCCGCCGCAGTCGTTGTCGAGGAAACGGCCGATCCAGCCGGTGGGGAGGAATTGGTTGCTCTCGCTGCCGGTCTCCCAGATTTCGCTGGAGCGGAAGTGGCTGTGGTTGGGGTTGGGGTAACCGACGTTTTGAATGATGCCGGCGCGGCCCTCCTGCATGAGCGTGTGGAGTGCGGACAGGGAAGGATGAAGGCCGAGATGGTCGTCGAGGCGGAGGGCTTCGGTTTTCTTGATGCCGAGGGTGGGGCGCAGGCGGTAATATTCGGGGTCTTCGTAAGGGATGACGGTGTTGAGACCGTCGTTGCCTCCGGCGAGTTGGACGAGGACGAGAATGGAGCGGTCCTTTTCGGGGGCCGGGGTGGCGGCGAGGGTGGACTGGACGAGGAACGACGGGGCGAACTGGCTGAAGGCGAGAAGGCCGATTCCCTTGCTTCCCCAAGTGAGGAACTCGCGGCGGGTGGCGGGCGGGGATTGGTAGAGGTTGTTCATGACGCGTGGGGCAAGGGTCAGCAGAGTTGGTATTCGGGGGACTGGAGCAGGGTGACGGCGGTGTTGCGCAGACGGGCGAGACGTTTGGAGCCCTCGGTCTCGCCGGTGAGGAACGAGTGGACGTTGGCGCGGAAGGTTTCGCTGACTTTGACGGGCAGGAAATAATCGACGAAGCGGGCGGTGATCTGATCCGCGGTCATGGTTTCGAGCATTTTTTCGAGGCGCTCTTCGGTGACGGTGAAGGTGCCCACACCCTGGGCGCGGGCGGCGACGAGTTCGACCTGTTCGTCGGCGTTGAGATTTTCCTCGTTGAGAGGCGCGAACAGCGTTTCGACGAGCTGGCGGCGGGCGTTGAGCGTGCCGGAGTTGATCCAGAGGCGTCCGCCGACCCAGCCGCGGACATTCGGCGGACGGAAGGGTTCTTCGCCCATGAGACGTAGCGTGTTGAGGGAGTGGCGCGGGTAGGGGGCGACGTTGATGTTGAGGTCCTGGACCAGACCCAGAAAGAACTGCGTCGGGCGCTTGATGTAGTTGCCGCGAAAGGCAGGGTGGAAAAAAAGCCGGCTGCCGAAGAAGCGATGGGTGAGTTGGCGGAGATCGTAGCCGGTGGAACGCCACCAGTCGCCGAGCGGGGCGAGGTAGGCGTCGGCCAGAACGTCCTCGCTGAGATAGAATTTACCCATTTCGCGCGGGATGAAGCGGCCGGCGGCGGATTGCTCGTAAGCGACGTCAATCACGTCGTCGCCGGTGAAGGCGCCGGTCTTGCCGAAGACAGTTTTGGAACCGCCGTCGTGCTGATTGGACTGAAATTGAAATTCGTCGCGCTGGGTGCGGTAGCCGGTGAACGCGCGGGCGGCCTGCTTGATGTCGTCCTCGGTGTAGTTGCCCTCGCCGAGCACGAAGAGTTCGAAGAGTTCGCGGGCGAAGTTTTCGTTGGGGGCGTTCTTTTTGCTATCCTGGAGGTTTAGGTAGCGCACCATCGCCGGTGAACGCGAGATGGACTTCGTGAGCACGGGGGCGGCGCCGAGACAACCCTGGCGGATGATGTCCTGGTGTTTGAAGATGTAGGCGGTGTTGTTGACCTGTTCCTGGCTGACGACGTAGACGTCGCTCAGGAAAAGCGTCCATTTTTCGGTGGCGGCATTTTCGGGGCGGGAGGCGAATTGAAGCCACTTGATGGCGAGATCCTGAAGGCCCTGCTGTTGGCGTTCGCGCTGTTCGCGCTGGAGCACCTGGCGCTGTTCGCGGGACTCGGCGTTGCGGATTTTTTGGGCGTAGGCGGGGTTGGCGGCTTCGATGTTGGCGATGAGGCGCGGCTTGGGCAGCGCGCCGGCCTTGGCAGGGAAGAGACGCTCGAGCCCGGGTTTGAGACCCTCGGTCATGAGGCGGGCGACCTCGGGCGGCTGGGCGGCCCAGCCGGCGCGTCGAAGCAAGTGACGGGCGGCGTCCTCGTTCCACTGCGAATAGGGCCGGGGTTGCCAGGCTTCTTGGGGGGAGAGATCGAGCTTCATGGGGGCGGGGAGGTTGGGAAGCGGACTACGCGTTGAGGATGCGCCAAAAGCGCGCCACGGCAATAGGACGTTACGCGTGGGCGGAAAGTTTCCCGAAGCTGATAAAAGCCGGTCAAAGACCCAGCGACGTGCGGTAAAGCCGCGGCACGCGCTTGGTGACCGAGCACAAGGTTTCCCAAGGGATCGTATCGGCCCATTGGCTGAACTCGGCCAAGTCGATGCGGGAGTCCTGCTGGCGGCCCACGAGAACGGCTTCATCGCCCGCGATGACTCCGGTTACGTCGGTCACGTCGACGATGGTCTGGTCCATGGTTACGCGGCCGAGAATCGGGCAGCGTTTGCCGCGGATGAGGACCTGGCCGCGGTTGCTGGCGGCGCGGGGCACGCCGTCGCCGTAGCCGGCGGTGAGGATCGCCACGGTGGTGTCGCGGCGGAGCGTGTGGGTGCGGCCGTAGCTCACGGTGGAGCCGGCGGGCAGTTGTTTCACGAGACCGACGCGTGTCCGAAAACTGAATACAGGTTCGGCATGGACTTGGGAAAGCAGTGCGCCGTTGTGCGGGAGAATGCCGAACTGGAGGAGGCCGATGCGAACGGCGTTGAACGGGCCGGCGACCTCGATGGTTTCGAGGCCGGCGCTGTTGTCGGCGTGGATGAAGAGCGAGGAAAGATCGATGCCCTCAAAGGCCTGCAGCGCGGCGAGGAAACGGCGGCGTTGCTCGGCGGTGAAGACGGGATCGTCGTCGGGGCTGGAGAAGTGCGTGAACACCCCGGCGAGGCGAAGGTGGGTGGCGGCGACGATTTGTTTGTAGAGGGCGGGGGCGTGTTCGTGCCAGACGCCGAGGCGGCCCATGCCGGTGTCGATCTTAAGGTGGACGTTGAGTTCGCGGTTGGCGGCGCGGGCGACGGCATCGAGGCGTTCCACTTCCTCGGCGGAGGAGATGGTCACGGTGACATCGTAGTCGAGCACGTGGCGGGCTTCGTCGGGGAGCAGAGGGCTGAGCAGCAGGATGGGCCAGCCCGGGCCGAGTTCACGCAAGGAGGCGGCTTCGGCGAGGTTGGCCACGGCGAAGAGATCGGCTCCTGCGTGCATGAGACGCGCGGCGGTTTGGTGAAGGCCGTGGCCGTAGGCGTCGGCTTTGACGACCGCGACGTAACGCATGTGGCCGGGCAACGAGGCGCGGATGAGGCGCAGGTTGCGCTCGAGGACCGCGAGATCGATCTCGGCCCAGCAACGAAGCGGCAGACGTGAAGCGGTGGACATCGTGGGGAATCAGTTGGACGGACGCGGCGCTTGGTGGATCTGCGGTGTCCACGTGACGTAGCTCGGATCCTCGTGAGCAAAGGCGTCGGGGTGTTCGGATACGCGAAACAAATCCGCGTCGGCTAATGCCTCTAGCAAAGTGGCGACGTCGTAGCTCGTTGTGGTGACGGCGGAGGGCAGGGCGGTCCAGTGGCGGAAATGCGCCGGCATGATGAGTTCGCCGCTTAGTTCGGGGGCGGGCACCCGGCGCAAGGATTGGCCGAGTTGCATGACATGCCATGAATCACGGCGGGCGTCGGCGATGACGTTGACCTCGGGGCGGTTCACGGAGCGGGCGACGAGATCCAGACTTTGATAGGAGTAGATGGCGGAGGTTGAGTGGATCGCCCGCCATGCGCGCAACGCCACGGCGGCGGTGCGGATGCCGAGGACGGAGCCGGGACCTTCGCAGAAAACGAAGGCGCCGATGTCGGCAATGCGCAGGCCGCCTTCGCGAAGGACGGCCTCCACGCATTCGAAAAGTCCGGTGCTCGCCTCGGTGTCGCTCACGCGCCAGAGCGGCGGTTGCGCCTCGCCCGCGGACCAGAGCCCGACCTGCACGCGCGCCGAGGCGGTGTCGATCAACAGAAGGGCGGGGTGCTCGGCGAGCAGTTGGCGGAGACTGGGCATTGGGGAAACGCATCAAGCTGGGCCGGCGCGTGCCTTTCAAGAGCTTTGAGTCTAAGAATCCGGCATTGACCGCGCGAGCGGCGGACGCGTATTTTGCCCAATTCCGTCAATAAAACCCTCCGCTCTTTTTATACTGTGAACATCGAAATCAAAGACGTCTCTGAAACCCGCAAAAGCCTCGTCGTGACCCTCGACCAAGCCGAAGTCGCCGCCGAACACCAAGCCGTGGTCGGTGAGATTTCCAAGCAGGCCCGCCTCCCCGGCTTCCGTCCGGGCAAAGCGCCCGCCGCCATGATCATCAAGCGCTACGGCAAGGAGATCGGCGAAGAGTTCAAGCAGAAGGTCCTCGCCAAGGCCTACCGCGGCGGCCTCGAGCAGTCCAAGCTCGAGCCCCTCAACATCACCGACGTGCAGGAAGGCGAAATCGCCGCCGACAAAGCCGCCACCGTGACCATCACGCTGGATGTTCGCCCCACTTTCACCCTGCCCGACTACGCCGGCCTCCCCACCGAGATCCAGTCCGTCGAAGTCACCGACGACGAGGTCGAGAAGGCCATCGACTCCCTCCGCGCCGAGCGCGCCGATTTCAAGATCGCCGAGCGTCCGGCCGCCAAGGGCGACTACGTCAAGCTCGCTTACGAGGGCACCGTTGATGGCAAATCCATCCTTGAGATCGCCCCCGAAAAACAAATCTACGCCAAGGTTCCGCAGACCTGGGAAGAGGTTGAAGGCGAAAACGAAGGTCTGATTCCCGGCCTCGGCAAACAGCTCGCCGGCTTCGCAAAGGGTGACAAAAAGGACGTCACCGTGACCTTCCCCGCCGAGTTTGCCGCCGTGCCGGCGCTCGCCGGCAAGACCGCGGTTTACACCGTCGAAGTGCAGGAGATCCGTGAGCGCGTTCTGCCCGAGATGGACGAAGCCTTCTTCAAGTCCAACCAGGCCGACGATCTTGAGGGCCTCAAGACCAACGCCCGCAACAATCTGAAACAGCGCAAAGAATTCGAGAACCGCCAGGCCCAGCGCCGCCAGGTGACCGAGGCGCTCAATGCCAAGGTTGAGTTCGCTGTTCCCGAGAGCCTCGTCGAGAGCGAGACCCAGCAGGTTCTCCGTAATTTCATCGAGGAAAACATGCGCCGCGGCGTGCCGGCCGAGCAGTTCGAAAAGGACAAGGCTGCGCTCCACGACAGCGCGAGCAAGGCGGCCCGCACCCGCGTGAAGACGCAGCTCCTCCTCGCGAAGATTGCCGAGCAGGAAAAGCTCTCGGTCACCGAGCGCGACATCGACACCTTCATCTACCGCGAGTCCGTGCGGAACAACCAGAAGCCCGAGAAGCTCGTCAAAGAGCTGACCAAGGACCGCGAGAAGCTCCGCGCCATCCAGCAGTCGATCATTTTCGACAAGGCCCTTGATTTGCTGGTTTCCAAGGCTACGGTGACGAACGCCTCAGCGAAGGCGTGATCAGTTCACTTAAACCAAGGAAATCTTCGTGAGTTATTACGTTCCCACCATCTTAGAGAGCACCGGCCGCGGTGAGCGCCAATGGGATGTCTTCAGCCGCCTGCTGAAGGATCGCATCATCTTCATCGGTTCGCCGATCGACGACATGGTCGCCAATCTGGTGATCGCGCAGATGCTGTTCCTGCAGATGGAGGACCCGAAGAAGGACATCCACTTCTACATCAACTCGCCCGGCGGTGTCGTGACCGGTGGCATGGCCATCTATGACACGATGAACTTCCTGCAGTGCGACATCGTCACCTATTGCATCGGCCAGGCGGCCAGCATGGCGACGGTGCTTCTCGCGGCGGGCACTCCCGGCAAGCGTTTCGCGCTGCCGAACAGCCGCGTGATGATCCACCAGCCCAGCGGTGGCGCGGGCGGCCAGACGGCCGACATCATGATCGCCTCCAAGGAGATCCTGCGCTGGCGCCAGACGCTCAACGGCGTCATTGCCAAACACACCGGCAAGACACCCGAGCAGGTGGAGAAGGACTCGGATCGCGATTACTACCTGAGCGCCCACGAAGCGAAGGCTTACGGCCTCGTCGATCACGTCGTCGAATCCACCAAGGAAGTGGCGAAGGTTGTGCCGAGTGCCATTCCCAGCGCGGCCTGATTCGCGATGAGCGGTTTTTAATTCAAGACGGTGACTTAACGGTCACCGTCTTTTTTCTGCACACTCGACAGCCGAACGAGCCGATAACACTCTTTACCTATGGCCAAATCGTCACGCATGACCCTCTGCTCATTCTGCGGAAAATCGCAGTCCGAGGTGAAGAAGATCATCGCCGGGCCCGGCGTGCACATTTGCGACGCGTGCGTGAACGTCTGCAAAACCATCATCGACCGCGAGGTGAAGCAGCCGGCGGTGGATGCGAAGCCGGCGTTTCGGCTCATCAAGCCGGCGGAGGTCAAAGCGGCGCTGGACGACTTCGTGATCGGCCAGGACCACGCGAAAAAAGTTTTATCGGTCGCGGTCTATAATCACTACAAGCGACTGATGTTTGGCGCGGGTCAGACCTCCTCCGACAACGGGGCGCTTGCGCCGGAGTTCAACGAAGTGGAGATCGAGAAGAGCAACATCCTGCTCACGGGTCCGACCGGTTCGGGCAAGACGCTGCTGGCGCGCACGCTGGCCAAGGTGCTCGACGTGCCCTTCGCGATTTCCGACGCCACGACGCTGACCGAGGCGGGTTATGTGGGCGAAGACGTGGAGAACGTCGTGCTGCGTTTGTTGCAGGCGGCGAACTTCGACGTGAAGCGGGCGGAGTGCGGGATCATTTACATCGACGAAATCGACAAGATCGGACGCAAGACGGAGAACGTTTCCATCACGCGTGACGTGTCCGGCGAAGGCGTGCAGCAGGCGCTGCTGAAGATTTTGGAAGGCACGGTGTGCAACGTGCCTCCGCAGGGCGGACGCAAGCACCCGAACCAGGAATACGTGCAGATCAACACGGCGAACATTCTGTTTATCTGCGGCGGCGCGTTTGTGGGCCTTGACGGGATCATCGAGAAGCGCCTCGGTCAGCGCGGGCTCGGATTTGGGTCGATCAAGGCGCAGCAGACGCAGTCGGCGACGATGAGCGCCGAGAGCATCATGAAGTCGATCGAGCCCGGCGACCTCGTGCGCTACGGAATGATTCCGGAATTCATCGGGCGCCTGCCGGTGGTGTCGGTGCTGGAGCCGCTGCAGGTGGCGGATCTGGAAAAGATTTTGCTGCGCACGAAGAACGCGATGGTGAAGCAGTATTCGAAGCTCTTCGCGATGGACGGCGTGCGGTTGAAGTTCACGAGCGACGCGGTCAAGGCCATCGCGGCGAAAGCGGTGGAACTGAAGACGGGGGCGCGCGCGCTGCGTTCGATCATGGAAAACCTGATGCTGGAGGTCATGTATGACCTGCCGAGCCGCAACGATGTGGTCGAGGTGGTGATTGATTCCAACGTGGTCGCCGGCAAACGGCGTCCGGCGATGCGCAAGGCGGTCAAAGGCGAGGCGGCTGAAGACGCGGCGTGAGGTTGATTTTTTCCGGGCGGGACTTAGACCCGTTCCAGTTTCAAAACCCCATGAAGCTCTCCTTTGGTTATATGTCCCGTTGGTGGATTATGATGGTCGCGGTTATGGCGATCACCCATTCGGCCCAGGCATTGGTTATTTATGGTGGCGCGGCGGGGCAGACGACGGATCCGGGTGACGGTTTGCCTTGGGATAACGTGGGCAACACGGGAGTGTATCTCGGGGCTTACGACACCGGTTACTGGGTGATCACGGCGAATCATGTCGGTTCGGGAGGGATCACGTTGGGCGGAGATTTTTATGCGTCGTTGGGTGGTTCGGCGCAACGCATCGGCACGACGGATTTGCTGCTGTATCGGATCAACGTCTCGACGCACGGTGCGCCGGAGTTGGAAAATTTAAACATCTCGCCGAGCACACCGGTGGCGGGCCAGCCGGTGGTGATGGTGGCGGATGGCGGCGGAACAATGACCTGGGGCACGAATACGGTTCATCAATACGCCAACTACAGTCTGAGTGAAGGCGGGCCGCAGACCGTGGGGTTAATCACGACTTACAGCCCGATCACGGGGGAGGCGCAGGGACAGAGCGGGGATTCGGGCGGTGCGTTGTTTTATCAACAGCTCGACGGCAGCTGGCTGTTGAGCGGTATTTTGAGCGCCATCGGCACGAGTGAAGGCACGCAGTTTACCGCGTCGGTGGCGGTGGCGGCTTATTATGCCGACATCGTGGCGATCGTGGGCACCGCACTGGCACCGATACCCGAGCCGGCAAGCGCGGCGGTGCTTGCGGGCGGGGTGGTTTTGGTTGCCGGCGGCTTTGCGCGCCGGCGCCGCGGATAAACGGCGGGTGTTACCAGTGCAGGTATTCGCCCTTTTCGAGATCGAGGGCGAACTGGACGAAGAGTTGCACGGTGCGTTCGACGTCCTCGAGGTCCACGATTTCGCTCGGGGTGTGCATGTAGCGGAGGGGGATGCTCACGAGGCCCGTGGCGATACCGCTGCGGCCGACCTGGATGGCGCGGGCGTCGGTGCCGGTGGGGCGCGGGTCGGCTTCGAGCTGGTAGGGGATCTTGAGTTTCTTGGCGGCCTTCACGAGGCGCTCGTAAACCTTCGGGTTGATGTTGGGGCCGCGGCAGATGATCGGGCCGCCGCCGAGTTTGGTCTCGCCGTATTTGCGCTGGTCGCAGTCGGGGTGGTCGGTGGCGTGGCCGACATCGACGGCGAGGGCGACGTGGGGGTTGACGGCGTAGGCGGCGGTGATGGCGCCGCGCGTGCCGATTTCTTCCTGGGAAGTGGCGACGGAGACGAGTTTGGCCGCGGGTTTTTTCTTGGCGGCGGCGAGGCGGATCAAGGTTTCGCCGACGACGTAGGCGCCGACCTTGTTGTCGAAAGCGCGGGCGGTGCCGATGCTGCCGTGGATGAGTTCAAACTCGTGGTCGTAGGTGACGGTGTCGCCGATGGAGACGCGTTCGAGGGCGTCTTTTTTGGAAGAGGCGCCGATATCGATCCAGATCTCGTGCTTCTTGGGGACCTTCTTGCGGTCCTCCTCGTCCATGAGGTGGATGGCGCGTTTGCCGGTGACGCCTTTGATGGGGCCGTTGGAAGTCTGGATGACCACGCGGCGTCCGGAGATGATGCTCAGGTCGTGGCCGCCGATGGTGTCGAAGTAGATGAAACCGTCCTTGTTGACGAAGGTGATGATGAGGCCGAGTTCGTCCATGTGGCCGGCGAGCATGAGGACGGGGTCGCCCTTGGGGTTGAGCGTGGCGAGACGGTTGCCCATCGAGTCCTTGGCGTAGGTGTCGGCGGACGGTTTGACGTAATGATCGAAGACCTTTTGGGCCTCGAATTCGGCGCCGGACGGCGAGCGGGCGTGGAGGAGATCAACGAGAAAGGCGGGGGCCTGGTATTTGGACATGAGGGAAAGTTGGAGGGTTTTGACGGGAAAAGCAGATTCAAACCATCGCCGGGTTCAAGGCAGGGGTTCGAAGAGATAATCGTGGTCGGGGGCGGGCACGGCGGGGCTGACCGTATTGACGGGAGTGATACGGTAGCGAAGCGGGGTGAGCACGGCGAGGACACCGCTGATTTCGGCCTCGGTGTGAAAACCGATCAGCAGCACGGGGCGGCAGCGGGCCAAGGTGGCGGCGGCACCGGCGAGGGCTTTGTGACCGTGGCCCTCGACATCCACTTTGATGAAGTCGGGCGGGTTGATTTCGCCGGAGGCGACAAGGTCGTCGAGCCGCACGGCGGGCACGTGCATCGAAGGAATGGATTCGTCCCAGGTTTCGTTTTCGTAGGCGAGGTGGGAGGAGGTGCTTTCCAGTCCCTCGTAGAGAAAAAAGCGCTGATTGCCGGCTTGGTCACTCACGGCGCACGGGAAGGTTTTGACGTGGGCGAGACGGTTGCGGCGCACGTGAAGGGCGAGGCGGGCGTGACTGAGCGGGTTGGGCTCGAAAGCGGCGACGCTGCCGGTCGGGCCGGCGCGCAGACCCAGCCCGACGACGAACAGCCCGTAATGACTGCCGAGGTCCCAGACATGAGCGCCGGTCCAGTCGGAACGCAGGGCGAGGATGCAAGCCTGCGCCGCGGGTTCATGCGTGCCGCGCCAGTAGGCGGTCCACGGGAAAAATGTCCATCGGGCCCCTTTGGCGACGCCGCCACGCACGCGCACGGGAAGACGGGCGATGACCGGCAGCGAAAGAAACCGGCGCAGAAGATCGGGCATGGGTCAGCGCTTGATCTGGTCGGCGATTTCCTCGAGCGGGTAGGTGAGGATCTCGGCGAGCGTGGGGTGATACCACGGGGCGCGGAGGAGATCGAAGACGGTGGCCCGCATGGCGAGAGGTCCGCTGAAAATGTGGATCAATTCGCCGGCCTGCGCGCCGACGATCTCGGCGCCGAGGATGCGGCCGCGTTGGGGTTCGGCGATGACCTTCACGTAGCCGTGGTTGGCGTCCATGAGGATGGACTTGCCGTGGTCGTTGAACGGATACGTGGCGACGAGGAATTTTTCGCCGCGTTCGGTGAGTTCGGCTTCCTGCACGCCGATGGTGGCGAGGGGAGGTTCGGTGAACACGACGTTGAGTAGGAGCGCGTGGTCGATGGGCTTGATGCCTTTGACACCGAACGCGTGGCGGGCGGCGAGTTCGCCCTGGGCGACGGCGAGGTGGACGATGTCGTGGGGGCCGGCGACGTCACCGCCGGCGTAGATGTGGCCGGCGGTGGATTGCTGCCAGCGGTTGGTTTTCACGCGACCGGAGTCGGTGAGTTTCACGCCGGCGGCGGCGAGATTGAGACCGGCGGTGTTGGGCTCGCGACCGAGGGCGTTAAAAAGATGGCGGGCGCGACGGACGCGGGTTTTGCCACCGCTGGTGAATTTGACGACGACGCCTCTTTTGTCGCCGGAGATGGCGGTGATTTTTGTGTCGGTGTGGAGACCGATGCCGTCGTCGCGGAACGCCTGCTGGACGACCTCGCTGGCGGCGGGGGAGTGGTCTTTAAGAATGTTTTTGCTGCGCTGGATGAGCGTGACCTTGGAGCCGATGCGGCGGAGGAACTGGGCGAGTTCGCAGGCGACGATGCCGCCGCCGAGGACGATCACGCTCTCGGGGATAAAATCGAGATCGAGGACATCGTCGCTGGTCCAGAAAGGGGTGGCGGCGAGTCCGGGGACGGCGGAAGGCACGCTGACCTTGGAGCCGGTGGCGACGAGGAATTTTTTGGCGGTGAGTTGTTTGCCGTCGGCGAGTTCGACGGTGTGCGGATCGACGAAACGGGCGTGGCTGCGGAAGACGTCGTATTTGCCGGATTCGAGGGCCTGGGCGCGGTAGGCGGCGAATTCGCCGATGATTTTTTTCTTACGCGCGTGGAGGGCCTTCATGTCGGCTTTGGCCGAAGGGATTTTGAGGCCGAAGGTTTTGCCCTTTTGGGCGAGGTGGAGGACGTCGGTCGAGTAGAGGAGGGTTTTGGACGGCATGCAGCCGTTGAGGATGCAAAGGCCGGCGATGACCTTGGCGCCATCGACGACGGCGACGCGTTTGCCGAGGGAAGCGGCGGTGCGGGCGGCGTTGAAACCGGCGGAGCCGCCGCCGATCACCAGAAAATCGTAGGGAGTGGACATGGGGGATCAGACAACCGGATGGACGGTGGCGGCGGAGTCAAGGGTGCGGCGGGCGCGACGCCGGCGCCATTGCTCGAACGGGGTTTCGACCCAGCGGTAGAATAACCAGGCGGGGATCAGCGAAAGCGCGGTGAGGGCGACGGGAATCCACGCCTGATGGGGGGCCGAGTCGGGCAAGCAGGTTCATGCCCGGACTGATGAACGGAACGTGGATCAGGTAGAGGGAATAGGAAAACAGGCCGATCCAGCCGAGGAAGGCGAGCGCACGGGTGCCGGCGAGGACGCCGAGCAATTCGCGGTAGCGCCAGAGATCGGCCCAGTAGTGGCGTTCGGCGCGACCGGCTTCGATGACGAGGGTGGGAGGTTCTCCGGCGGGCGAACTCATGCGGCGAGAAGGCGTTTCACGTTGGCGAGAAAGACTGGATAGGAAAAGCGCGCGGCGCACGCGCGAATTGCGGCTGCATCCCAGGAAGCGGACAATGCGTTGGCGCAGGCGGCGGCGAGTGCGGGGACGTCGCCGTAGGGAACGAGCAGACCGCTTTCGGGGGTGATGACCTCGGGGGCGCCGCCGGCCTGCGCGGCGATGCACGGTTTCCCGTGGGACATGGCTTCGAGATAAACGAGACCAAAGCCCTCTTTCTGGCTGGGCAGGGCGAAAACGGTGCAGCGGGCGAATTCGTGGCGGAGCTGGCGGTCGTCGACGTAGCCGGCGAATTCCACGGCGGCGTCCACGCGATGTTCGCGGACGAGGTTTTGGAGGCGGTGGATGTCGTCGCCGCGGCCGACGATGCGAAGCTTGGTGCCGGGCGCGGCGGCGAGGACGGCGGGCATGGCCGCGATGAGGTGGTCGATGCCCTTGTAGTTGTCGGAGGCGGAGAGACGGGAGACGGCGAGGATGACCGGCTGGCTCGTGGTGATGTGGGCGGAGTCGATGCCGTCGGGGTGAAGATTGGGGTCGAGCGCGTTGGGGAGGACGATGACGCGGGCGGGGTCGAGTTGGACGTTTTTGAGGATTTCGTTGCGCGTGAATTCGCTTACGCAGAGGACGCGCCAGGCGCCTTTGAGGGCGCGACGCTCCCAGAAACCGAAGGGACGCCATGCCTCGATTCCGTGGGCGACGAGCGCGTAGCGCAGGCCGGGGCGCAGGCGGCTGGCGAGCCAGGCGACGGGAAGCTGGGCGACGTGGCCGCAGACGATGAGTTTTATGCCTGAACTCAGGCCGAGGGTGTTGCGGACGAAGCGGCCCTTGTCGCGTCCGCAGGCTTCCCAGCGTTCAAGCACGTCGGGGAGGGAATAAGGGCGGAGGTCGGCCGAGTCGACGGACGTGTCGTTGAGGGCGATGAAACGCACATGATCGTCGGGGCCGGCGAGATCGCAGAGGGCTTTGAGGTAGAGCCGGAGGATGCGCGGTATGCCGCTGTCGGTGGTGAAAAGCTCGGGTGCGAGCAGCAGCGTGTTCATGGGTGGGAGTAAGCGGGACGGGGACGGTTGATGAACGCGATGAGAATAGCCAGCGACCAGACGCGCGACCATTCGAGCGTGTCGTTGCCCGCGAGAAAGCGGCACCAGTGGGCCTGCACCGCGGCGGAATCGAAAAGTCCGCTGCGGCCCACGCTGGCGGAGGAGAACGTGTCTTCGAGAAACGGTTTGAGCGGACCGCGCATCCAGACGGCGTAGGGCAGGGTGAAGCCGCGTTTTTTGCGCGTGAGCAGATCGGGAGGCAGCAGGTCGGCGAGGGCGTGGGCGAGGGCGGATTTGGGCTGGGCGGGGGTGTGTTTGAACGCGGCGGGCTGGCAGCTGACCCAGTTGACGAACCGGCGGTCGACAAAAGGCACGCGCAGTTCGAGGGAGTGGCGCATGCTCATCACGTCGCTGTCACGCAGGAGCACGTCGGCCATGTAGCCGCGCACGTCGGCGAGGCTGGCGACGGAGAAGAGACCGGCGTCGCGCAGGCCGGCGGCGAGCGGAGCCTCTTCGGGGTGGGGTGCGTAGGCGGGGGCGACTCCGGGGGCGAGCAGGGAGCGGCGGGTGGATTCGCCGAAAACGCGCCGTTGCAGAAGGGCGAGCGAGGCGGGGGAGGTGGCGTGGCGGAGGGTGCCGGCGAGCTTGCGGGAGCGGGTGTTGCCGCGGTCCCAGCGGGCGAGGAGGACGTTGCGTATCGGCGCAGGCACTACATGCCAGACCGGCAGCCAGCGGGTGAGCCGGAACGTGTTGCCGAGGGACGAATAGCCGCCGAAGAGTTCGTCGGCGCCGAGTCCGGAGAGGGCGACGGTGACGCCGCCGGCGCGGGCGGCCTGGCTGGCATAATAGGTGTTGATGCCGTCGCCGGTGGGTTGGTCGAGCGAGGCGAGCAGTGTGCCGATGTCGCCGGCGACGCGCGCGCCGGTGAGGACCGACGCGTGGTGGTCGGCGCCGAGGTGGCGGGCGTTGGCGGCGGCGGCTTCGGCTTCGGAGTAGCCGGCGTCCTCAAAGCCTATGGAAAAGGTCTTGAGTTGAGCGCCGCCGAGGCGGGACATGAGCGCGACGAGCGCGGTCGAGTCGAGTCCGCCGGAGAGAAACGCACCGACCGGCACGTCGGCGACGACGTGGGCGCGCACGGTGTCCTCGAGTTGGGCGCGGAGGCCGGTGGTGAATTCTTCGCTGGAACGGGCGGGGGTGAAACCGGGGGGCGGGGTGAGTAGATCGCGGGCGGTGTCGTAGGCGGAGATCGAGAGTTTGCCGCCATGCCATTCGGCATATTCGCCGGGGCGCAGGCTTTGCACGGCGCGGTAGATGGTGCGCGGTGCGGGGACGGAGAGCCACGCGAGGTAGTCGCTGACGGCTTGCGGATCGATGTCGGAGGGAACGTGACCGGAGGCAAGAAGCGCGTTGAGTTCGGAGGCGAAGAGAAGGCCGCCGTCGGAGGAGGTGTGAACGTAAAGCGGCTTGATGCCGAACGAATCGCGGGCGAGCAGGAGAGTGTGTTCGACGGCATCCCAGGCGGCGAAGGCAAACATGCCTCGCAGGCGGGGAAGGGCGTTGCGACCCCAGCGGGCGATGGCGGCGAGCAGCACCTCGGTGTCGCACTCGGTTTTGAACACGTGGGACGACGCGAGCTCGGTGCGGAGGGCGCGGAAGTTGTAGATCGCGCCGTTGAAAATCAGATGCCAGCGGCCGTCGGCCGTGCTCATGGGTTGGTGGCCGTGGGCGGGGTCGAAGATGGCGAGGCGCCTTATGCCGAGAGTGGCCTCACCCCGCGATTCGGTTCCGATGTCGTCGGGGCCACGATGAAGCATGGCTGCATTCATGCGGCCGACGGCTGCGGAGCGCAGTTCAAGCGTTTGCCGTGAGCTAATGTAACCGGCTATTCCGCACATGATATCGTGATTTGGGCAGGCTTTGCCCCGTCACTTCCGGGAGAAGCGACCGGGTTTGATAGGGTCATTGAAAGGACCATGCGCAAAAACAGCGACTAGGGTTTAACCCCTAGTCGCTGCATGAATTGACGAAATGAAAATGGTCTGAGCAATGCCTATGTTTATGGGCGTGCGGTTTGTTTAAGCGCAAATGGATTGGGCGATTTCACGGGACTTTTCGGGGGAGGTGAGTTTTTCGACGAGGAGAAGGCCGAAATCGATCGCCGTGCCTGCGCCGCGGGAGGTGAGCAGCCGGCCGTCGGTCACGGTGCGTTCGTGGGCAAGGAGCGCGGGCAGTTCGTCGGCGACGGAAAAATGGGCGGTGTAACGACGTCCGGTAAGCAGGCCGGCGTCGTTGAGGACTGTCGGGGCGGCACAGATGGCCGCGAGCCAGCGACCGGCTGCATGGTGGGCGAGGACGGAGGCGCGCACGCAGGGGTCGGAGCGGAGGAGTTTTACGCCGGGGCCGCCGGGCAGGAAGAGCAAGTCGAAGAGTTGGTCGCCGACCGCGGACAAGGTGGTGTCGGCCTGCAGGACCAGTGCGTTCCGACCGGTGACGGCGGGATTATTGCCTAGCGAGGCAAGCGTGACGTCAACGCCGGCGCGGCGGAGGAGATCGATGGGGGCGACGGCCTCCAGTTCTTCGAAACCCTCGGGTAAAATGACGAGAACGGCGGGCATGATTGGATGAGTTTTTGACGGGGATGATTCCGGTCGAAAACTGGCGGAGAGGGGGGGATTCGAACCCCCGGTAGGCTTTTACACCTACGGCGCTTTAGCAAAGCGCTGCTTTCGACCACTCAGCCACCTCTCCGGATTGAAAACAGAAGCGAAGAAGCAAAGGCGCACGACGCAAAGTGCAAGGTCTTTTATCCGCCCGCTGCTCGGCGGCGCCTCGCGACGCTAAGATATACTCGGTATTGAGAAACTCAGGACTCGTCGTCGTCGTTGTCGGCGGGGCGTTCGAGTTCCTCGCGACATTCGCTCATCACGCGCAACCAGATCTCGCGCAGGTCGAACAGGCGAGGCTGGGCGTCTTCGCGGTAGTGGACGACGGCGGGCAGTTTGGCCACGCTGTTGGCATTGAGCAAAGAGAAGGTGCGGTTCAACTCGCCGAGAGCGCGTTTGAAGAGGCTGATGGCCATCGCGTAGTCGCCAAAATCGAGCGCTTGGATGGCGAGCATCGCCTGCTCTTCGCCACGGTAGATGGACGCGTGGATATCGAGCGCGACGGGCTGGGGGACTTTTGCGGGGTTCGACGCGATGCCTTCCCATGCACGCTTGAGGCTGAGGTAGATCGCCTTGGTGGAGATGAAAATCGGGTTCTTGTGGAGCGTGTAGGGTTCGTCCTTGCCGTCGCCCATGTCGGCGGAGGCGTCGGATTCGTTATCATCGGGAGCATCGCGCAAAGCGGTGTCGGATGATTCTGAACTCCAGGAGTCTTCGTCCCACGACATGAGGTGCGCGGCCTCGTCGATGCGATCATCGTGGTCCTTCAACTGTTCGTAGAAGGCGAGGTAGCGATGAATCACGTCGTCCTGCTCGCGGAGATACTTCTCCCAATCAAATTCATTCCAAGCGAGCTCTCCACGATCTTCCCACTCGTTGTCCGAGGGGCCGTCAGTTTCAAAGTTGCTCATTAGGGTGGGGTCCGGGGACCTTGATTTGCAAGGTGCTCCCGAGGTCTTAAAATGCAATTAAAATTCCGCATTTGTGCGAAGGCGTCCAGATGTGCGGGGCGGCTGGCGAGGGCCCGGTTTTTTGGAGGAATTCCGGCGGGCTGACTTTGCAGGTTGAATCAGAAGCGGATGCCGCGCTAACTTTCGCGATTATTCATGGCGGACGTGCATCTAGAGACTGTTTATTTTAGCGGCCACGTGCAGGGTGTGGGATTTCGTTACACCACGCTGCAAGTGGCCAAGGAATTCGAGATAACGGGGCGCGTGGCCAACCTGGCGGATGGACGCGTGCGTATCGACGCGGAAGGGAACCCTACCGAGATTAATGTGTTCATATCGGCGGTGGAGGAGCGAATGCACGGCTACATACGCCGCGTTGAACGCGCCTCTTCGCAAGGCCCCGCACAGTTTCAAGACTTTCGCATCCAATGACCCCTAACACCCCAGCTTCCGCGATCGAGATCACCGGTCTGACGAAGGATTTTTCACTTAACCTGCGCGGAGTAAAACTGCGCGCGGTTGAAAACCTCACCCTCACCGTGCCGCAAGGCGAAGTGTTCGGTCTGCTCGGCCCCAACGGCTCGGGCAAGAGCACGACCATCAAAATCATCCTGGGTCTGCTCGAGCCGACGGTGGGCGAGTGCAAGGTCTTCGGCGTGCCGAGCGGGCGTGTCGATTCACGGCTGAATGTCGGTTATTTGCCCGAGGCGCCTTATTTCTATCGTTATCTGAGCGGCGAGGAACTGGTGCGGTTTTACGCGCGCATTTGCGGTGTGCCGAAGAAGGTCCTCAAGGACCGGGTGCGCGAGGTGATCGACTGGGTGGGGTTGACCGGCGCGTCGCACCGGCGCGTGGGCACTTACTCGAAAGGCATGTTGCAGCGAATCGGGCTCGCGCAGGCATTGGTGCATGACCCCCGGCTGATCATACTCGACGAGCCTACGGCGGGTGTGGATCCGGTGGGATCGGCGGAGATTTCCGAGTTGATTCTCAAACTCAAAAAACAGGGCAAGACCGTGTTGATCACTTCGCACCTGCTCGCGCAGATCGAGGACATCTGCGACCGCGTGGCGATCCTGGACAAGGGCAAGCTGATCGTGGAAGGCGCGGTCAATGACCTCGTGGGATTGCGCGACCGCCAGTCGTTGATCGTCGATTCGCTGCCGCCGGCGGAGTTGGATGAATTGCGCGGTTGGCTGGCGGCGCGAGGGCATGTGCTCAACGCCGTCGAGCAACCCCGCACGCGACTCGACCAGTTGTTTCTTAGCAAAGTGTCGCGCCCGAAAAAAGAAGGAGACTCCCAATAATGAATACCGCCTTCCCATTCCCTCTCTCGGGCCGCTCGGTGCCGTTTTCGCTGGGCCGCCTCGGCATCGTGGCGGGCAACACGTTCCTCGAGGCCGTGCGCCAGAAATTGTTTAATTTTCTCCTGCTGCTGGCGGTGGCGCTGGTAGCGAGCGCGCAGCTTTTCCGTGAGTTCAACTTCGGTTCGTCGGAGCTGAAGTTCATCTCGGACTTCGGGTTTGGCGCGATGGTTTTCTTCGGTTCCACGCTGACGATCGCGGCGACGGCACAGTTGTTTTTCAGCGAGATCGAGAATCGCACCGCGTTGACGATTCTGGCCAAGCCGATCTGGCGGACGGAGTTTATCTTCGGGAAATTCCTGGGCGTGTTCGCGGTGGTGGGCGTGTTTTGCGCGCTGACGACGATTTTGTTGCTCGGGTTGCTTTATCATCGCGAGACGGCGCTGATGACGGCGAATCCGGAGGCTTTTGAGGCAGGGCGCATCATCCATTACGGCGACCTCGTTTTGATGGGGGTGCTGCAATGGTTGAAGTTTGGCGTGCTGGCGGCGTTCACGCTGCTCATCGCGAGTTTCTCCAACACCAATCTCTACACGGTGGTCATGGGGTTTTTCGTGCTGGTGATCTGTCATCTGCAATACCTTGCGCGCGACGCCTACGGTTCGGTGGCTTCGCTGCCGTTGCGCCTTCTGGTGCAATTGCTGGGTTACATTTTCCCCAATTTCCAAGTGTTCAATCTGGCGGACCAGATCGGCATTGGTGTAGGGATCGATGCGGCGGTGTTCCTGCGCGTGGCGGGCTATGCGTTGATCTACATCGCGGTGATCGGGGCTCTGGCGGTCTACAGCTTCCGTAATCGTGAAATTTAACCTCGCCGCATTTCGCCCGGCGTTGACCGGTTTTTTGGTGGTGGTGGCGCTTGCCCTCACCGGAGCGGCGGTGCGTCCGTTCGAGGAGCCGGCCTGGCAATTCGTGAAGTCGAAGCAACCGGCGTTGAAACTGGACTCGTTGCAGGGTGCGCTGGGGCAGGGCGTGACGGTCGGACTTCTGGGTGGCTTCCGTGCCATCGTGGCGGATTTTTTCTGGATCAAGACCAACGCCGTTTGGGAGGACAACGACCTGCCGAAGACCCAGACCTTCATCAAGCTGGTGACTGCGATTGACCCACGTCCGCTCTATTTCTGGCAGAATGGCTCGCGGATGATCGCCTACGACATGCCGAATTGGCGTATCACCGAGGAAGGCGGCTACGACGTCGTTCCCCAGGCGAGGCAGCGGAAAATTGACGAACAGCAATCCGCAGTCGCCCTCAACTACCTTAACGAAGCCTTTGGGCATCATCCCGACGCGCCGCTCCTCCATGTAGAGATCGCCAATGTTTATTTGAATCGCCTCAAGGATACGGCTTCGGCGGCGGAAGCTTACCGCCGGGCGGCGTTGCAGCCTGACGCCCCTTACTATGCCGGGCGAATCTACGCCGAACTCCTACGCCGTCTGGGGCGCAACGCAGAGGCCTATGCCTGGTTGAAACAACTCTACCGGACCTTGCCCAAGGAGGCTGATGCGGCCAAAGGAATCACTCCTTTTCAGGTCGAAGCGGCCATGGCCCCCGTAGTGCTCGAACGAATCCGTGAGTTGGAAGGGGAATTGAATATTCTTGAATTGCAGGCATTTAGGCCTTGATTTTTAGGTCCCAGCCGGAATTTCGCTTGCTCTGGCTGAGTTACCTATAAAAGGTCATCAGCTTACTAAAGATTATGGCCGCTTCCACGCCCGACAACCTCTATCCCACCTTTGATCGCGTTCTAGGGCGTGCGGATAAAGAGGTCCGGCTCAAGCAGCGGGGACGCGTAATCTGGCTCTATGGATTGTCCGGTTCGGGCAAGAGCACGCTCGCCATCGCGATGGAGCGCCAGCTTCACGCCGAGGGTTTTACGACTCATCTGCTGGACGGGGACAACGTCCGCACCGGACTCAATCGCGACCTCGGATTTACCGATGCGGACCGTTCGGAAAACATCCGGCGCATCGCCGAGGTGGCCAAACTGTTTGTGCAGGCGGGCGTGGTGGTGATTGCCGCGTTTATCACGCCGCAGAGGGCGCATCGTCAGCTTGCCCGCACGATCATCGGGGCGGACGATTTTTCGGAAGTTTACGTCGCGGCTTCGTTCGAAACCTGCGCCAAGCGTGATCCCAAGGGGCTCTACGCGAAGGCGAGCGCCGGTGGCGTGAAACAATTCACCGGCAAGGATTCGTCCTTTGAGCCGCCGACCGCCGAGGACATCGAGGCGCTGACAATCAACACCGAAGCGGGCACCGCCGCTGAATCGCTCGCGCAGCTGCACGCCGCCGTTTCGCCCCGCATCACTTTCCAATAAACACGCAATGAGTTCCTATAATCTCACGCATCTCGCCCAACTCGAACACGAGGCCATCTTCATCATGCGCGAAGTCGCCGCGCAATTTGAACGGCCCGCCCTGCTGTTCTCCGGCGGCAAGGACTCCATCGTGATGGTGCGCCTTGCGCAGAAGGCGTTCGCGCCCGCCAAGATTCCGTTCCCGCTCGTGCACATCGACACCGGCCACAACTTCGAGGAAACGATCCAGTTCCGCGACTGGCTCGCCAAGGACACCGGCAGCCGCCTCGTCGTGCGCTACGTCGCCGATTCCATCAAGGCCGGCCGCGCGCAGGAAGAGAAGGGCCCCAACCCCTCCCGGAACGGTCTCCAGACGATCACGCTGCTCGATACCATCGAGGAGTTCAAATACGACGCCTGCCTCGGCGGTGCCCGCCGCGACGAGGAAAAAGCCCGCGCCAAGGAACGCTTCTTCTCGCACCGCGACGAGTTCGGCCAGTGGGATCCGAAGAACCAGCGCCCCGAGCTCTGGAATCTTTTCAACGGACGCAAAAACATCGGCGAACACTTCCGCGTGTTCCCGCTCTCCAACTGGACCGAGATGGACGTGTGGCAATACATCGCCCGCGAAAAACTCGACATCCCGTCGATCTACTTCACTCACCAGCGCGAGGTGGTGAACCGCAACGGCGTGCTTCTTGCCAAGTCGCCTTTCATCACGCTGCTCGAAGGCGAAAAGTATGAGACCCGCACGGTGCGTTACCGCACGGTCGGCGACAGCACGTGCACGGGCGCGGTCGAATCCGACGCCGCCGATCTCGGAGCCGTCATTCAGGAAGTCGCCTCCGCACGCCAGACCGAACGCGGCACGCGCGCCGACGACAAACGTTCCGAAACCGCCATGGAAGACCGCAAGAAGGCGGGGTATTTCTAAAAATCCCCAAACGCCAAAGGACCAAACTTCCAAAGAAACCGACTCGATTTTAAAAACTGAAAACATAGCCCACCCGACCGCAGGCCGCGCCGTTTTTGGCATTTCGACCTTTGGCGTTTGGGATTTCCCACGATGACCGCTCCCGCCCACCAGCACACCGACCAGCATTACCTTGCGATGGACCTGCTCCGCTTCACCACGGCGGGCAGCGTCGATGACGGTAAATCCACCCTCATCGGCCGTCTCCTCTACGACTCCAAATCCATCTTCGAAGACCAGCTCGACGCGATCGAGCGCGCCACCGAGCAACGCGGCGAGGAACACCTGAACCTTTCCCTTCTCACGGACGGTCTCCGTGCCGAGCGCGAGCAGGGCATCACCATCGACGTCGCCTACCGCTACTTCGCCACGCCGCGCCGCAAGTTCATCGTCGCCGACACGCCCGGCCACATCCAATACACGCGCAACATGGTGACGGGCGCCTCCACGGCGAACCTCGCGATCATCCTCATCGACGCGCGCAAGGGCGTGATCGAGCAGACCTGCCGCCACTCGTTCATCGCTTCGCTGCTGCGCATCCCGCACGTCGTCGTGTGCGTGAACAAGATGGACCTCGTTGATTTCTCCGAGGCGCGCTTCAACGAGATCGTCGCGGCCTACACCGAGTTCGCTTCCCGTCTCGAAATCCCCGACATCAAGTTCATCCCGATTTCCGCGCTGCACGGCGATAACGTCGTCGATCGCTCGGACCGCATGTCCTGGTATCAGGGAAGTCCGCTGCTCTACACGCTTGAGACCGTTTATATCGGCAGCGATGTGAACCACATCGACGCGCGTTTCCCGGTGCAGACCGTGATCCGTCCCAACAACGACGAGCATCATGATTTCCGCGGCTTCGCCGGTCGCGTCGCAGGCGGCGTGTTCAAGCCCGGCGACGCGGTGGTTTCGCAGCCTTCCGGCCTCACCTCGCGCATCAAATCCATCCACGGTCCGTCCGGCGACCTTCAGGAGGCGTTCGCGCCGATGTCGGTCGTGATGACGCTCGAAGACGAGATCGATGTCTCGCGCGGCGACACCATCACCAAGGCCAACAATCCCCCGAACGTGACCCAGGACGTCGAGGCGATGATCTGCTGGTTCTCCGAGAAGAAACTCGTGCCGAATGGGAAATACATCATCCGCCACACCACGCGCGAGGCGAAGTCGGTCATCAAAGCCGTGCGCTACAAGGTGAACATCAACACGCTTCACAAAGCCGAGGGCGACCTCGACATCGGCATGAACGACATCGGCCGCATCCAGCTGCGCACGGCGGTGCCGCTCATCGCCGACGCCTACCAGCGCAACCGCAGCACCGGCAGTTTCATCCTCATCGACGAGTTCACCAACGCCACCGTGGCCGCCGGGATGATCCTTTGACACGCGCGGGCGGCCGTCTTTAGTCGCAAATCGTTTCCCACATCACGTGATCATCAACCTCTGGCTGCTGCCTATCGCGTTGTTATTGCTCTGGCTTCCCCGCCAGTGGTTCCGCCTCGGCGGCAAAGTAGCCGTCTTCGCGGGAGCCGGCGGCAACGGCCAAAGTAACCGCCGGCGCCGGCGCGGTCCTACCGAGGAACGCGACAAAATCGATGTTTCGCTCAAGCTCAAAGATGAGGTTTCCAAGGCGCGCAACTGGATCGACCTAGTTCGCGCTTTGATCGGCGGGATCGCGCTCACCCAGGTCTGTTTTTCCGTCGCACCCGACGCCACCGAAGGCACGGCCGCGCAATTATTCGTCATCGAATCTTTGATTCTCTTCACGGCTGTTCTGATCCAGACGATCCGCCTGGAGAATCGCTTCAGCCTGGTCGCGCCGGTCTTTTTTATTCTCGGTCTCAGTTTCGCCCTGATTGGCTGGAAAGCCGCGCTGTTTGCCGTCGTCGGAATATGGACGCTCAACCTGGTGCTGCCCGGCGCCGGAGTGTTCCTGTTTTTTTTCGCCGCGCTGGAGATCTGCTTCGGACTGCTCCTGGGGGCGTCGCTCACGTCCGTCGCACTCGCGGCCTCGCTGTCGATCCTGCCGTTTTTTTTCAGCGCCGTCACGAAACGCCCGCTCGTGCGGCTCAATAAAAAAACCAAGTCGCGCAGGTAATCGCCGCCCGTGTCCGCCGCCGCCTCCACCCCTTTCTCGATCTGGTTGGGCGCGGCCCGTCCCCGCACGCTTCCCGCCGCCGTGGCGCCCGTGCTGGCGGCTTCGGCGCTGGCCTGGCGCGACGGTGATTTCGAACCGCTGGCGGCGCTGGCCTGTCTCGCCTTTGCCCTGCTCATCCAGATCGGCACCAATTTTGCCAACGACTACTACGATTTTGTGCAGGGCGCAGACACCGCCGAACGCGTCGGCCCCCGTCGCGCCGTCGCCGCCGGACTGGTGACGCCCGCGACCATGAAGCGGGCGATGGCGGCCGTGTTCATCGCCGCCTTCCTCGTCGGCCTCACGCTGCTCGCCTACGGAGGCTGGGTGCTCCTGCTGATCGGGCTGGCGAGTATCGCCTGCGGAGTAGCCTACACGGGCGGACCGTATCCGCTCGGCTACAACGGACTGGGCGACGTGTTTGTGTTTATCTTTTTCGGTTTGGTAGCCGTGGCGACGACCTACTTCGTGCAGGCCGGCGTGGTCACGGAAGAAGCCTGGATCATCGGCGCGGGCATCGGCGCGCTCGCGGCGAACATTCTCGTGGTGAACAATTATCGCGACGTGGAAACCGACGCGAAGGCCGGCAAACGCACGCTGGTCGTGCGTTTCGGACGCAAGGCGGCGCGCATCCAGTTTGTCTGCGGCCACCTTGCGGCGCTGGGCGCACTGCTGGCGGTCGGGGCAGGGGACTGGTCTCTTGGTTTTGTGGCCGGCGGCGCGGGGCTTTGTGTAATCGTAGGTTGGATACAAAGCCGCCGGCTGTCCCGCGCGAAGACGCCGGGGGAGTTGATCACGCTGCTGGGGCACACCGGCCTTTATCTCGCCGCTTACGCCCTGGTGCTGGCCATCGGGCTGATCTTCGGTTGAGCGGGATATCAGCGGTTGGATTCGGCCGGCTGGAGTCGAAGCAGGCGGCCGTTTTGCGCGTCGGTTAGCACGTAGATGAAACCGTCGGGACCCTGGCGAACGTCACGCACGCGGTCGCCGATGGGCAGTGATTGCTGGCCGATTACGTTGCCCGCGGCGTCGAGGTCGACGTGGCGGACTTCCTTGCGTTTGAGCGCACCCGAGAAAAGGTCGCCGCGCCATTGGGGGAATTTGTCGCCGGTGTAGAAGAGGAGTCCGCTCGGGGCCTGGGCGGGTGTCCACACGACGAGCGGATCGACCATGCCTGGGAGCGAGGTGGCGCGGCTGATCGTGCCGAAGGTATATTCGATGCTGTAGGTCGCGCGCGGCCAGCCGTAGTTGCCGCCGGGGGCGAGCAGGTTGAGTTCGTCGCCGCCGCGCGAGCCGTGTTCGTTGGCCCAGATGCGTCCGCTCGAAGGATCGCGGGCGAGGCCTTGGATGTTGCGATGTCCGAGGGTCCAGATGAACGGGTCGGTGCCGGCGCGGCCGACGAAAGGATTGTCGGGCGGAACGGTCCCGTCGTCGCGCAGGCGGAGGATTTTGCCCAGCTGGCCGTCGAGTTTTTGGGCGTGTTCGCGCATCAATTCGCCGTTGAGCCGCACGGGCGGATTGCCGCCGTCGCCGAGCGCAAGGAGGAGAGTGCCGTCGGGCAGCCAGAGCAGGCGCGAACCGAAGTGGAGGAAACTCGGTTTAAGCGGAGTGACGGTGTGGATGACGGTGAGATTGGTGAGCGTCGTAAGATCTTCGGAGAGATGTCCGCGCACGACGCGCGTGCTGTTGGCGGCGGAGGTGCCGGCGCCGCAGGAGAAATAGAGCAGGCGGTTTTCCGTGAACCGCGGGTGCACGCTCACGTCCATGAGGGTGACGCGTTCGCCGGCGAAAAATTCCGACAGACCCGATACGGACCCAGGGGCGAGCGTGTTGTCGCGGACAACGCGAAGGCGTCCGGCTTTTTCGGTGATCAACGCTTCGCCTGAGGGCAGCCATGCGAGTGACCACGGGTAATCGAGCTGGTCGAGGACCGTGACGGCTTCCCAGCCTTCGGCGCGAGGGACTTTGCCGGTGGGAATGACCGGACCCGATGGCACGCGAAACATCCACAGCAGGGCGGAGGCGACGATGATGCCGGAGGCGCCGAGAATGAAGCGGGTGCGGGGTTTCATTTACCGCGCACCGTAGGCGCGGGAAGGGACGCGTCAAAAAACTTTATGACAAGATCCCTCCAGTCGCACGGAATCGAGACGTTAGTCAGGCACCTCATCCTATGAAATCACCCATCGCTCTGCCCACGAAGATCGTCCGTTTTCTTGCCGCGCCCATCCTCGCGTCTGTTCTTATCACTGGTTCCCTTCGCGCGCAAACGGTCATGGTTTCCAATCTTGATGAAGAAAGCATGGGAGCCGGGGCGTTCGTCAACACGACGATCTCCAGCGCTCCGTATGTTTTGAATGTGGCCAGCGATTTTACCACGGGGGAGGTCCAGACCACGTTGCACAGCATCACGATCCGCTTCGGTGAATATAGCGCTGGCGCCGGTTTCAGTCTTTCGCTTTATTCCGATGATGCCGGCCTGCCGGGTTCTTTGATCGAAACCCTCACAGGCGACGATGCGCCGAATGACGCGGCGGATTACACCTATACCTCATTCGGTGCCACGCTTGAGGCGGGCACCACATAGTGGTGGGTGGGATCGGCCGCGGTGGAGCAGTTTAATTATCCGAACACCATTTCATCGGCTGAGACCAGTCCCGGCGGCTGGACCATCGGCAATCTCTCTTCGTATACGCAGGAGAATGGCGGCGAGTGGCTCAGTTCCGGTGGCGCCCATACTATGTTTTCCGTGAGCGTGGTATCCCAGGTTCCCGAGCCCGGAGCTTACAGCGCGCTGGCCGGAGCGGCTGTGTTGAGCTTCGCGCTCGCGCGCCGACGCATGCACGCGAGGGGGTAAGTCGAAATTCCGCGATCGGAGACGAGCGGAGGATTGGTCGGGTTAGACCCCATACCGGAGCCAGGCTCCCGGGTCTATGCTGGGTGATGGAAGACAGGGTCCCTCACACTGTCATTCGCGTTTCCGCCTCCGGGAACGTGGGTGCAAAGGGACTCCATTCCCAAGCAAACCTGAATCAAGTATGAATAATCTCAAAATCGTTTCTGTATTACTGATGAGTGCCATGATCGGCACTCCGTTCGTTTTCGGTGCTGCAACCAATTCGGCGAGCAGTGCTGCAAGCAATTCGTCGGGCAATCAACCGGTGCGCAATTTTCGTTCGTCCGCAGACACGGATGGCGAAGATAAACCGAGCGGAACACGCGCGACCACGAACTCCTCGAACGAGGATTCCCTCTATCCTCCTGATGCGAAACCCGGCGAGTGCTATACCCGCGTCGTGGCGCCCACGCCGATGCGTGATGTGACCGAACAGGTTAAAATCAAAGAGGAATCCGTCCGCCTGACCGAAGTCCCGGCCGTCATGGAAACCGTGGACGAGCAGGTGCTCGTGCGCAGCGCGACCCAGCGCGAGGAAGTTGTCCCCGCCACCTACAAGGAGATCGACGAGAACCTTCTCGTTTCTGCGGCCTACACCAAAAAAATCCCCGTTCCCGCGACCTATACGACCCGCACCGAGCGCGTCATGACCGCGCCTGAGCGCAGCTATTGGAAGAAGGGCACCGGCCCGCTGGCCAAGATCGACAACACCACCGGTGAAATCATGTGCTATGTGACCGATCCCGCCGTGTATGAAACCATCACGCACACCGATCTGGCCACCGCCGCCACCGTGCGCGATGAACAGGTTCCCGCGGTTTACAAGACCGCGAAGCGCACGGTCATCGACCAGCCCGCGTCCATCGTGAAAATCGATGTGCCGGCCGAATACACCACGACGAAAGTCACGAAGGTGAAAACCGAGGCCCGCATCGACCGCGAGGTGGTTCCCGCCGAATACCGCACCGTCACCAAGCAGGTGATCGTGGGTGAATCCAAAATGGAATGGCGCCGCGTGCTGTGCGAAACCAACAGCAGCCCGGCTTTGATCGCCGAAATCCAGACCGCTTTGAACGCCAAGGGCTACAAAGCCGGCGAGGCCGACGGTGATCTCGATCGTGAGACGCTCAGCGCCCTCGAGTCCTTCCAGAAAGACAACCGCCTCGCAACGGGCGGCGTCACCTACGAGAGCCTCGTTGCTCTCGGTGTGAAGGTTTGATGCTTCCGCGCAAAACCGCCGGACACGATGTCCGGCGGTTTTTTTGTGCCCACGCGCCGGGATTATGCGGAACGAAGCAAAGGCCGCACCTGTGTGCCGAGCAGTTGGATGGCGCGGAGCATTTTTTCGTGGGGTAGGGAGGCGACGCTCATTTGGAAACTGAGGCGGGCGATGCCGCCGAGGGCTTGGTCCACGGCGTGAATTTTTTCCGCGACGGATTGCGGCGAGCCGACGAGCAATGCGCCGGTGGGGCCGAGCAACGCGTCGAAGTGGCGGCGCGTGACGGGAGGCCAACCGCGCTCGCGGCCGATCTCGGTGAAGGCGCGCGCGTAGCCCGGGAAAAACTCGTCGGCGGCCTGTTGGTCGGTCTCGGCAACGTAGCCGAGCATGTGCAGACCGACGTGAAGTTTTTCGGGCGCGTGGCCGGCTTGCGCGCCGGCCTGGCGATACAGGTTGATCAACGGACGGAACCGGTGCGGCTCTCCGCCGATGATCGCGACCATGAGCGGCAGGCCGAGTTCGCCGGCACGGGCAAAGGACGCAGGCGTGCCGCCGACGCCGAGCCAGATCGGAAGCTCGGACTGCAACGGACGCGGGAAAATACCCTGGTGGTCCAACGCGGCGCGGTGGCGTCCGCTCCACGTGATCGGGGTTTCGGCGCGGATTTTGAGCAGGAGTTTCAGCTTCTCCTGAAAGAGCGAATCGTAGTCTTCGAGGTCGAGGCCGAAGAGCGGGTAGGCTTCGACGAAGGAGCCGCGTCCGGCGACGATTTCGGCGCGGCCCTGCGAGATCAGGTCGATGGTGGCGAAGTCTTGGAAGACGCGCACGGGATCGTCGGCGCTGAGCACGGTGACGGCGCTGGCGAGTCGGATGTTTTTGGTGATTGCCGCGGCCGCGCCGAGAATGACGGCGGGCGACGAATCGAGGAAGTCGTGGCGGTGGTGTTCACCGATGCCGAAGACGTCGAGTCCGCTTTGGTCGGCGAGGGTGATCTCTTCGAGCAGTTGCTGGAAACGCTCGACGGGCGAGGGAGCGATTCCGGTGACAGGATCGGGACGGACGGCGACAAAACTATCCAGGCCAAGTTGCATAAGCGCACCGTGCGTGCGGACGGTTGCGAGTCAAACGGGTGAGGGCGCGTGAACTTGGCATTGCCGAGCGAGAGGGCGGCTTCACGATGGGTGGCATGGCCTTTGCCCAGCTGGCACTTCAATCCGTAGAGTTCGCGCACCCCGGGATGACCAAACCCCTGTTCACCGATTTGACGGTGCAGTTTCCGTCCGGCTGGACGGGCATTGTCGGGCCGAACGGAGCAGGCAAAACGACGCTGCTCAAGGTCGTCACGGGCGAACTCGCCGCGCAGGGCGGCACGGTGCACCGGCAGGGATTGTCTCTCTATGTCGCGCAACGCACCGACGAGCCGCCGGAGATGTTTGAGGATTTTATATGGGCGCCCGATGCGACCGTGCTGAAGGCTCGGCTGCGCGTGAGCGAGGACTGGCCGGAGCGTTGGGACACGCTCAGTCACGGCGAACGCAAACGCGCGCAGATCGCGGTGGCGCTCTGGCGCGAGCCGGCGGTGCTGGCGCTCGACGAGCCGAGCAATCACATCGACGCGGATGCGCGTCGGTTGCTGCTGCTGGCGCTCACGGAGTTTACCGGCGTCGGGTTGTTGGTGAGCCATGATCGCGCGTTGCTCGACGAGCTGTGCACGCAATGTCTCATCATTGATCCACCCGAGGCGGTGATGCGGCCGGGCGGCGTGACCGAGGCGATGGAGCAGCAGGATCAAGACGAACAATCGGCGCGCAGTGCCAACGATGCGCTGCGTCGCACGGAGAATCGTCTCAAAGATGAGGCGCAGCGCCGGCGCGTGGTGGCGGAGCAAAAATCGGCGGCGTCACGTGGATCGAAGCAGATCAAAATCCCGGCGCACGACCATGACGGGCGGGCGCAACGCAACCTGGCGAAGATGTCGGGCAAAGATGCCTACGCCGGAAAAATGGTCGCGCAGATGAACCAGCGCGCGGGGAAGGTGGCGACGCAGCGGTCCGAGATGGTGGTGAAGAAACGTTACGAGACGGGCATCTGGGTGGATGGCGCCTCGTATATGCCGCGGGATTTTTTGCTGCGGTTGCCGGCGGGGAGTCTGCCGCTGGGCGGTGGGCGGCGGTTGCATTTTCCGGAGTTGGAAATCGGCGGGACAAGCCGTATCGCGATCACGGGGGCCAACGGACTCGGGAAGAGCACGCTGATCCGGCATCTGCTGGGGCATTTACAGTTGCCCGAGGAGAAACTTGTGAGCGTGCCTCAGGAAATCTCGGCGGAGGATTCGCGCGTGTTGTTGGAGTCGATCAAGCGACTGCCGAATGACGAACTCGGGCGGGTGATGATCACGATCAGCCGGCTCGGGTCGCGGCCGGCGCGGTTGCTGGAGAGTGCGCTGCCAAGTCCGGGCGAAGTGAGGAAACTCCTGCTCGCGATCGGCATCGTGCGCGGGCCGCATCTCATCGTGATGGACGAACCGACGAACCACATGGACCTGCCGGGAATCATGTGCCTCGAAGGCGCGCTGGCGGATTGTCCGTGCGCGATGTTGCTGGTGAGCCACGACGAGGCGTTTCTGGAAAAAATCACCGAGGCGGAGTGGCGACTGGTGCGCGAGGAGTCGGGAGATACGAGGGTGTTGATCGAGCGATGAGGCATGGACGTGCGCCGCGAATGGTTTCACCCTGAGATTTTATGAGAGCCAAACCTGATGTGCGTCCGCTGGTGGCGGAGGAAAAACCCGAGGGGAGCGCGTGGCGTGCACGGTTGCACGAAATGATTTTTGAGGCGGATACCGTGTGGGGAAAACGCTTCGATATCGCGTTGCTGATATTGATTTTGATCAGCGTGCTCGCGGTGTGTCTGGAGAGCGTGCGGGGCTTGCGTGAAACCCACGGCATGATGCTGCGGGTGGCGGAGTGGGTGCTCACCGGATTGTTCACGATCGAGTATGGAGCGCGGCTTATCAGCGTGCGGCGCCCGTTGCGTTACGCGCTGAGTTTTTACGGCATTGTCGACCTGCTCGCGATCCTGCCGACGTTTTTGATTTATTTTTGGCCGGGCTCACAGGCGCTGCTGGTGATCCGGGCGCTGCGGTTGTTGCGGATTTTCCGCATTTTGAAACTCGCACATTTTGTGGGGGAGGTTCGCTTGTTGAGCGCGGCGATGCGGGCGAGCGTGCGGAAGATCACGGTGTTTATCGGCGTGGTCATGACGATCGTGCTGATCTTCGGGGCGTTGATGTATGTGATCGAAGGCGAGCGGTATGGCTTCACAAGCATCCCGACGGCGATGTATTGGGCGATTGTCACGGTGAGCACGGTGGGTTTTGGCGACGTGGTGCCGCACACGGTGATCGGACGCGTGGTGGCTTCGATTCTGATGCTGATGGGTTATGCGATCATCGCGGTGCCGACGGGCATCGTGACGGTGGAGTTGAGCGCGGCGACCCGCGCGGCTACGAACACGCAAGCCTGTCCCTCCTGCGGTGCGGGCAACCACGATAACGATGCGCGTCACTGCAAACATTGCGGAACGAAGCTGTAGCGGGTTGGCTGCGAATTCTTATGTGCGCCGCCTTTTCACCGGAAGAAGATTTGATGTTTGAGAAGACGGGCGCGGCCGTGTTCCGGCGTCTGCGGAAAACGCGCAATCCCGGCGAGCTGCTGTCGGTGGTGAAGAGCGCACACAAAGAGTTTGAGCGTGCGTATGACAGCGCGCCGGCGGAGGCGCGGGCGGCGGTGGCGTGCGCGGCGGGCTGCGATGCGTGCTGTCATGTGCCGGTGGGCGTGCAGGCGCATGAAGTGCTGATTGTCGCGCAACATGTGCAGATGCATTTTTCGCCGTTGGAACTGGAGGCGTTGATCGAGCGCGCGGCGGGACATCATCAGGCGTTTGCGGGGCGTTCGAGTCTGGAGCGAATGAATATGCGCAAGCCGTGCGTGTTGTTACGCGAGGGGAGTTGCTCGGTTTATGAGGCGCGGCCGGAAGCGTGCCGGTCGCATCACAGCCACAACGCGGAGGCGTGCCGTGCGAATCTGGCGAGCGGGCGCGAGGATGTGGACGTGTATATTCCCGGGGTGCGCGGGCGGATGTTTGCGGTGATGCTCGGCATCGATCAGGCGGTGGCCGAGGCGGGGTATGACGGGCGGGCGTATGACTTTGGGTCCGCGTTGCACGAGGCGCTGACGGACGGTTTTTGCGCGGCGCGGTGGGTGCGGCGCGAAGCGGCGTTTTCGGATTCGTGCCGCGAGGCGGGCAACGAAGGCGATGACGATGACGGGGACGGTGAGTCGGGCGTGATGCGGGCGGAGGGGTATTTTCAGTAGGCGGACGAAAAAAGGCACCACTCGCCCACGCTCGTAGCTACGAGTGTGGGCGAGTGGTGCCTTTGGGGAATTCGGACGAAACGACGCTGTCGTTCCGCTACGACGGAGGCGGATTAGCGGAGGTCGAAGCGGTCGGCGTTCATGACCTTGTTCCAGGCGGCGATGAAGTCCTTCACGAACTTTTCCTGCGCGTCGCTTTCGGCGTAAACTTCGGCGAGGGCGCGGAGCTGGGAGTTGGAACCGAACACGAGGTCCACGCGGGTGGCGGTCCACTTCACGTCTCCGGTGGCGCGGTCGCGAACATCGAAGACCTCCTCGGCGGGCGAGGTGGCTTTGACGACGTTGGCCATGTCGAGGAGGTTCACGAAGAAGTCGTTCGTGAGTGTCTCGGGTCGCGTGGTGAAGACGCCGTGCTGCGCTTTGCCGTGGTTGGCGTTGAGGACGCGCAGGCCGCCGATGAGGACGGTGAGCTCGGGGGCGGTGAGGCCGAGGAGCTGGGCTTTGTCCACGAGGAGTTGCTCGGCGGGCAGAGTGTAGCGCGTCTTCTGGTAGTTGCGGAAACCGTCGGCGGCGGGCTCCATCACGTCGAAGGACTCGACGTCGGTCTGCTCCTGCGTGGCGTCCATGCGGCCGGGGGCGAAGGGCACCTCGATCTTGTGGCCGGCTTTGTGCGCGGCCTGCTCGATGGCGGCGGCGCCGGCGAGGACGATGAGGTCGGCGAGGGAAACTTTTTTGCCGCCGGTGGCGGAGGCGTTGAAGGAGGCTTGGACGGACTCGAGGGCTTTGAGGACCTTGGCGAGTTTGGCGGGCTGGTTGGCTTCCCAGTCTTTTTGCGGGGCGAGGCGGATGCGCGCGCCGTTGGCACCGCCGCGTTTGTCGGAGCCGCGGAAGGTGGACGCGGAGGCCCAGGCGGTGGAGACGAGTTCGGGGATGGAGAGGCCGGTGGCGAGGATGTCGGCTTTGAGCGCGGCGATGTCGGCGGCGTCGATCAGCGGGTGGTCGAGCTCGGGAATCGGGTCCTGCCAGAGGAGGTCCTCGGCGGGGACTTCGGAGCCGAGGTAGAGCGGCTTCGGGCCCATGTCGCGGTGGGTGAGTTTGAACCAGGCGCGGGCGAAGGCGTCGGCGAACTGGTCGGGATGCTCGAGGAAACGCCGGGAGATCTTTTCGTAGGCCGGATCGAAGCGCAGCGAGAGGTCGGTGGTGAGCATCGACGGGCGATGCTTCTTGGTGGAATCGTAGGCGTCGGGGATGACGGCGTCGGCGTCCTTGGCGACCCATTGGTGGGCGCCGGCGGGGCTCTGGGTGAGCTCCCACTCGTGTTTAAAGAGGAGCTCGAAGAAGTCGTTGCTCCATTGGGTGGGCTTGGTGGTCCAGGTGACTTCCAGACCGGAGGTGATGGCGTCGGCGCCCTTGCCGCTCTTGAAAGAGCTGATCCAGCCGAAGCCCTGCTCGGCGATGCCGGCGGCTTCGGGTTCCTTGCCGACGTGGTCGGCGGGGCCGGCGCCGTGGGTCTTGCCGAAAGTGTGTCCGCCGGCGATGAGGGCGACGGTTTCCTCGTCGTTCATGGCCATGCGGGCGAAGGTGACGCGGATGTCGTGGGCGGCGAGGAGCGGGTCGGGGTTTCCGTCGGGACCCTCGGGGTTGACGTAGATGAGGCCCATCTGCACGGCGGCGAGGGGGTTTTCGAGGTCGCGTTCGCCGGAGTAGCGGCTGTGGGGATTGTCGGACGGGGCGAGCCATTTGTCCTCCTTGCCCCAATACACGTCTTCCTCGGGCTCCCAGACGTCGGCGCGGCCGCCGGCGAAACCGAAGGTTTTGAAGCACATGGATTCGAGGGCGACGTTGCCCGTGAGAATCATGAGGTCTGCCCAGGAGATTTTTTTGCCGTATTTTTGTTTGATGGGCCAGAGGATGCGGCGGGCTTTGTCGAGGTTGCCGTTGTCCGGCCAGGAGTTGAGCGGGGCGAAACGCTGTTGTCCGGTGCCGGCGCCGCCGCGGCCGTCGGCGGTGCGGTAGGTGCCCGCGCTGTGCCAGGCCATGCGGATGAAGAACGGACCGTAGTGGCCGAAGTCGGCGGGCCACCAGTCCTGCGAATCGGTCATGAGCGCTGTCAGGTCTTTTTTGACGGCTTGCAGGTCGAGTTTTTTGAACTCCTCGGAGTAGTCGAAGTCTGCATCCAACGGATCGGAGAGCGTGGACTGCTGGTGAAGGACCTTGAGATTAAGCTGATTCGGCCACCAATCGCGGTTGGAGCGTCCGGTGGAGGCGGTGCCGGTGGGCGAAGGTTTGGGCGCGGTGCCGTGGAGATGGGGGAAGGGGCATTTGCCGCCGGAGACGGGAGCGGTCGGGCCGGTGCCGGGAAGGGGAGGTGTGTGTTCCATGATGTGAGTTGAAGAAGAAGGGAGTTGAACTGCGCCGGTTAAACCAAGCGGGACAAGACGCGATAAGTTAGGCTGTGTTTTTACGCAGGGCGCAAGGCGGCGGCCATGATTATCGCGCCGATAACGCCGGCGGTATGCGTAAAAAATCCCGCCGGCGGCAGACGCGGGCGGGACGGGATGCTCGCTTACGAAGGAGCGGGAAGGATCAGAGACCCTTGGCCTTCAGAAGGGCGGCGAGTTCGACGGGATCGGCTTCGCCTTTGACGGTGTTGAGGAGACCGAGGACCTTGAGACGTTCGTCGGCGCTGCAGCTGGAGATTTCGATCATCCAGTCTTCGGATTTGGGGGCGGCGACGATGACCTCGTCGGACCACGCGATGACCTCGGCGGCGTCGATGACGCCGGAAGTGATGCCCTTGATGTAGTATTCGGCCTGGGTGCGGTAGTTCATGGAAAAAACTGACTGTGAGCCGGCGAGGAATGGTGCCAAGACGGAAACGCGGGCGGCGTAACGGGCGTTTGACGCGGGGGCACGCGTGCCAAGAGTGGGTGCTTCGTTTACCCTATGAACTTCGAAACCCTCCAATTACACGCCGGCCAGGAAATCGATCCGACCACGCGTTCGCGCGCGGTGCCGATCTACCAGACGACGGCCTATCAATTCAAAGACTCCGCCCACGGGGCGCGTCTGTTCGCCCTGCAGGAGTTCGGCAACATCTACACGCGCCTCATGAACCCGACGAACGACGTCTTCGAAAAGCGCATCGCGGCGCTTGAAGGCGGTGTCGCCGCGCTGGCCACGTCGTCGGGGCACTCGGCGCAGTTTTTGGCGATCAACAACATCACCACGACGGGCGACAACTTTGTCACCACCTCGCATCTTTACGGCGGCTCTTACAACCAGTTCAAAAACGCCTTCAAGAACATCGGCGTCGAGGCACGGTTTGCCGACGGGGTGAACGTGGCGAGCTTTGAGCGGTTGATCGACGCGAAGACCAAGGCGCTTTACCTGGAGAGCATCGGCAACCCCGGACTGAGCGTGCCGGACTTCGAGGCGTTTGCGGCGCTGGCGAAGAAGCATGATCTGCCGTTGATCGTGGACAACACCTTCGGCGCGGGCGGTGCGATCTGCCAGCCGCTGCGTCACGGCGCGCACATTCTGGTGGAGTCGGCGACGAAGTGGATCGGCGGCCACGGGACGAGTATGGGCGGCGTGATCGTGGATGCAGGCACGTTCAACTGGGGCAACGGCAAGTATCCGCAGTTCACCGCGCCGTCGGCCAGCTATCACGGCATGATTTTGAACGACGCCTTCGGAGTCGGAGGACCGTTCGGCAACATCCAGTTCATCATCCGCTGCCGGATCGAAGGGATGCGTGACTGGGGTCCTGCGCAAAGTCCGTTCAACTCGTTCCTCCTGCTGCAAGGACTGGAAACATTGTCGCTGCGCGTGGAACGCACCTGCGAAAACGCGATGGCGCTCGCCCGCTGGCTGGAGGCGCATCCGGAGGTTGTGTCGGTGAGTTATCCCGGGCTGGAGAGTCATCCGTCGCACGGCATGGCCAAGAAATACCTCACGCGCGGGTTTGGCGGCGTGTTGTCATTCCAGCTCAAAGGCGACCGGGCGCGGGCGGAAACATTCGTGAACAACCTCAAGTTGATTTCGCACCTCGCGAACGTGGGCGACTCGAAGACCCTGATCATTCATCCGGCGTCCACGACGCATTCGCAGTTGTCGGCCGAAGAGCAGCGCGCGGCCAACGTTGCGCCCGGGGGTCTGCGTGTGTCGCTCGGCATCGAGCACATCGACGACATCAAGGCGGACATCACGCAGGCGCTGGCGGGCTGAGTCCGCGTGCCGGCGCGGCTTGCCTGCGCCGGCACGTGGAAAGTCGCGCGGCGGCCACAATGGCAAGGGCGCCGCCGAAGCCGCACCAAGCGAGAGCGTTCGTCCAACCGGCGAAAGGCGGGGCCGGCGATGTGGACGGAGCGCCGCAGAGCTCCGGTCCGCCGCTGAATCCCAGCAGTGCGCCGAGTGTGGCGTAGGCAAACAAGCACGCGACGCACTTGGGCGCGGCGGTGACGAGCACGAGGGCCGCGGCGGTGCGCCATGGGTGGCGAAGGAGTTTAAGGAGTCGCGACCTCATCGGTGGTTTGCGCGTAGCGGTCGTGGTGGCGCACCCATTCCATGCCGTAGTCCAGGCCTGACTCGTCGCGACCCTTCGGGACGAGATCGAGGATGTGGTAGGCACCCATGATGAACTCCACGCCGCGTCCGTAGGTGGAATAGGTGTGATGGATCGCGCCGTCGGCAGCGCGTGCGAAGACGCTCACACCCGGAGCTTCCTCGTGGGGAAATTCGCGCGGGCCGTAGTTGTAGTAAACCTTGCCGCCGGCCATTTCGTCCGGGGTGAACGACACGTGGTAGTCGAAGTTGAAATCGGAGTCGTGCGACGAGACCCAGTTTACGTTCCAGCCCATGCGTTGCTTGAAGGGCAGGATTTCGACGAGCGGTGCGCGGGAAACGGCGGCGAAAGCCACGTCGCGGGCGGTCAGGTGGACGGCGGCGGCGTTGAAGTGGTCCAGCATGAAGGAACAGCTTTTGCAGCCCTCGTCCCAGCCGGCGCCGAGCATGAAGTGCTGGATGACCAGCTGACTGCTTCCGGCGAAGAGATCGGCGAGGGTGACGGGGCCGGAAGGACCGGCGAAGACGTAAGGCTTGGTGAGTTTGACCCAGGGCAACTGACGACGGCGGGCGGCGAGTTCGTCCTGCAGGCGCAGGAGTTTTTTCTCTTCGCGCAGAAGTTCGAGACGGGCGGTGTGCCACTGGTCAGCGGAGACGATGGAGGGGCGGGGGAGTGAGGTGGTTTTCATCGGAAGAACGGTTTTTATGGGCAAGGCAGTGGCCTTGGTCGGGTGGGAGCCGAGGAGGAGAAATGCGGTGGGCAGCTTACGCTTTCCGTGCGTCGTCGTAGCTTTTTTGGTATTCGACCTTGAGTCGCTTATGGGTCGCCCAGAAAGGGGGTGGAGGCGTGCCTTCAAGGAGGGATGCGAGCAGACTGAAATGGGTGTGCCATCCGCTGGCGTAACCCGGAATGGACGGGATGTCATCGCCGCGGGCGCGGTGGGTGAGCACGAGGAGGACGTTTTTCCCCTCCGGGGTGAGTTCGAAGGTCACCTCCGAAGAGTCGTCGAAGGTGTAGCTCAACAGGCGGGGCGGTTCGCAACGAAGGATGGTCGAAGGCATGGTGAAGCCCTCGTCGTTCATCTGTTTGTATTGAGCCGGGGGCTCTTCGTGGGGCGACAGGTTTTTGTGCTGGAAGACGAGGTCGTTTTTCCCGCCGGCCTTGGGTTCGCAAGAGCCGCCGGCAAACCAGCGGGCGCGTTTTTCGGGGACGGTCAGGTAGTCCCAGATGCGTTCGATGGGGCCGGGGAGGAGGCGCACGAGCCGCACTTCGGCGGGGCCGTTGAAGGTTCCGGGTTGGTCGTTGGTGGTGTTCATAGAGTTTTTTTTGTTTTGGGGTTTTTTGTTTTGCGGGCGTTGGCGGCGTCCTCGGCGCGTAATTCGCGTTCGAGGGCGTCGAGGCGGCCGGACCAGACCGAGCGGGTTTTGTGCAGCCAGGTTTCGAGGTCGTCGAAGCCGGCGGGGTTGAGGGCCTGGATGCGCGACTGTCCTTCGGCGCGGGTGGTGACGAGTCCGGCTTCGCGGAGAATGTTCAAGTGCTGGGAAATCGCGGGGGCGCTCAGGTCGAACTCGGCGACGAGCTCGCCCGAGGTGCGTTCGCCCGCTGCGAGCAGCTCGACGATCTTGCGGCGGGTGGGATCGGCGATGGCGGCAAGGCTTTGCATGGGGGATATAAATTCAGTTAAAACTTAATTAAGCAATGGCTAAATTAACGGGGGTGCGAAAAAATCGGGCCGGTGAGAGGAAAGTATTCGGGGATTACGCTCAAGCCGGGTGAGGATGAGACGAAGGGCGGTAACCCACGAAACACCCTTGTTGTCCGGCCTCCCCGAAATTTTTTCCCGGTTACGCTTCAAAGAAGACGGTGGCGCGACGTGCTCCGGGGCGGGCGATGATTCGCGGATTTTGCGCGGGGATGGTGGTGGCGGCGGCGGTTTTGACCGGAACGGTTTCGCAGGCGGCGGTGATCACGGTGGACGGGCGGATCACGGTGGCGGCGGATTACGGGACGGAATTTATCACGGGGGACACGTTTGATTACAGTTTCACGTTTGATGATCTCACGACGGACACGCGGTCGGAGACATATTCGGCGCAGTTCCAAGCCGGGGTGAGTGCGTTTTCGTTGACGCGCGGCGGGGCGAACGCCGGCAGCTGGGATCCGTCGACGGCGGTGTTCACGGTTTCGCCGGCCGCCAATTTCAACGCGAACGCCAACAGCGAGGCGTTGACCCTGCAGGTCCGGGGGACGGGGCTGCCGCAGATCGACGGGAAGGATTTTTTGGATTTGAGCGTGTCGTTCGGGTGGGCGCCGGAGGTAAGGAACTTCGTGGATACGGGCAGCGGGCAGACCTTTGCCGAGCTTGTGGGGACGAGCAGGTTGGATTTTGCGACCGCGAGCTCAGGTTACGCGGAATTTCGGAACACGGATTACACCGGGCCCGAGCTGACTATGCAGACGACGACGGTGCCCGAACCGGCGGCGTTCGGGGTGATCGCGGGCGTGTTCAGCCTGGGTTGTGTGATGATGCGCCGGCGTCGGTCGGTGTGACCGGCGCGAGGCGGTTCAGACCCGGAGCGAGGCGCGGAAGCCGCGGGCGCCGTAGTAGGATTGCGCGCCGTTGTGGTAGATGAAGACCTGGCCGTAGCGGCGGTCGCCGAAGAGGGCGCCGCCGAGTTTGCGGATGGCGGCGGGAGTGGCGACCCAACTGGAAGTTTTACGGTCGAAGTTTCCGAGTTTCTGGAGATCGCGGTATTGGTCCTCGGTGAGCAGTTCGACGCCCATGTCGGCGGCCATGTCCATCGCGCTGGTTTTGGGTTTGTGCTCTTTGCGTGATTCCAAGCCTTCGCGGTCGTAGCAGACGGAGCTGCGGCCGGCGGGGCTTTCGGGTGAGCAATCGACGAAGAGGTATTCGCCGGTCTTTTTGTCGTGGGCGATGACGTCGGGTTCGCCGCCGGTGTGTTCCATTTCGTGGAGGGACCAGAGTTTTTCGGGGTGGGCGTCGAGGCGGGTTTTCACCTGGGACCAGTCGAGGCCCTTGTGACGGTTGGGGTATTCCTCGAAGCGGGCCTGGAGTTTTTGGAGGAGCGCGGCGTGTTGTCCGGGGGACAGTTTTTTGGGGGATTTCATGTAGAGTGGAGCGGGATTTTTTTCAGATAAGGCCGGCGGCGCGGAAGCTGTAGTGGCCGAGACCGGCGGGGTCGGTGGCGGGGCGGCCGATGATGATGTGGTCGATGAGTTGAATGTCCACGGCCTGGGCGGCGTCGCGGAGCTGGCGGGTCATCTTGATGTCGGCGGAGCTGGGGGTGGGGTCGCCGGAAGGGTGGTTGTGCGCGCAGAGGATGGCGGAAGCGGATTCCTTGATGGCCTCGCGATAGACCTCGCGCGGGTGGGCGAGGGTGTTGGTGGCGGTGCCGGAGGTGAGCTCAACGCATTTGATGAGGCGGTTTTTGCGGTTGAGGCAGAGCACCCAGAATTTTTCCACGACGAGACCGTGGACGAGCGGGCGGAAGTAGTTGGCCGCGTCGTCGGCGCTTTCGATGAGCGGGTTGGGGTCGGGGTTGGCGGATTGCTCGATGGTGCGGCGGGCGATCTCCATTACGGTGATGAGCTGGAGGGCTTTGATGCGGCCGATGCCCTTGAGTTTTTTGAAATCGGCGGGGCGCCACTGGATGAGGCCGGAGAGGGAGCCGGCTTCGGAGACGAGGCGGTTGGCGAGCGTGAGGACGTCGTGGCCCTTGGTGCCGCTGCGCAGGAGCATGGCGAGGAGTTCGCTGTCGCTGAGGGCGCGGGGGCCGTGTTTTTCGAGGCGTTCCTGGGGGCGCTCGGCGGCGGTGAGTGTCTGGAGGCGGTTGGCGGGGGCGGAGTCGGAAGGCATGGCGGCCGGTGCTTACTGCAATTTCCGGGCCTCTTCTTCGGCGATGCGGGTGATGTAGTTTTGGAAGTCGGGGTCTTCGCCTTCCAGGAGGTTGGCGAGTAGTCCGCGGAAGTCGGAGCGCCGGCACCAGTAGCGCATGTAGTCCTCCCACGTCTGCCAGAGACGGGCGGCCTGGCGGCTCATGTGGTCTTCATAGACGAGGATGTAGGCGCGTTCGAAGATGGAGATGAGGAGCTCGAAGAGGATGTTGCGGCGCTCGATCTGGTCGGCGTTGAAAGGTGCGGCAGGGGCGGCCTGCGTCATGAGGTGCAGGTCGGCATTGGTGAGGACGAGACGGAGGAACTTGGAGTATTCGTCGGAGAGCTGGAGGTAGAGCTCCTCGTCGTCATTCATGCGCTCCTTTTGCTGTTCTTTGATGAACACCCAAATGCCGAAAGGCAGGGCGATGATGGTGACGAGGTAGCTGAGGGCTTCGAGCCATTCCATGGTCGTCATGAGGTGAGTGTGGGCGAGGGTGGGGCGGGAGGCAAGGGGCGTGCTTGCCGGCGATACGGGGGCAAGACGGCGGTTACCGTTCATCGCGTGCAAGCACGCTCCCACATTTCGGAGCCGGCATAAAAAAGACCCGACCGGGTGGTCGGGTCTCCAGTGAGGGAGCGCGCGGGCGGCGGCCTCAGTAGATTTTGACGTAGGCGTTGCGGCGGAGGCGTTCGAGCCAGCGTTCCTCGGCTTCGCGGGCCATCTGGTTGACGAGGATTTTTTCGATTTGTTCGCGGACGTCGGCGAGGGACTGGGTGCCGGCGAATTTACGGTCCTCGACGTAGAGGATGTAGGCGGCCTCGGGGGCGAGGATGGGGTCGGTGGCCTGGCCTTTTTCGAGTTTGAAGAGCGGGTCGCTGAACTCGGGTTTGAGGTCGGCCTTGGGCTGCCAGCCCCAGTCGCCGCCCTTGGCGCGTTTGGAGTCCTGGCTGAGTTCGCGGGCGAGGTCTTCGAATTTTTCGCCGGATTTGAAGCGGGCGATGACGACGTTGGCGCGGGCGAGGAGACGCTCGTCGGTTTCGTCGGGGAGGCGGGTGAGCGAGAGCAGGCGCATGTTGACCTGGTCGTCCTGGAGGAAGCGGTCTTTGTTTTCGTTGTAGAAGGCTTCGACGCGGGCGGGGCTGACGATGCTCTGGTTTTTGCGCTGCTGGCCGCGCATGTAGTCGTAGATCATGTCGTCCTCGACCTTTTTGCGGTAGTCGCGGTAGGTGAGGCCGGAGTTGCGGAGATAGGCGAGGAACGCGGCGCGGTCGCCGGAGAAGCGGCGGATCTGTTCCTCGGCGATGGCGTTGTTGATGTAGCTGTCGGGGACTTTGCGTTTTTCGTCCTTCTTGAAATCCTTAACGATGAGGATGCGGTCGATCATCTCCTGGATGACCTCGTCCTGAAGGGCTTCGAGACGCTCGTTGAATTCTTTTTCGTTGCGAGAGGTGCGCTGGATGGCGGGGACGCGGGGGGCGATCTCGCGGCGGAGATCATCGACGGTGATGACCTTGTCCTCGGCGACGGCGACGACGCCGTTGGCAAAGCGGAGGGCGAGGGTGTCGGAGGTGGTCGGAGCGACGGCCGGTGAAGGAGCGTCGGTTTGTGCGACCAAGGACAGGGGGAAAAGGGCGGCAAAAGTGCCGATGAGGCGGAGACGGCGGAACGTCATGAGGTTGGGCAAAGTGTGCAGGAACGAGAAAATTATGGGTTTACCGTAGAAGCGGCGAGAGGGTGGTCAACCGTGGAAACCGGAGCCGGGGCTGTCGGTGACGGAGTCGGGTGACGGGGAGTGGGACGAAGGGAGACGGCGGATGTTCCGCGTGGTTTGGGGCAGACCTTTCCGCGCAGTCGAGACCAAGTGGTGCCAATCAGTTCGTAAACGGCTTTCGTGCTGCGCTCCAGACCACCCAGATTCCAACTCAGGAAGTCGCGGGTCTGCAAACGGGGCGGGCGGGCGGCGAAGTCGGCGGGGCAGGCGAGGACGTTGATCTTCTGGCGTTCGCACAAAGCCATCGCGCGCGGCAGGTGCCAGGCGGACGTGACGAGGGCGACGGGTTGATCGCCGGCCACGCCTCGCAAGGCGACGGCTTCCTGCTCGGTGTCGCGGGCGGTGGAGATTTCGATGATGCGGTCGGCGGTAACACCAAGCGACAAGGCGACCTCGCGCAACAGGCTCGCGTGGGTGGCGCCGCCCTCGCGGTCGTCGGCGGGACCGCTGACCACGAGACGGGCGGCCGGCAGTTGGCGGACCAGCCGCACACCTTCGACGATACGGGCGAGGGCGGAGCCGCTCAGTTGGTGGTTGGCGGGCCATTCCGGAACCACGCCGTGGCCGCCGCCGAGGACGGCGACGAATTCGCAGCGGGCGAGCGCGGGGGGTGGCGTGGTGTCGGAGAGGAGGGCGGGCTGGGACGGATAGCGGGTTTCGAGACCGCGGACGAGCCAGGTGCCGACGCCGACATTGCTGCACGCCAGCAGCCAAAAGGCTCCGCTGAACGCGAGGATACGGCCGAGACGTTTGCGCTGCGTGAAGCGCAAGAGGACGGCGCCGAGGAGGATGAGCGCGAGGGAGAGCGGCAGCGGCATGAGCCAGAACCCGACGACTTTTTTGAGCCAGAACAGCATGGGCGGCGTGTAGATGGGTGAATTTTTCCGATAAAAAACCGCCGGCGTTGAAGCGGGCGGTCTGGAAAATGGGGCGGCCTACGGGATTCGAACCCGCGACCCCTAGAATCACAATCTAGTGCTCTAACCAACTGAGCTAAGGCCGCCGTGAGAGTCGGGCAAAATCAGGAGCGCGGGGGGGACTGTCAACTCCTTCTTTCCGGGCTTTCCCGTTGCCGGTTGCGGCACACCGGGCGATAGTGCGGGCGTCATGCCCCGCGTTCGGATTGTCACTTATAATATCGCCCATGGCCGCGGGCTGTCGCCGATTCAGGGTATGACCACGCGGCGGATGATCCGCTCGACGTTGTTGAAGATCGCGCGGTTGCTGGCGGAGTTGAAGCCGGACATCGTGGCGTTGCAGGAGATCGACCAGAATTCGCGGTGGGCGGGCAACTTTGACCATCTTGAATTTTTGAGGGAGTTCGGCGGGTTTGAGCATTCGGTTTTCGGCATCAACAACCGCCGCGAAGGTCTGCTGAACCTGAGTTACGGGAACGCGATTCTCTCCCGGCATCCGATCACGGCCTGGGAGAACATCGCGTTCGGGCAAAGCAAGGTGGGCGAGAAAGGATTTCTTTTTGCGGAGATTGAAGTGGGCGGGCGGCGGATTCCGGTGGCGAACATGCATCTGCATTACCGGTCGCGGCTGCACCGGTTTGCGCAGGTGGACCGGTTTCTCGCCTATTTGCACGACAAGCAGCGGGACCGTCACACGCACTGGGCGGTGCCGCCGGTGGTGTGCGGGGACTTGAACAACACGCACCATGCCTCGGATGCGACGGCGACGTTGCTGAGCCATCTGCACGACTACGGGGACTATTCGCTGCACCCGAGCAAAGGACGGACGTTTCCCTCGCCGCTGCCCGGGCGCACGCTGGATTTTGTTTTTTTGCCGCCGGGGGCGCGGAATGCGGAAAGCCAGGTCGTGCGGAGTTTTCTCTCGGACCACCGGCCGGTGGTGGTGGATTTTGACGTGGAGTGGGCTGGGGAAGTAGCGGGTAGTGAGTAGCGGGTAGCGAGTAGTCGGAGGGGCAAACCTTGGATGGGGTTCATTACTTAAGAAAATTCCCTTTGCGCCGGGCGGTGATTTTTGCGGCGATGAGCGTTCCATGGATCGCATTGCCCAAGCCTTCGCCCGCGCCCGTGCCGAGAACCGCGCCGCTTTCGTCGCCTACTTGTGCGCCGGCGATCCGGATTTCGAGACATCGCTCGCTGCCTGCCGCGCGCTCATCGAGAACGGCATCGACGTGCTCGAACTCGGCGTGCCCTTCAGCGATCCGCTGGCGGACGGCCTGACCAACCAACTCGCGGCGCAGCGTGCGCTGGCGGGCGGCATGACGGCGGCGCGCGTGTTTGAACTGGTGCGGAAGATCCGCGAGTTCGCGCCGGAGATGCCGGTGGTTTTCTACACTTACTACAACCTCGTGTTCTCAAACGGCGTGGACGCGTATGTGCGCACGGCGAAGGAAGCCGGGGTGGACGGCCTGTTGACGCTCGACCTGCCGCCCGAAGAGGCGGCGGATGTGCAGGCGGCGTGCGCGAAGGAAGGCGTGAAGACGGTGTTCATCGTTGCGCCGACGACGCCCGAGGCGCGGCTGGCGATCATCGGCAAGGCGGCGACGGGGTTTATTTATTATGTATCGCGGGAAGGCGTGACGGGGGTGCGCGATTCGGTGGCGGCGAACGTCCCCGAGGCGGTCGCGGCGATCAAGCGCCACACGCCGCTGCCGGTGGTGGTGGGGTTCGGCATCGGGAAGCGGGCGCACGTCACGGAAGTGGCCGCCCATGCCGATGGCGTGGTGGTGGGCAGCGCGCTGGTGAACGTGATCCGCGATCATCTGGATGAACGCGGAAAAATCGCGGCGGTGCTGGGGGCGCGGGCGGCGGACCTGGTGGCGGGAACCCGGCGTTGAGGATGTGCGGCGCGGGGATTTGGCTTGAGAGGCGGGCGTTGGTATCGCGTTGATGGGTTATGCCCCAGTCCCAGAAAATCCTCATCATCGAGGACGACCGCCTGCAGTTCCGCGTGACGGAACGCCTGCTGGCGAATGCGCGCATGGCGCGTTTCGAGGTGGATTGGGCGCAGACGTTTGAGGACGGTTTGAAGCGGCTGCTGACGGGGGCGTATGCGGCGTGTCTGCTGGATTATCAGCTGGGTGCGCGCGACGGGTTGGAGTTGTTGCGCGAGGCGAGGGCGAAGAACTGCCATACGCCGGTGATTTTTTTGACGGCGGATTCTTCGGAGCGGGTGGACGAGGCGGCGATGGAGGCGGGGGCCTCGGATTATCTGGTGAAAGGCGAGATCACGCCGCGGATGCTGGAGCGGTCGATCCGCTACAGTTTGAAGCTGGGCGAGGCGATGCGTGAACTGCGACGGCTGGCGACGCGCGATGCGTTGACGGGGTTGCTGAACCGCAGGGCGTTTGACGGGTTGCTGGCGGAGGAAGTGGATCGCGCGCGCCGGCTGGGGCATCCGCTCGCGCTGGTGGTGCTGGATCTGGATCATTTTAAAACGATCAACGACACGCACGGGCATCCGGCGGGGGATGCGGTGCTCGCGGCGGTCGGGAAGATGCTTGAAGGCGAAGTGCGGACGATCGACCGCGTGGCGCGCATCGGCGGAGAAGAGTTTGCGGTGTTGCTCATGGAGACGACGGGCGAGGAAGGGCTGGCGGTGGCGAACCGGCTGGTGGCGGCGGTGCGCGGGCGTCCGGTGGAGGTGGCCGCCGGAGTGGCGCAGACGATCACGGTGAGTGCGGGCGTGGCGGGGCTGCCGGTTTACGGGGAGGGGGAAGTGGTGTTCATGGCGGCGGCCGACCGGGCGCTTTACCAAGCCAAGAACGGCGGACGCGACCGCGCGGTGCTTGCCTCTTAACGACGGCGCGGCGAGCCTGCGCGCATGGCGTTCACCGACTCATCGACGACTGTGGCCGAGATCAAAACCCGCGTGCTGGCGTTCGCGCGCGAACGGGACTGGGAGCAGTTTCACGCGCCGAAGAACCTGAGCATGGCGCTCGCCGCCGAGGCGGGGGAATTGATGGAGCACTTTTTATGGGCGACGCCCGAGGCCTCGCGCACGGTGGTGGCGGACCCGGCGAAACGCGCGAAGATCGAGGAAGAACTCGCCGACGTGGTCATCTATGCGCTCGAGTTTGCGAACATGACGGGCATCGACGTGGCGGCGGTGATCGAAAAGAAAATGGCGGCGAACGCGGCGAAGTATCCGGTCGAGAAAGCGAAGGGACGGTCGGACAAATACACGGAGTTGTGAGGGCGGGGAGAGCGATCTGAAATTCATACGAGCATGAACAAGACGACCGCGGTTGTCCGGAATTATTACGTGCTGCCCTGCTGTTTGCTGCTGCTGAATCTGGTGAACAGCCTGGTGGGCTATAAGGCGGAGATGATTGCGGAACCGTTTTTGCGGACGCTGACGGTGATCCTCTTGGTTTTATGCGGTGCGTCGCTGGTGGCCTTCGTGCTGGCGCCGGCGATCGGGATGGCGGTGAATGCGTTGCAGCGAGGAAGCCGGCAGGGCGGCGGAAAAATGGGCGAGACGATTTTTCTGCTGATACTCGGAGCGGGGGTGTTCTGGTGTTATTACCAGCTTTGCAACCACGGACCGGCGGCGTTGTTGCCGGCGGGTTGGCGGAATCCGAGCTAGAGGCAAACGGACTCGTCGGCGAATTGGCGGAGGATTTCGGACGGAGTTGTGCCGCGCTCGCGCAGGGTGCGGAGGGAGAGGGAATCGTGGCGTTTGGCGAGGCGTTCGCCGCGGTCGTCGAGCATGAGCGGACAATGATAATACGCGGGCACGACGTGGCCGAGGGCGCGGATCACGAGGAGCTGGCGGAAGGTGGACTTGATGAGATCGGCACCGCGCACGACCTCGGTGATGCCGAGTTCGGCATCGTCCACGGCGCAGGCCAGTTGATAGCTGGGCACGCCGTCTTTGCGCCAGACGAGGAAGTCGCCGAAATCTTTTCCGGCGACAGCGGACTGAAGGCCGCAGCGGGCGTCGTTGAAGGCGAGGGTTTCACCGTCGGGCACGCGGAAGCGCCAGTTGGTCGCGAGTCCGGCGGCATCGAGCGAAGGCAGCGGGGCGTCGGGGGCCGGGCGGAAAGACGGCGGATAAAGCGGCTCGTCGTGTTCGCCGCCCTCGTGCGGGGCGGAGACGGAGGCCTCGGCGAGTTCGCGGCGTGAATGGTGGCAGGGGAAAATCAAGCCGGCGGCGTGCAGGCGGGCGAGTGCGGCGCGGTAGGCAGGGAGACGTTGTGATTGGGTGATGACGGGATCTTCCCACGCGAGACCAAGCCAGCGGAGATCGGCGAGCATGGCCTCGACGAAATCGGGGCGCACGCGGGAGGCGTCGAGGTCATCGTTGCGCAGCAGGAGGCGTCCGCCAGCGGCGAGAGCGCGTTGTCGGGCGATCCAGAACGTGCGCGCATGACCCAGATGCAGGTAGCCCGTGGGCGAGGGGGCGAGACGGCCGGTGTAGGACGGGTTAACCACGGAATTCACGGGAGGGCGCGGACACGAAAGAAACCAAATCAGGGTTTTAATCGGTGTCCATCCGTGTCATCGGTGGGGGAAAATTATGGCCAAGCTCCTCTGCGTGTATTGCTCGTCCAGCACCAAGATCGACCCGAAGTATTACGAGGCGGGCGAACGGCTCGGGCGCGAGATGGTCGCGCATGGTTGGGGGCTGGTTTACGGAGGCGGCAACATCGGGCTGATGGGCGTGGTGGCGCGCAGTGTCAAAGAGGCGGGTGGCACGGTGGTGGGCGTGATTCCGGATTTTATGCAGGTGCGTGAACTGGCTTATGTGGAGGCGACGGAACTCGTCGTCGTTGCCACGATGCGGGAACGTAAACGCATCATGGCGGAACGGGCGGATGCGTTTCTGACGTTGCCGGGCGGCATCGGCACGCTGGAGGAGATGACGGAGATCATGAGCGAACGTTATCTGAATCTCACGGGGAAGCCGCTGGTGTTGTTCAACCAGGACGGATTTTACGACGACCTGTTGAAATTTTTTGAGCGGATGGTCGCGGAGAAATTCAAGTCGGCGGGACTGGCCGAACTGCTGGCGGTGGCGGCGACGATCAAGGACGTGTGGCCGTTGCTGAACGAGCCCAAGGCGTTCGAGGCGGACAAGCTGTGGCGGTGACGGGCGTGGTGGCGCGGTTACAGCGGGGCGGAGTTGAGCAGAGATTCGATTTTGCGGGCGAGGGCGGTGGAGGCTTCGTCGAGCCAGCGGGCACCTTTTTCGGGAGTCGCGAGCGTGGCGTCGCCGAGGACGCCGCTTTGGGAAAGGTCGGAGGTTTTCCAGGCGAACACGGCGGCGGCGCTCTCGGGGCGGAGCGAGCCGGGCGAATCGATGCGGGCGGGATATTCGCAGACGGCGCGATCCATGTGGACCAGCGAAGGGGTGGCGGCGAGGAGCAGGGACGTTTCCCATTCGCCGGCGTGAAATCCGAACGCGGATTCCTGGGGAGATTGGGACGCACGGTAGTGGCCGCTCAGCATGCCGGCGCGCAGGCCGAGCGTGGTTTGCATTTCGCGGAGGACGGGCACGATGACGGCGCTGTTGCCGCCGTGGGTGTTGAGCACGGCGATTTGGCGGAAGCCCAGGGCTTTCAAGTTGGCGGCGAGCGCGAGCAGCTGGCGGCGCAGCGTGCGGGCGGAAAGGCTGATCGTGCCGCAGAAATCGGAGTGCTCGGTGCTCTTGCCGTAGGTAAGCGGCGGGGCGATGAAGACGCGCGCGTCGGGGGATAGTTTTGGAAGCGTGTGATCCAGCCAGATGCGTCCGAGCAAGGCGTCGGTGCCGAGCGGGAGATGATGGCCGTGTTGCTCGATCGCGCCGGTGGGAATGATCACGAGGGCACGCGCCTTGTCGGGGAGCGCGGCGAGTTCATCGGCGGTGAGGGCGGACAATTCGCGGGATTGCGCGGTGACCACGACCGCGGGAGCGGTTACCGCGGAAGGCGGTGGCAACGTGAGGCCGGTGTCGTGCGCGACGATCTCGACGAGCAAGTCGGCGAGACGGGAGGTGGCTTCCGTGAAGAGCTGTGCGCCGTTCAGTGCGGCGTCGGGTGCGGGCGCGGCGGGTTGATTAAAATAACCCGGACGGAAATCCGTGTCGCGCACGTCGGCGGGCGCGGAAGTAGGCGCTGGAGTGCGATGGAGCAAATGGGAAGCGACGGCTTGGGTGCGCGGGCGGTTGGCGTCGGCGGGGTGGAAACCGAGTCCGAGTCCCGCAGTGCTGATCACGTAGGTGCGCAGGTTGCAAGTGACACGGGCATCGAGGGCGACGGTGGCGACGATTTCGCCATTCCACGGGCTGGTGTTGAAAAAAAGGATACGGGTGAAGCCCGAGGCTTTCACGCCGGCGATGATTTCGTTGAGCGCGTCGAGGGCGGTTTCGGTATCCACGCCGAAGTGCGTGTGCGCGTAGGGTGCGGCGGCAAGACGCAGAGGCGGCAGCACCAGCACGTGTGCTTGGGTGTTGGCTGAGGTGATTGCGCCGCGCAGGACGGAGGAGCCGACGGTTTCCTCGGTGTTGAGCGGCAGGCCGAATCCGTGATCGGCGAAGCCGTGAACCGGCAGCACGACGAGCGTGCGGTCCTTGTCCGGGCGGGCGGACAAACCGCTCCACGTCTGGTGGGCCCAGGCGGTCGCGGGGTCGGCATTGGCGATCCAGAGTGAGGACATGGGCGGGAAGATTAGCGGGGTGGCGAAGCGGGGCGCAAGGTTGCGGGCGGCGGTCAACGCCCGGCTTTGAGCAGGTCATCGACGACTCCGCCGATCACCTCGTCGACGCGGGTGCTGAAGGCGACCTGCTTCAGGTAGGAGGCGGTCACGTAGGGGAAGACGGCCTGAGGATCGCGGGCGCCGATTTTCAGGTAGACCATGTGATTGGAGAAATCCCAGGACCAGCGGTCTTCATACACGATGACGGCTTGGGCCGAATCAGGCAGCATCGTGATGGGACCGCTTTCGGCTTCAAAGCCGCGCGCCTGCAAGGCCCGCACGATGCGCCCGTCGATGCCGTGGTTGTCCTTAAGATTGCGAAGCACGAAGAACCGGTGGACCTCCTTCAGGTTGCGGCCTTTTTCGACAACCTGGGTGTCGGTCGAGGCACAGCCGGTGGCGAGCGCACAGACCAGCAGCAGCAAAACGAATTGAAGGGCGGATTTCATGTAAACACCCAGCCACGACGGAAATCGTCCGCGCTGCAATCCTCAGTTGCACGGCGGGGCGGGGTGGACAGTCTGCTCCGCACACATGGCCATCATCGGCAAACGCAACCAACTCACCGTCCTCAAGTCCGCGCCGCCCGGGTTCTACCTCGACGGCGGTCCGCATGGCGAATTGCTGCTGCCGGGCGCCTTGATTCCCGAGGGGGCGAAGGTGGGCGACACGCTGGACGTGTTTCTTTACCGCGACTCGGAGGACCGGCTGGTCACGACTTCGGAAATTCCGCACGCGCAAGTCGGCGAGTTTGCTTATCTGCGGGTTGTGAGCGTCGCGCCGCGCATCGGCGTGTTTCTTGATTGGGGACTTTCCAAGGACCTGCTTTTGCCGATCCGTGAGATCAAGCAGGAAGGCGTGCAACAGGGCGACTGGCTGGTCGTGTTTGTTTATCTCGATGAGAAGACAGACCGCATCGTGGCGAGCATGCGGGTCAAGCGCCACCTGAGCACCCAGCCGCCGGCCTATGCCGAGGGCCAGCAGGTCAATCTGCTCGTCACGGGCGAGACGCCGCTCGGCTACAACGCCATCGTGGAAAACGCGCACTTCGGCCTGCTTTACCACAACGACATTTCGACTCCACTGGGAACCGGGTTGTGCGTTGACGGTTTTGTGCGCGCGGTGCGCGAAGACGGGAAAATCGACCTGAGCCTGGATCGTGCCGGGCACCAGCGCATCGATGTGAACACCGAGGTGGTGTTCGATGCGCTCAAGAAGGCGGGTGGACGCCTGCCGTTTCATGACAACAGCACGCCGGAGGAGATCCGGGCGGCGTTCGGCCTGAGCAAAAAGGCGTTCAAACAGGCGATCGGTTCACTCTTCAAGGAGCGCCGGATCGTCATCTCCAAGCATGGTATCCGGATTTCAGATACCCAACCCGCGTCCGCATCCTGATTTTCCAACCATGTCCGCATCCGAAACCACGCCCCGCACCGTCAATGTGAAAGCCGAGCCGATCGAGCTCTGCCAGCTGCTGAAATTCGCCGGACTGGCGGAGAGCGGCGGCGCCGCGAAGGCGGTCATCAGCGAAGGACAGGTGCTGCTCAACGGCGCCATCGAGACGCAGAAACGGAAGAAAGTCATGGGCGGGGACCGGGTGACGTTCGGCGGCGAGACCGTGCTGGTGTAAGTCGGTTGAACCCGCAGTGACGCACGCAACGGGGATAATTT
>CAMBLN010000003.1 GCA_945868215.1 Opitutus sp. GAS368
ACCTCTGGCTCGCGACCTCCTACCAGTAGAAGTTCTAGGACTCACCCTAAGGCCACCCTACCCACCCATCCCACCCGGCCGGCGCTCTCAAAAAGCGCCGGCTTTTTTGTGCCTCGTGACAACCCAACCGCCGCTCACCGAAACCGAGCAATCCTCTCCGCCACATCCGCGCGCAGCCGTTCGATGTGCGCCAGCGTAAACTCCGCCACGTCCCGCGTCTCGTCCGCGACCAGCGGCGTCAGGTCCATGCCCCAGGTGATCCCCGAAATTTTATCCGTCGCGTGCGACGTGTGAAACGTCGCGTGCGCCAGCCTCCGCCCGAGCGCCGCGAGATCGTAGCGCTTCCCTCCCGTCACCTGCGAATCAAACACGCGCAACAACGCCCCCGCCAGCTCCGGCCGCCTCCCGCTGTCGAGCGCGACTTTGTCCGTGTCCACCAGCCAGTCCAGATCCCGCCACACTTCGCAACCGATCACCCGCTTCGGCCGCTTCTCCGCCGGCAGCGCCCGCATCGCCTCCAGACACCGCAAAAACACCGCCACGTGCGTGTCATGTTTGTCCGCCGGCTGGTGCAGATACACCACCTCCGGCGAACACCCGCCGAAAATCGCCGCCAGGTCCGCCGCCACGCCCGCATGCCCCGGCTTCTTCACGTCCGCGCTCGCATGCGCCAACTGCACTTGCACCGCATACCCGCCGATCCGCGCCGCCTCGCGTTGCTCATCCCGCCGTATCGCCTGCATCTGGTCATCCGTGAACGCCGCATACGGACCCGACCTCGGCGAACCCGCCCCGTTCGTCACGACCACCCCGCCGAACGCCCGTTTGTCCGGCTGATCCAGACAATCGCAAATCCCATCATACGCGAGGATCTCGATGTCGTCCTGATGCGCCGCCACGCACAAATGCGTCACCCGCGCCAGCGCGTCGGCGGCATCGCCCCCGGCGGGCACAAACACATCGGCGCGAGGCTGAGAAAATGACAACGGCATGGGATGAATAAAAACTCCCGCGAGCATCCCCACTTCACCCCCTCCCGCAAGCCCCTACATCCGCGCGCTTCCTGCACGTCCGCCCCGTAGGGTCGCACCTCGCGTGCGGACCCTTCCGTCACTACCCACTACTCAATACCCGCTACCCGCTACTTCCCCAAGATTTTGTTTGCCCCGCCCAAACGCCCCCGCTTCGCTTCGCCTTCCGCTGGAAACAGCGGGAGAAAATGAGTCGTCGGGACGTAGCTTAGCCTGGTAGAGCGCTACATTCGGGTTGTAGAGGTCGAGAGTTCGAATCTCTCCGTCCCGACCATTTTCCCTCCGCCGGTCATTTTGATCCGCTTTGTATCTGGCCGTCTGACAGCGGATAAAGTTGAACCTCGGCCTGCATTGACTGCGTATCCGGGCTTATGCGTCTCCGACTCGCCCCGTCCGCAGCTTGCGCCGTCCTTTCGTTGCTCGCGCCCTTCGCCTCCCTTCGCGCGCAACCCATCGAGGCCTTGGATGATCGCGTATGGACAAGCGTGACCGGCACGAAAATAACCGCCCGTCTCGCCTACATCCCGGACCACAAAAACCCCAACGCCCCGCTCCTCCTGATTCCGGCCGACACCAACCGTCCGCCCGTCTCGCTCCCCAAGTCGTCCCTCGTCCTGGACGATCAACGCTACCTGGATTACGCGCGCAATCCGTCGCTGTCCCTCATGGACTCCGACGATCTTCGCAAAAATCCCCTCACCTACAACGACGGCGAACCCGTCCCCGGCGACTACGGTTATTTCTACCACCGCTCGGCCTTGGCCTCCTTCTACAACAAAAAGAAAAAGCAGTGGTTCGCCGTCGAGTTGGACTCCCTGTCCGCCGAATCCCAACAACGCCTGCACAAGGGAGAGAAAATTCTCCGCCCGCTCGAAACTCCAACCTCCGCCCGCGTCCCGCGCATCCCGGTTTCAGACTCCGCGTTCTCGCTGAAAAACGTCCCGCTGATCACCCAGGCCGGCAGCTATTGCGTGCCGACTTCCGCCGCGATGATCGCCCGCTATCACGGGTTTCGCACCACCCAAAAAGAACTCGCCTACCTTTCCTCGACCGCCTCCCGCCGGCACAAGGGAACCTGGGCCAGCGACATGGCCAACGCGATGGAGTCGCTCGGTTTCCTTGCCGAGACCCGCGTGTGGAACGACTTCGACACCGACACCGATTTCGCCCGCTTCCAACGTGAGGTCCTGCCCTTCATCCGCTCTTCGCTCTAGAACGACGGCCCCCTCTACGTTTCGTTCAAGGCCGGCGTTTACGGCAGCTCGGGCCACGGCTGCGTCATCGTCGGCTACGACGACCGCGGCAAGGGTGAGCTTCGCATCCACAATCCCTGGGGCAAACGCGAGGAATACACCTACCGCGATTTCAGCCTCAAGGCCCGCGAAGTCGTGCGCTTCCACATGCAGGCTCCGGCCACGGGCGATGCCGTCGCGCTGGAGCAACGGGTGATCAAGGCCTTTCACCGTCCGCCCGTGGACCTCACCGATGCCATGGCGTTGCTCAAGCAGGCCGGCGTCAAATCCGCGCTTCGCCTGCATGGCCGCCAGGACCGGCGTGACGACAAATTCGAGATGGAGCGCTGGGCGCTCTCGCGCGGTTTCCCGGTGCTGACGTCGGCGCTGGAGCACCACCCCGTCTGCCTTATTCCCGCTTCGCGCGACGACCGCATCATCGGCTGGTATTTGTTTCGCCTGGAGACGGGCAACCCCGCGCCGTTCGTCCGCGCCTTGGGCCGCCAGGGCTGGAGCGAGCCGGCCCGCGCGCCCTTGGACCCGGTCTTCAAAACTTGGTCCACCCCCGTCAACATCCCCCGCGACTTCGCCTGGGACATGCCCCTGATCGAGATCGACGAATAACCCCTCAACGGCAAGCGCTGCTTAATGTGTCGCAAAATTGCCGTAAATTAAGCACATCCGCCGCGACATGATAAGAAAATGGCCATTTTCTTTACACGTTTTGCTAACGTGATAAGAAAAAGCCCATTTCCTTATCATATGGCCACTCCGCTCACTTCTCTCCCGCTACCGCCTTCCGTGGTATTGGAGACTCCGGACGTCCTTCGCCAGCTCGCCCGGTCTCACCGGCAACTCGCCGAGCTTAAAGGTGTGGTAGGCACCATTCCCAACGAGAGCATCCTTATCGATACCCTTGCGCTGCAAGAGGCCAAGGACTCCTCCGAAATCGAAAACATCGTCACGACGGAGGATGAGCTTTTCCAGGGCGACGCCACCACCGCCCAGTTTTCCTCCCTCGCCGCCAAAGAGGTCCACAGCTATGCCACCGCACTGAAGCTCGGTTTCGCCCGCGTGCGCGAACAACGTTTCCTGCGGCTCGACGACGTGCTCGCCATTCAAGCCACCCTGCTGGAAAGCCGCGTCGGCCTGCGCACGCTCCCTGGCACCGTGTTGCGCAGTCAGGACAGCGGCGCGGTAGTTTACACGCCGCCGCAAGAGGGCGATGAAATCGTCCGGTTGATGGGCAATTTTTTGGAGCATTTTCACGCGGATGATGAGACCGCCGGGCTCGACCCGCTTGTGCGCATGGCAGTGCTCCATCACCAGTTCGAGAGCATTCACCCGTTCTACGACGGCAATGGCCGCACGGGACGCATCTTGAACCTGCTCCACCTCGTGCTCCACGGCTTGCTCGACCTGCCGGTCCTCTATCTCAGCCGCTACATCGTGCGCAACAAGGCCAACTACTATCACCATCTCCAGACGGTAAGAGACACCGGCGCATGGTCGGCCTGGGTGCTCTACATACTCAAGGCGGTGGAAGAGACCGCGCGGCAGACGATCGCCCAAGTCCACGGCATCCGCGATCTCATGCAGTCCACCAAGCATCGTCTGCGCACGGAGCTGCCGCGGGTGTATAGTCAGGATCTGCTGAATAATCTCTTCCGCCATCCCTACACGAAGATCGATTTCATCGAACGCGATCTCGGCGTCTCGCGCCCGACCGCCGTCCGCTACCTCGATCAACTCACGAAGGCTGGCTTCGTGAAAAAGGTGAAGCTCGGCCGCACCAACTTCTACATCAACGAATCACTGTTCAAGCTGCTCTCCTCTTAAACAACATGAACGAAGCCGAGACACGCGCCGAGCATATCGACCCCGCCTTGAAAGCGGCCGGCTGGGGCGTCGTCGAGGGCAGCAGGATTCTCCGCGAGCACCGCATCACCGCCGGGCGCATCGAGGGCAGGGTCGGCGCGGGAAGGCCGACATCGCCAATTAGGCGCCACAGTTGATGATCCACCGCGCCTCGATGTCCCCGTTAAACGTAAAACCACTTGGAGCCGAACCCTCCGGCAACGCGACCTGCAAAGGCATAATCACCGAATGGAACGAGGCCAAAGGCTACGGTTTCATCGATGACGGGAAGCACCGCGTCTTCGCCCATATCCGCGACTTCACCGAGCGACCACACAACCCAAAGCCCGGGGACAAGGTCACCTACTCCCTCGGCACGGACCGCCAGGGGCGGACTTGCGCCCAGCGCATCAATCTGCCGTTCAGCGGAGTTCCCCTGCGCCCGGCCCACTTTATTGTGCTTGCCGTCCTCTTGATTACGCCCGGCATCGCCATTGCCCGTCTTTTTTGGACGGATCTCGCTTGGGCGCTGTCCGGCTGGGTCGTGCTGGCGTCGGCCGTCACCTACGGCCTCTACGCTTGGGACAAACGCTGCGCCCAACGGGGCGAATGGCGCATCTCCGAAAAAATGCTCCACCTCTGGGAATTGCTGGGCGGTTGGCCCGGCGCGTTTCTCGCGCAGCGTCGTCTCCGGCACAAAAGCTCCAAGCCTTCCTACCAATTCACATTTTGGCTGATCGTAATCCTCCACCACTACCTCGCCATCGACGCCCAACTTCAGTGGCGCCTGTTCACCAAGGCACGCGTGTGGTTCGAATCACTCGGCTGACCACGGCTTCCGGTCGCCATCCCGCCACGTTTCCCGGGGCCGCATGATCCCATCCATCGACACAGGAACGAAAACCCTGCAAATGCGGCCTGTCCGTTCCGCACCCGCTCCGGAAAAATCCGTGCCCATCCGTGCAATCCGTGGTCAAAACCTCCGATTCTTCCCTAACAGGCTCACCACCCGCCCCGCTTTACGGTGCCGGACCCCAGCGTTTCGTGAACGGATAATAGATGAACAGCGGACGCCCCACGACATCCTTGGCGGGCACCGTGCCCCAGTAACGGCTGTCCTGGCTGTTCGCCGAATTGTCGCCCATCGCGATATACGAATCTTCAGGAACCGTGAAGGTTGCCCCTTCCGCAAGGATCCCGCCCGCACGATAACCCGGATAATTCCCTTCCCGCGTCGCGTTGCGGTTGAACGCCTTTGAGCCCGTGATCGGCTTGCCGTTGCGATAAAGCACCGGCTCGCGGATCTCCAGCTTGTCCCCCGGCGTGCCCACCAACCGCTTGATGTAATACTGCTCCAACTGACGCCCCGCCGCATCCTGCATGTAGTGGCTGTTGATGTTGTCCGTGCGGAAAACAAACCCGTCGCCCACCTGCGGTCTCACAAAATGATAACTTACCCGGTCCACGAAAAGCTGGTCCCCCGTGAGAATGTCGAACGACAGCACGCGCCCTCCCGCCCTCACGGTTTTGCCCGTCCTGACAAAGCGGATACGCTCCACGCCCGCCGCCGTGGTCACGTCTTTGTCCACATACTGCCCGCTCTGCGCCTTCGCCTCGATGGCGTCCGCCAAGGTATCCGCACCGGGAAAAAACGCCTCGCGGATCACCCAGTCGAAATCAAAGTCCAGCGGCACTTGCGTCGTCACCAACCGGTCGCCGACCATCAGCGAATACTCGCGGTTGCGCGCAGGGAAAACCACCCAGGAGCGGCCGGCCACCTCGCGATACTTCACCAGCCCGCGCGGCTGGCGTCCGGCGATCGGAACCAGAATTTCTCCGTCCACCGGCGCGTCCATCGTGCGCGGACGCGCCCCCATCGCGACCAGTCTCAACGCTCTGCCTGCCGCGCCGGGTTCGTCCGCCTTCGTCTCGAAAACTTCGGGCGTCATGCCGTTGTAACTCGGCCACATCGAGTTGGTCGGGATCTTGAACGGCTGCACAAAATACATGCGGGCGCCCAGGATCACGATGGCCGCGACGAGGAAAAATTCCACGTTCTCAACCAGTCCCGACTTCGGGTAATGCGACCCGCCGGTGCGGCGCAGCACGCCTTCGAGCGCTTCGATGGCCAACTTCAGTTTGGCCGCGTTGTCGCGTTCCTTGAGCGCGATGCGCACCCCGGCGATGTGCGACTGCAATTCGCCCACGAGCGGCGCCGCCAGCACGTCGCGGCGGTAGTGGTAAACCTTCTCCGCAAGCTCCAGCCAGTTGGCCGCAAGGCCGCGCATTTTCTTTTCCTGCGAATCAAAAAGTCCGAAAAACATGATTGGAAATGTAGGAGCCCGTTTACGGGCGATTCGGGATATTAACGAAGTCGTGTAATGTTGGAATCGCCTGCAAGCAGGCTCCTACATTTTTTAGTTCTTCAGAATCTGGATGAACGTGTCGGGCGGGATGTTCACCTTGCCGATCATCTTCATCTTCTTTTTGCCCTCTTTCTGTTTGTCGAGGAGCTTGCGCTTGCGGGAGATGTCGCCGCCGTAGCACTTCGCGGTCACGTCCTTGCGCATTTCCTTCACGTTGTCGCGGGCGATGATCTTGCCGCCGATGGCCGCCTGGATCGCGACTTTGAACATCTGCGGCGGAATGATCTCGGCGAGTTTTTCGCAGAGCACGCGGCCTTTGCCTTCGGCTTTGTCGCGGTGGACGATGCTGGAGAACGCATCAACGGGGTCGCCGTTGATCATGATGTCCATCTTGACGAGGTCGCTCTCGCGGTATTCGCCGAGTTCGTAGTCCATCGAGCCGTAGCCGTGGGTGACGGACTTCAGGCGGTCGTTGAAATCCACGAGGATTTCGTTGAGTGGCAGGTTGCAGCTGAGCATCACGCGGTTGCCGTCGAGCGTGTCGGTGTGGTCGCACACGCCGCGCTTTTCCATGATGAGGGCGAGGATGTCGCCCATGGATTCGTTCGGGATGTGGATCGAGGCTTTGATCGTCGGCTCGCTGATCGAAAGGATTGTGCCGGGGTCCGGCAGGTTCACGGGGTTGTCCACCTCGATCTCGTCCTTGCCGTGCGTCTTCACTTTGTAGACGACGCTCGGATACGTGGAGATGATCTCGACGTCGTGTTCGCGGCGCACGCGCTCCTGGATGATTTCCATGTGGAGCAGACCGAGGAAGCCGCAGCGGAAACCGAAGCCGAGCGCGACCGAGCTTTCGGAGGAATACAGGAACGCGGCGTCGTTGAGACGCAGGCGGCCGAGCGCGGCTTTGAGTTTTTCGTAGTCTTGCGATTCGAGCGGATAGAGTCCGCAAAACACCATCGGGCGGACTTCTTTGTAGCCGGGCAGCATCTCGGTGGCGGGATTTTTCGAGAGCGTAAGCGTGTCGCCGATCTTGATGTCGGAGGTGTCTTTGATGTTGGAGATGACGTAGCCGACATCACCGGCTCCGAGAGTGTCCATCTTGGTCATCTTCGGAGTGAAGACGCCGACCTCTTTGATTTCGGACTTCTGATTGTTGCTCATCAGAAGCATCTGGTCGCCGGCCTTCACGGAGCCGGAGAACACGCGGGCATAGGTGATCACGCCGCGGTAGGAATCGTAGAGCGAATCGAACACCAGCGCACGCACGTGCGGATGATGCGACCAGCGCGGCGGCGGGATGCGCGCGACGACGGCTTCAAGGATGTCCTGGATGCCGATGCCGGATTTGCCGCTGGCGAGAATGGCCTCTTCGCCCGGGATCATGAGAATGTCTTCGAGCTGCGTGATGCACAGGTCGAGATTGGCCGAGGGCAGGTCGATCTTGTTGATGACCGGAATGATTTTCAGACCCTGGGCGGTGGCGAGGTGGGCGTTGGCCACCGTCTGCGCCTCGACGCCTTGGGCTGCGTCGATCAGGAGGACGGCGCCTTCACAGGCGGCCAGCGAGCGCGAAACTTCGTAGGCGAAGTCCACGTGGCCGGGCGTGTCCATGAGGTTGATTTTATAGATCAGGCCGTCTTTGGCCGGATAATGCATCGTGACCGGATGGCTCTTAATGGTGATGCCGCGCTCCTTCTCCAGATCCATGGAGTCGAGATGCTGCTCGGTGAGCACGCGTTGCGTGACCGTGTTGGTATATTCGAGCAGGCGGTCGGAGAGCGTCGTCTTGCCGTGGTCAACGTGGGCAATGATGCAGAAATTACGAGTAAGGGAGACGTCCATGCGGTCGAGCTGAGGGAGTCCCGTGGGGCGGGACTGCGGATGCGGTTAAAGTGGGTTAAGGGGCAAACGTGAGGCCGCCCCTCACGGCATTCAAGCGGCTAAATCGGAAAACTCCGCGATGCTCTTCACCACCCACGCCTTGTCGGTTCGCTTGGCGAGGCCCGCCAGCACCCCGCCCGGTCCGAGTTCGAGGAAGGTGGTCGCACCCGCGGCGACGGCCGAGCGCATGCAATCTTCCCATAGGACCGATGACACGACCTGCTTGACGAGCGCCTCGCGAATCGCGTCGGGATCGGAGACGGCTTGGCCGGTTGTGTTGGTGAAAACGGTGATGCCTGCGGCGGGTGCGTTGAACGCAACACCTTGCAGGTAAGCGGCGAACGCGGCGCGCGCGGGTTCCATCAGGCGGCTGTGGTAGGCGCCGGCGACATTGAGCGGGATGACTTTTTTGATGCCGCGATCCTTCGCGGCGGCGACCGCCGCTTCTACCTTGGACTTCTCGCCTGAAACGATGATCTGGCCGGGCGCGTTGAAATTGGCGGCCTCGATGTCAAAAGCGGCGCAAAGATCGTAGATGGTCGCGCGTTCTTCGCCGAGAATGGCGGCCATGCTGCCGGTGGACTGCTCGCAGGCGACCTGCATGAGACGGCCGCGTTCGGCGACGATTTTGAGGCCCGTTGCAAAATCAAACACGCCGGCCGCCGTCAGTGCCGTGACTTCGCCGAGGCTCAGGCCGAAGGCGAACTTCACGTCGTCGAGCTTCCCCTGCTCTTTCAGAATAGCGTGAACCGCGAGGCCGTGGACGAAGAGCGCGGGTTGGCAGACTTTGGTCTGCGTGAGCTCGGTCTCGGGGCCTTCGAAACAGATTTTCGCCAGGTCCCAGCCAAGCACGCGGTTGGCCTCGTCGTAGAGGGCGCGCGCGGTCGCGGAGTTTTCGTAGAGCGACTTGCCCATGCCGACCTTCTGGGCGCCTTGTCCGGAAAAAATAAGTGCGGTTGCCATGATTGGAAACGACCACGGCTAAAGCCCCTCCATCCTGAAACCAAGCCCGAAAAAAACGGGCCCGATCCGGAATCGTCAGCTTTTGAAGAAGATACCTTTGAGATTCATCTCCAACGCCTGCGGATTCGGCGAGAACCGCAACGCCTCGGCCTTGCTCACCGTGCCCGCCTTCACCAGACGGAAAAGATCCCGGTTAAACGAATAACTCGTCGAATCCGCGCCGTTCTCGAGGATGCCTTGGATTTTCTCGAACTGGCCTTCCAGGATCAGCGTTTTCACAACGGTGTCCGCATTGAGAATTTCGTTGGCCGGCACGCGACCGCCACCCTCCATCGTCGGAATAAGTTTCTGGCAGATGAAGCCGCGCAGCGAACCGGCAACCTGGCGTCGGGCCTGCACTTGTTGCTCGGGCGGGAAAAATTCAAACAAACGCGTCAACGCCTGCGCCACCGTGCCGGCATGCATCGTGGAAAACACCAGGTGCCCCGTCTCGGCCGCCGAAATGGCCGTCTCGAAGGTCTCCTTGTCGCGCATTTCACCGATCAGAATGATGTCGGGATTCTGGCGCAGCACCGACTTGATCGCGAGTTCGAAGGTCGGCACGTCGAGGCCGATCTCGCGCTGCTGGAACACCGATTTGTCGTCCTGAAACGTGAACTCGATGGGGTCTTCCAACGTGACGATGTGCTTGTCGGCGTTCTCGTTGATCCAGCCCAGCATGGCCGCCATCGTGGAGCTCTTGCCCGAACCGGTCGCACCGCACACCAGCACGATTCCATCCTTGGCCTTGGCGATGTGCAGCAACGGCTCGGGATTCAGCCCGAGATTCGCAAACGTCGGCACCCGGCTCTTGATGTGTCGGAACACGATGCTCGCCGTGCCGCGCTGGTGAAAGCCGTTCACGCGAAACCGCCCGATGCCCTCGGCCGTGTAGGCGAAGTCCACCTGGCCCTCTTCTTCCCAGCGGGGTTTGAACACCCGCGGCACATGCGTATCGACAAACTCGCGCACTTCCGCCGCCGAGATCGGATCCATGTCCACCGGCTTGAGGCGCCCCGACATGCGCACATAGCCGGGCTTGTTTGACTTGATCACGATGTCGCTCGCCCCGCTTTCGACGGCCAGTTTGAGCAAGTCGTTAAAGATTTCTGTGGTTTGCGACATGGAGTTGGAGCGGATGAAAAACGTTGCGGATTTGGTAAAGTGGGGTGCTGTGCTGTGCAAGGTATCTTCAGAAATCCCTCCATGAAACTCCGCCCGCTTACCGGCACGATCACCGCCCTCGTAACCCCGTTTAATCCGGATCAATCCGTCGCCTACGACGATCTGCGCAAGCTCGTGGAGTTCCAGATAAAGTCCGGCATCAACGGCTTGGTCCCCGTCGGCACCACCGGCGAATCACCCACCCTTTCCCACGAGGAACACCTCGACGTGGTTCGCGCCGTGGTCGAGGCCTCCCGCGGCCGCGTGCCCGTCATCGCCGGCACCGGCTCCAACTCCACCAAAGAAGCCGTCGAGCTCACCACCCTCGCCACCGAGGCCGGTTCCGACGCCGTCCTGGTCGTCGCCCCTTATTACAACAAGCCTTCCCAGGAGGGAGTGTATCGCTACTTCGCCGCCGTCGCCGAGGCCACCGACAAGCCGGTTATCCTCTACTCCATCCCCGGCCGCTGCGGCATTGAAATCAGCGTGTCGGTCGTCGAGCGCCTCCGCGCCAAGTATCCACATGTTCGCTACATTAAAGAGGCCGGCGGTTCCGTTGATCGCGTGGATCAGCTCAAGCACGCGCTGGGCAAGGACATCACCGTGCTCAGCGGTGACGACAGCCTCACCCTGCCCTTCACCGCCGTCGGTGCCGAGGGCGTCATCAGCGTCGCCTCCAATCTCCTGCCCAAGGAGGTCGTGCAACTCGTCAACGCCGCCCTCGCCGGCGACCTCCCCAAGGCCACCAAGCTCCATCGTAAGCTCTATCCGGTCTTCAAGACCCTCTTCATCGAGCCGAATCCCGTCCCCGTGAAATACGCCCTCGTGCGCGCCGGAATCATCCGCTCGCCGCTCGTGCGCGAACCGCTGTCCGAGCTCACCAAGGCCAGCGAGCAAACGCTCCTCGCCGTCCTCAAGTCCTTTGGCAAATAACCGCATGTCCCTTCGCATCGCCATCATCGGAGCCAAGGGCCGCATGGGCCAGGCCAACATCGCCGCCGCCATGGAATCCGGCGCCAGTGTCGTCGCCGCCCTCGATCAGGGCGACGATCTCGCCGCGGGCATCGCACAGGCCGACGTCGTCATCGACTTCAGTTTCCACGCGGCCACCGCCAACGTCATCCGCCTGTGCGCACAGCATAAAAAATCGCTCGTCATCGGCACCACCGGCCATCCCGCCGAAGAAAAAAAACACCTCCTCGCCGAGGCCGCCGCGATTCCTTGCGTGTGGTCGGGCAACTATTCCGTCGGCGTGAACCTGCTCTTCGCCCTCACCCGCCGCGCCTCCGCCGTCCTCGGCTCCGATTACGACGCCGAGGTCGTCGAGATGCACCACCGCTTTAAAAAAGACGCCCCCAGCGGCACCGCCGCCCGTCTGCTCGAAATCATCCTTGATGAGCGCAAGCTCACCGCCGACGCCCTGCGCCACGGCCGCGAGGGCATCACCGGCGAACGCACCTCTACTGAAGTCGGCATTCACGCGTTGCGCGGCGGCGATGTCGTCGGCGACCACACGGTCATGTTCGCCGCCCTCGGCGAACGCATCGAGCTCACCCACAAGGCGTCCGACCGCGGTATCTTTGCCCGCGGTGCCGTGCGTGCCGCGCAGTGGCTCGCGGACAAGCCTGCCGGTGTTTACGACATGCAGGACGTGCTCGGGTTGAAGTGACATGATCACCTCCATCCAGGGCCTGCTCACCGCCGCGACTCCGCTGCACGCGATCATCGAGCTCAACGGCCTCGGCTACGAGGTGAACATCCCCGTCACCACCGCGGAAAAACTTCCCGCCACCGGCTCGACCGTGAAGCTCCACACCCACGTGATCTATCGCGAGGATGCCCAGACGCTCTACGGCTTCGCCACCCCGGCCGAGCGCGATTTTTTCCGGCTGATGATCGAGCATGTCAGCGGCGTCGGCCCCAAGAGCGCGCTCACCATCATGAGCAAGCTCTCCCTGCCTTCGCTCCAAAGCGCAATCAGCAGCGGCGACATCGCCACGTTGTCCAAATGCCCCGGCATCGGCAAAAAAACCGCCGAGCGCCTCGTCATTGAATTGCGCGCCAAGGTCGGCATCACCGGCTCGGCTGAAACCGTGTTGTCGGCCAGCGACACGGATTCTGCCGCGGTTCCGGCCGACACCCGCATGCGCGACGCCGTGATGGCCTTGGGCGCCCTCGGCTATAAGACCGCCGACGCCGATGAAGCCATCCGCCGCGCCACGCTCGCCCTGGGTCCGAAAGCCACGACCGAGCAGCTCATAAAAAAAGCCCTCGGTTCATAACCGGAGGGCTTGGATTGCTCAGCGGGTTGAAGGCTCAACGCTGGAACTGAAACGCCGTGAACTCGGCGTTGCCTTGCAGCGCGTGACGGCTGCGAAACACGCGGTTGTCGGGATGCAACGTGCGAGAGTCGAATGCCTGTTCATCCACCACCACACGATTCGCCGGCATCAGCTCGACGCGTTGCATCCACTCGAGTGCCTCACGATCGGTGGCGGCGATCTCCGCCTCGCGGGCGTTGCGCACCACGCCAAGACCGGACGAAGCCAGCATGGGCTGAAACTCGAAACGCGCATCGGCGACGGGCTGGACCGCCGTGGTGGCAACCGCGATCACCGGCACAACGTTTTCCATGCGCACGGGCACCGGTTGTGCGCCTCCAGCCAGCACAGCCGCGCTGCCGGCCGCAGGTTGAGGCTGGCGGCTGACCACAAACACGACCGCGACACAGGCAGCCATCGCCGCGGTCGCAAACGCACCGGCATAGGCCGTGCGCCAGACCGGCACCTCGCGGCGCGGGGCCGACAACTTCCGCTCCACATCCCGCAACGAACGGGCAAAGCCCTGCGAATCGGGCGCGTGGGCTCCGGCGTGCCCGCCAAGCAGGCGGCACCCGCGTTGCAGACGGCAATACTGGTCGTAAGTGCGACGGCGCGCAGGGTTGCCCAGCACCTCGGTCTCCAACTCGGCGGCTTCGGCGGGCGCGATCTCGTGATCGAGATACAGATTGAGCAGTTCCTGAAAGCGACGGTCGTTCACTTGAAATCCTCCCCGATGGTTGCGCGCAGGCTTTCGCGGGCGCGGGCGATGCGGCTCTTGACGGTGCCCACGGAGATTCCGAGCACGTCGGCGATGTCTTCGTAGGCCATGTTTTTTACGTTTCTCAAAATCAAAATTTCCCGGTGTTTGGCGCTGATTTTTTCCATGCCGAGGGCGATGTGATCCACGAGTTCCTGGGTGACAGTGATGTCGCCAGGCGTGTCCATTTCGGCCTCGAATACTTCTGAAAGGGGCGTGTCGTTGTCGGCACTGACGGGCTGGTCAAAGGAGACCGTCTTGTCGCGTTTGCGGCGCCACCAATACCAGTAGCGGTTGCGGGCGAGATTGGTGGCGATCTGGTAAAGCCACGTCGAGAAAGCGGAGTCTCCGCGAAAATTCGCGAGGCCGCGATGTGCGCGGATAAACGCGTCCTGCGTGACTTCCTCCGCGTCCTGCTGATTGCGCAGCAATTGATGAACCATACCGTAGATACGGTCCCAGTAACGGCTGACCATTTCATTGAAGGCGGCTTCATCACCGCCTTTGAAGCGATCAACCAGCAAGCGATCCAAAACAACTTCCTGAGCTTTGGTGGACATACGTTCTTCGGAAGTGTGATGCGCGTATTTCTGGATTGTTCCCAATTTTTAAAATGGTTGGCGGGGCGTGTGGGCCGATGGTGCGCTCATGCAGGCTGCAAGCGGCAACAGACGTTGCCGCGTGAAGGAAAGTGTCAAACGGCAAAGGATTTTCAGAGGAAAAAACGCTTGCCAAACCTTCCGGCGGAAACCAATTCAAACCCTCTTCTGGTTCGGGGGTCGATAGCTCAATGGTAGAGCAGCATCCTTTTAAGTTGTTGGTTCCGGGTTCGAATCCCGGTCGACCCACCATCCAAGCACGAAGTGCCAAACCAGATGATTCGGGATGAGGACCCGCAGGGTTCGACGGAGCGTAGCGGAGAGGGGACGCACCGCAGGTGCGGTCGCGAAGCGATGGCCTTCAGGCCACCAATCCCGGTCGACCCACCATCCAGGCACGAAGTGCCAAACCAGATGATTCAGGATGAGGACCCGCAGGGTTCGACGGAGCGCAGCGGAGATGAGAGCAGACCACCGGCACCGTTTTAACAGACGTTTATTTTATTTCAGCGCTTCATCCGTGGCGAACGACGCATAGACAACCCCGATCAGGTTGTAGCGCGTAACCCGCTCCCGATCCATTTCCGCGTTATTCAGCCCTTGCACCCGCCAGCCGCGCGCATCCGGGGTCAGCAACACATGCACAACCCGTCTTCCGGCTTCATTCAGATAGGCCACCTGCATGCCCGTTTTGAGATAGGTGTAATCAATCTTGGTCAAAACGAGCACCGTGTTCTCCCCGTATACCGGCCTCATCGAGTCGCCGCTGCCGATCACCGTCACGCGATCACGATCACGTGACGCTATTTTTTCGGCGTCGTTCCACGCCTGCACCCGCCCCACATCGGTCGCCGGCACCGGTTTTGGCGCGGGCGTCGCAACCTCCGCGCACCCGGCCAGCCCCGCTAAAAGCGCGACCCAAAAACCCTGTGTGCACACTCTTGATCTTACCATTCTGAATTAGTTTTCAGCCTTCTTCCTGAAGTGTTGAGTGGATTTTTTACAAAAAGTTGTCGCGTCAGACTGTAGTGATGCTTGTTCTGTGTCGATGCCGGGGCCCACCTAGCCTAACCCTCCATCTCCGTTTCCTGTATCGCATGAAAAGACTCGTAATCATTGAAGACCAGACCGCCATCCGGGAAATGCTTGTGGAAATCCTCCGGCTGGATCCCAACTATAAACTGGTCGGCGAGAGCGGCGACGGTCAAAGCGCCCGCACCCTTTGCCTCGACGTAAAACCCGACTTGCTGGTCCTCGACGCCAAACTGCCCGGCCTCAACGGCGTCGATCTTCTCCGCCGCCTCTCCAAACAGCTTAAAAACGTGCGCGTCCTGGTATTCTCAGGCCACGAGAACCCCGTGCTGGTCCGCGAGATGCTCGAAGCCGGCGCCCACGGGTTCGTCGAAAAAACCGCCGGTCTTTTTGAATTTAAAAAGGGTCTCGAAATCGTCGCCAATGGCGGCACTTACTTCGGCCCTGCCGTCGCCTCGCTGCTGCGCAACGTCGTCGCCAACCCCGCCTCCAGCACGACCGCCGATTTCCTTACCGACCGCGAACGCGAAATCCTCCAGCTGGTCGCCGAAAGCAACAGCACCAAGGAAATCGCCTCCAAGCTCGATATCAGCGTCAAGACGGTGGACAACCATCGCACCAACTTGATGCGCAAGCTCAACCTTCACGACGTCGCGAGTCTGACCCGCTACGCCCTCGAGGTCGGCCTGATCGAGCCCAAGAGAAGCCCGTCTAAGCCGTTCGGCGCGCAGACCTAGACTTTCACCGCCTGCCGGAGTCGTTCCTCCAGCAGGTCCACCAATCGCCCGTCCACCGCGATGGGTTCGGTCATCCGGGTCTCCAATCCGGCCGACTCTGCTTCGGCCGCCGCGCAGATTTCTGCGATGTCGCCTCCCGGCCCTGCATGACGTCCGGGCGACAGAAATTGCAAGGCGACCACCACCTGACCGGCGTTAAATGGCCCGGTGCGCAAGACACTGGCGAGCAATGGCTCGTTAAAATCATACGCCGCCCCTTCCCGCCTCTCCATCGAGGCTACGGCGAGCGCTTCGATTTCCTCGCCAAGCTCGGCCCCCACCAATCCGCCTAGGTGATTCCGCACCGCCGCCACCGCCGGCTGCGGCGAACCGTGATCCACCAACACCACCTTCGGTTTAGCCCATAAGTTGGCCCGTGCCGTCATTCGCACTTGATCTGCCAGAATCTTAGCCACCCGCCGGTCGCCCTCCGTCGGATAAACCAGCCAGGGCGCCATCTTTACCCGGGCCCGAGGGAAGCGTGTTCGCAGGCTTTTCAGTCTCGCCGGCACATACTCGGTCAGCGCCGCGCTCGGTCCGAAAAACAAAGGCACCAGCACCGCCTCGCCTTCGGGAAATGTCTCGAAATGAGCCGCCAGTGCCGGTTCGAGCAACCGCGCCGCCTCGCCGCCCAGCGCTTCCGGCGGAACGTTGCTCGAATGGAGCAACGACACCGCCTGCACCGGTAGTCCGCTCTTTGCGGCCAACGCCGTCGCCACCCGTCGCAAGCTGAGCGTGGACTCCGGACGGAGCGACCCGTTGTCGAAAATAAACCATGCGGTGGGGGTTGGTGAAGACACGGTTTGCAAAGACGGCATTAAATAACTTGCGAAGGAAAATGATTGGTCGATAAGGTCAACGCAGCACCCTCGCATTTTTTATTGTTCTCACATGAACCTCTCCTCCAAGAAACTCTGCATCGTCCTCATCGCCGCTGCCGTCGCACTCGCCGGTTGCTCCAAAAAACCCAAACGGCCTTCGCCTGATGCCACGTTAATCGGCCCTGACAACGCCCTTTCGGGCAACACCATCGGAGGCTTCGGCCAGGGCAGTATTCCCGGCCTCGAAACCCGCGACCCCAACGCCATCGACGGCCAGGACCGCATCGCGCTCCAGGCCCAGACCGTTTACTTCGACTTCGACCAGTCCGGCATCAAAGCCTCCGAGCGTTCCAAGCTCGACGCCGCCAAAGCTTATCTCGACTCCAATCCCGCCGCCCGCCTTCTGCTCGAGGGCCACTGCGACTGGAAAGGCACCGCCGAATACAATCTCGGCCTCGGTGACCGCCGCGCCAACTCCGCCAAACAATACCTGACCACCATCGGCGTTCCCGCCGACAAGCTCGAGGTTCTCTCCAAGGGCGATCTCGATGCCGTCGAGAACAGCGACGAGGCCACCGCCGCCAACGACCGCCGCGTCGATCTGGTTGTCCTCAAGCCGTAATCGACCCACCGGTTTATCAATCAAAGCCCCGGAGCAATCCGGGGCTTTTTTGTGCCTGAATCAAACGCCGGTCTGCACGGGACGCCGCCTCCCTCCCGTCATCCCGCGCTCACCGCGACCGCGCGGCGAGCGACTCCAGGATTTTTTCCGACGTTTGTATCCCTTTTTTCATTACATCCAGATTAAAGCTCTCGTTCGGCGCGTGCAGATTATCCTCGGGGAGAAAAAGCCCCATCATTACCGAATCCAAGCCGGTCACGCGTTTGATGTCGGCGATGATCGGCACGCTGCCGCCTTCACGCAAATAAAGCGGCGCCTTGCCGAACACCTCCGCGATGGCTTGGTCCGCCGCGCGGAAGGCGTCCGCCAGCACCGGCGACTGGTCCTTCGGTGTGTTCGACCGGTCCGGCGGCACCACCACGTAGGGCACGCCTTGGTGCTGGTCGATGATCTCAAAGGTCACGTCTTTCGGCATGCGCTCGGCGATCGTCTTGTAAAGCAGGTCGCGGATCTTCGCCGGCGTTTGGTTGGCGACCAGCCTGCAGCTGATCTTCACAAACGCCTTGCTCGGGATCACCGTCTTGGTGCCCTCCCCTTGGTAGCCGCCCCCGATGCCGTTGAACTCAAGCGTGGGCAGCACGCGGATCGCCTCGAACGGCGTGGATCCTTTCGCCGTGTAAAAAGCCGGTATGCCCAGAAACTTCCGATATTCCTCCTCATCGGAGCCGAGCTTTGCGATCTGTTCCTTCTCCCACGGCTCCACAGGCATCACGTCGTCGTAAAACCCTGGGATGTTCACCGAACCGTCGGCGTTGTGCAGCGACGCGCAAAGCTCGGCCACCGCTTGTATCGGATTTCTTAATACGCCGCCGTGCAGACCCGAATGCAGGTCGCCCTTGGGTCCGGTCACGACCACGTCGCACAACACCAGCCCGCGCAGCCCGCAGGTGATCACCACCTGGTCTTCGCGGGGCAGTAGCGTATCGGAGAGATAAACCAGGTCCGCCTGCTTGAGGCGATCACTGTAAGCTTCAAGAAACTTGGGAAAACTCGGGCTGCCCATCTCCTCCTCGCCCTCGATCATGAAGGTGATGCGCAACGGCAGATCGGGCCGGCGTTCCAGCAGGCGGCCCACGGCGGCGATGTGCACCATGAGCGGCCCTTTGTTATCGGCGGCACCGCGGCCATATATCCGGTTTCCACGGATCTCCGGCTCGAACGCCGGCGATTGCCACAGGTTGAGAGGATCGGCCGGCTGCACGTCGTAGTGACCGTAGATGATCACATGCGGCCATTCGGGATTGTCCCCGCGCGAAGCCAGGATGATCGGATGCAGATCCGTTTTCACGACCTCGACCTTGAAACCGATCGAGGTCAGAAGCCCCGTCGTAAATTCGAGCGCACCGGCCATGCCCGTCTTGAACGCGGGATCGGCGGAAACACTGGGATGGCGGATGAATTCCTTGAGCTTTTCAACAGGGTCAAACATGCCCGCCACCGTGAAGGATTCCCCGCGGGTGCGCTAGCGGAAACGACCGGGAAAAAAGGTGCCCCGGACGTTTACTTATAACGCGCCTTGGCCTGCTCATAGAGCGGCAGGTATTGCGGCGCGAGTTTCTCTAGGTTCGCGATGCGTGTGGAGTCGGCCGGATGCGTTGAGAGAAACTCCGGAGGCTTGGCACCGCCCTGTTTCGACATCTTGCGCCAAAACGAGGCGCCCGCGCGCGGATCGTAGCCCGCGCCGGCCGCGAAACGCAGTCCCACCGCATCGGCCTCGCTTTCATGCAGCCGTGAAAACGGCAACGCATAGCCCACCTGCGAACCCAATCCGTAGGCCGCCAGCGCCATGTTACGCTTGGCGGGATCCACGTCTTTCATTTCCAAACCCACGGCGAGCGCGAGGCCGGTTCCGGCAATGGCATAGTTTTGCGATGTGCGCTCGGCCCCGTGTCTTGAGGTGACGTGGGCGATTTCATGTCCCATCACAATCGCGATCTCGTCGTCGCTTGCGGCCAGCTTGATGAGGCCGGTATAAACCCCAACCTTTCCACCCGGCAGTGCAAACGCGTTCACGGTCGGAGAATCAAAAACGACGAACTCCCACTGGGCGTTGGGCACGTCACGTCCGACCGACGCCGCGATGCGTTTACCGATGCGCTGGATGCGGGCGTTGAGCGCCGGATCCGTGGAAATCTTTTCCTCTTTCTTTATTTGCGCGAAAGCGGAAAGCCCCATCTGCGTCTCTTGCGCGGGGGAAACCAGCATGAGTTGCGTGCGGCCTGTTTCAGTCACCGTGGCGCATCCCGAAAACAGGCCGATACTCGCAACCGCAAAGCCCAAAACCAAGGGGTGTTTCATGGGCGGATCATGGAATGGCGCGCGCAAAACCGCAATCCACTTTACTTCACCCATCCGTAACCCAGCTAAACCTTGCGTCTTTCATCGGCGACGCGGACTCTCGCGCATGGCCAAAACCCAAAACTCGAAAAAAGAAACCAAGAAGCAGCCGCTCAAAACGGCCAAAGAAAAGAAACTCGCGAAGCGCGAAAAGAAGAAGGGCTGAGTGCGCGCCGGATTTCTTCGGACGGCAATCGACGACGCTTGTTTACAATGTCGCTGCAGTCGCGGATGAACAGGCACGCTTGCGGGGCAAACAACAGTCCGCAAGCGAGCCAAACCACCGAAAGAAACTCCACCATGGGCGACAAATCCCCGAAATCGACGCAGAAAAAAGCCTCGCAGAAGCAGGCCAAAACCGACGGCTCCAATCAGAAAAAACAGCAGCTCATCACCGCGCAGCAGGCCACCAAGGCCAAGCTGGCCGCCAATAAAAAGAAATAAGCATCCCGTAAAGACGGATGCCTCGGTTGAGCGATCTGAACGTCAACCATTCGTAACGCCGCCGGCCGAAAACCGACGGCGTTTTTTTGCGCCCGTTTTTTCGGACGATTACGCAAACTGGCATTGCCCGTTTGATTTACTGCGCATTATCGTCCTGCCAGAATCTATCCGGAACCGCGCATTCGATCCCATCCGCTGCTCCAACCATGAAGTGTTACTATCACCACCAAGCGGATGCGGTCGCCCTCTGCAAATCCTGCAACCGCGCCGTTTGTCCGGAGTGCGCCGCCGATGTTCATCCGGGGACTGCTTGCAAGGGCCGCTGTGAATCCGACGTCGCCGACCTGAACACCATCATCGAACGCAGCAAAACCGCTTACACCAAGACCGGCCAGGCTTACCGGAGAAGCGGTGTGTTCACCCTCATCATCGGGTTACTTTTTGTGGCACTGGGGCTTCTTCCCCTGCTCGTTAACGAAAACGGGGGCGCCCTCTTTATGGCGCCCATCGGAGCCGTGTTTCTACTGTCGTCTTTCTTCAGTTTCCGAAGCGGCAAACAAATCACCGAGGTCAAATGACGGTCCCCAACTGTCCCGATTGCCGGCAGATCATTCCCGCCGACGAGATCAACGTCGCCAAGGACCTCGCGTATTGCCGGTCATGCAACGCCGCCCACTCCCTTTCCGGATTGATCGAATCCTCACATGATCTTGGTCCGAAACTCGACCTCGAGCGACCTCCCTCCGGAGCTTGGTATCGTCGCGATCCTCTGGCCGGCGTCATCATCGGCGCAACCCACCGCACGTGGGGCGCGGCCGCGGGCTACCTGGCCATAGCTCTTTTGGGGAACGGCATCGTCTCGGTCTTCGTGCTCATCGCCTTGAGCGGCACTTTACGTCACCTCGGGGTCGTCTTACCCGGATGGTTTCCCGCGCCGAAGATGGACGGCGAGGACATCGGTGTGGGGGAACTGATCTTTCTCTGGATTTTCCTCACGCCCTTCATCGTCGTGGGCACCGGTATGATCCTTGGTTTCCTGTCCTCGATCATCGGGCGGACCGAGGTGCGCGTGCTCGGCACAACCGGCCGCGCCTTCGTGGGAGTTGGCCCCCTGGGCTGGAGCCGGCGGTTCCCGATTTCCGCTGTAAAGGCCGTCGTTGTGAGCAGCAAAGATTGGCGTGACAGTGAGGGCGCTGTCCAAAACAAGACGCAGATCGAGGTGCAATTATCCGACGGCGAATCCGTCAAATTCGGCTCGATGCTAAGTGACAGCCGACAGCGATTTTTGGCCGGTGCGCTGCGCAAGGATTTGCTCTGATTCTGAAAGGCTCATCGGACCAATACCATGAAGTTCAACTGCCCTTCCTGCCGTCTGCCCTTGCTGCCCGAGAATATAAACATCCAGACGGACCTCGCGCTCTGCAAAGACTGCGGAGGCATCGCGCGCATCTCGGAACTCGTCGATGAAGAGTTCGACACGTCCACGCTCAGCCAGCCGCCCAAGGGTGCCTGGTATCGGCAGACGATGTCCGAGACCATCATCGGTGCGACCACCCGGCATCCGATGGCGTTTATGATGGTTCCCTTCATGTGCGTCTGGTCGGGATTTTCGCTCGGCGGCATCTACGGCACGCAGATCACGAACGGTAAATTCAGTCTGATGATGTCACTGTTCGGATTACCGTTTCTGGCCGGCACGATTCTCTTTGGCAGCATCGCGCTCATGGCGGTGTGCGGCAAAGTCGAGGTGCGCCTCCGCGGACGGCGCGGCTTGGTCTTTGTCGGTGTTGGTTTCCTCGGCTGGAAACGCGCGCTAAATCTCGATGAAGTGGACACGATCAGTGAGGAAAACCACACCATGAATTATCCCGGCAGCCAAGGCGTGGGCATCGTCCTGAAGGGCAAATCCCGACTGCGTTTCGCGACGAACCTGAGCGAGGCCCGGCGGCATTTTATGCTCAACGCGCTCAGGGCCGTTAAGTCACGCAAAGTCTAGCAGCCCCCGCGTAAGCCTCCGTGATTCCATCGCCGCGACTTCTTCGCCTCCGACTTTCCGACTGCGAACGCCGGAATTTGGCCGGCTTCGTCATCGGATTCGGAATCACGATTATTACTTGGGCCACCCTTCACGACATCTACCTGATCGGCGTCGAACCCAGGCATTTTACGGAGTATCACAGACCACTGCTGCCCATCACGAATCATACGTTGCTGGCGCTGCAATACGCCACCGTGGCCACACTCGGGCCGGGCATGGTTTTCGGCGCGTTTGCATTCGCCTGCAGTCGGCTGGGCCGACGCGTTCCCCTGGGTTTCCGAACGGCTTGGCTGACGTTCCTTCCCTTTGTCGCCCTGATTGAAATCACCGCACTGCTCGTCGGACGCCATGCGGCTTCACTCCATGCGCACGGGCTGGCTTTGCCCTACCCCGCCGCATTTTACCCGGATGGATCCGCAGGCATCGCCTACACCCAGTCGGTAAATGTCACAGCCTATTTCGCCGCCGCTGTTTTTGGCGCTTCGTATCAATTGCTGCTTGTGCTGCTACGAGCAAAACGGACGCACGCCGTCGCTCACCTGGATCGATGACGCTGCGCTGGAGTTGTTGGCGCCGATGACGAATCCACCATCGGTTTGTCACCCACGTAGATTACATAGGCGCTCCGTTTGGCCGTGGGAAACAGCCGGGCCGGGATGGCCTGCGCAACAAAACCCGCGGCGCGCAGGCGCTTTTCAAACGTGTGGTCCGGGCTCGCCGACCAGATCGCGAGACGCCCGCCGGGGCGCAGTTTCGATTTCATCGTGTCGAGTCCGCGCGGCCCGTAGAGGCGGACGTTGCCCGTGTGCACCATCGGCGTCGGACCGTTGTCTACATCCAGCAAAATGGCGTCGTAAGAATTCGGCCGTGCACCCGCGATGGTGGCGACAACATCGCCGAGCCGCACCTGCACACGCGGATCATCAAGCAGGTGTCCGTTGAGCTTGGCCATGAACATGCGGTTCCACTCGATGACTTCGGGCATCAACTCGCCGACCTCCACCACTGCCTTCGCCCCGGCCTTCGCGAGCACGGCTTTCAACGTGTAACCAAGTCCCATGCCTCCGATCAGCGTGCGTGTCGGCGCCTTGGTATCGACGAGGTCATGCGCGAGTTCACCGAGCAGCACCTCCGAAGCGCTGGTCATCGAGTGCATCAGATCCTGCCCGTTCAGCCGCACGCAATAACTGCCATCGTGCTCGTGCAACGACAGCCGTGCACCGTCGGGAGTGCGGGTCTCCGCGAGGTTGTGGTGTGGTTTCATGGCTGAGGAAAACCTCAGTGTTTGAAGTGGCGGATGCCCGTGAAGACCATCGCCATGCCGCGTTCGTCGGCAGCCTTGATGACTTCTTCGTCACGCACGCTGCCACCCGGCTGGATCGCGGCGGTCGCACCGGCTTCGGCGGCCGCGATGAGGCCGTCGGCAAACGGGAACAACGCTTCCGAAACGACCACGGACCCCGTGAGATCGAGCTTGGCCTCGCCGGCCTTCCACACGGCGATGCGCGAACTGTCCACGCGGGCCATCTGACCGGCGCCCACGCCGAGGGTCTGCTCGTTTTTCACGTAGACGATGGCGTTCGACTTGACGTGTTTGCACACGCGCCAACCGAACATCATCGTGTCCCACTCTTCGGCCGTGGGCTGACGCTTGGTGACGACCTTGAAATCGCGTGGGTTGCCAAGGAGCTTGTTGCGATCCTGCACAAGCAGGCCGCCGACGACCGAGCGCACATCCTGCAACGAGTCAGCACCCAGGCCTTCCTTGGCGATCATCAGGCGAAGATTTTTCTTCTTCGCAAAAATCGCCAGCGCCTCGGGACTGAAGCTGGGCGCGATGATCACCTCGGTGAAAATGTCGGCGATCTTGGTGGCGAGACCGGCTTCAAGCGTGCGGTTGACGACGATGATGCCGCCGAACGGAGCCTGGCGGTCCGTCGAGTAAGCTTTTTCCCAGGCTGTATCCAAATCCTGGGCACTGGCGACGCCGCACGGATTGGTGTGCTTGAGAATCGCCAGCGTGGGTTTCTCGAATTCGCCGATCAGGTAGGTCGCCGAGGTGATATCGAGAATGTTGTTATACGAAAGCTCCTTGCCCTGGAGCTGCTGGAAGTGGTCGTGGAACGTGCCGTAGAGCGCGGCCTGCTGGTGCGGATTCTCACCGTAGCGCAGGGACTGGGCCTTCTTGTAGGAAAGCGTCAGCGTGGCGGGCAAGCCGCTGAGGGCATCGAGGTTGGGCTCGTCGGCCTGCGATTCGAGGTATTTGGCGATGGCGGTGTCGTAGGCACCGGTGCGCTGAAAAACTTTGAGAGCGAGCTTACGGCGCAGAGCGGACAACGTGGCGGGGGCATCAAACGAGGCGAGCACCGCACCGTAATCGTTGTGGTCGACCACGACCGTGACGCTTTCGTGATTCTTGGCCGCGCTGCGCAGCATCGAAGGGCCGCCGATGTCGATGTTCTCAATGGCTTCCTCGAAATGAACGTCCTTCTTGGCGACGGTCTGCTCAAACGGATACAGGTTCACCACGACGAGATCGATCATGTCGATGCCATGGGCTTTCGCGGCGGCCTGGTGGTCGGCCTTGTCGCGACGCGCGAGGAGGCCGCCATGAATCTTCGGATGGAGTGTCTTCACGCGGCCTTCCATCATCTCGGGAAAGCCGGTGTGCTGGCTCACCTCGGTGACGGGCAGACCTTTTTCCGCGAGCAGCTTGGCGGTGCCGCCGGTCGAGAGCAGCTTGTAGCCGTGCTGTTTGACGAGGGCGGTCGCAAAATCGACCAGACCGGTTTTGTCGCTCACCGAAAGTAGGGCCAGTTTTTCCATAAAAGGTGCTTTGTGCGGCCGCGCAAAAACAGAGGCAAGCCCGCAGTGCGCGGGCAGCGCCGCCAAAGCGGTTGCAATACGCCTCTCGCTGCGTTGGTTGTCCCCTGTGTCCGCTTCCCTCGCCCTTCCCGGCCTCACCGCCCGCCTCGACAAACTCGTGTATCATCACGGGGGCAAGAGCCTGCCGCCGGACAAACCTCACGCCTTCGTTTATTTCATCACGATTCATAACGGCTCCGAACACGCCGTCACCCTGCTCGGCCGCAAATGGGTCGTCACGCACGCCGACGGCAGCCAACTCGTGATCGAGGGCGACAAGATCGTCGGCGAAACCCCCCGCCTTTCCCCGGGCGAGCAGTTTTCCTACAACAGCTACCATGTCTCGGCCACGTCGGCTCGTTCACAAGGAAGTTTTCACGGAGTCGATGACTTGGGCCGTCATGTTCATGTGGTGCTGCCCGCCTTTGACATGACGATCCCGTCCGACGAATCCGCCGCCGGTCCTTGCGATCTCTGATCCCTCCGCGAAGCCCGTGTAAAGTTGCGCTTGCGCCCACCCGTGGCGTTTGTCTGTCTGACCGTTTATTAAATGAAGTTAATTGATTTGAATCCCCAAGGTGGGATCGGTGCCAACTCGATCTATTTGCAGATTGGCGATGTAAACATCCTCGTCGACTGCGGGTTAAATCCCAAGCAGGCCGGGCGTCTGGCCATGCCGGATTTCTCGCTGATCAAGGACATCAGTCTCGATCTCATCATCATCACCCACTGTCACTTGGACCACATCGGCAGCCTGCCGGTGATCATGCGCCTGCATCCGAATGCCCAGGTCGTCATGACCCATTCCAGCAAGATGATCCTGGATCGCATGCTCCATAACTCGGCCAACGTCATGTTGCGCCAGAAAGAGGAGAACAACATCCCCGATTACCCGCTGTTTACGCACGAGGAAGTCGATCGCTGCGTCCCCCGTTTCACAGGCATGGAGTTTCTCCAGCCCAAGAAATTCAAGGGCAAGTCCGACGAGGTCGAAATCATGATGCACCACGCCGGCCACGTCGCGGGTGCCTGCGCCGTCGAAATTCACCACAAACACCGCCACATTTTCGTTACCGGTGACGTGCTCTTCGAAAACCAGCGCACCCTCCGCGGCGCCCAGTTTCCTTCGGGCCACTTCGACACCGTCATCATGGAGACCACGCGCGGCACCACCGAGCGCCAGGTCGGCAAGGAGCGCGTCCACGAGGTCAACCGCCTGATCAACTCCATCAACGACACGATCAACCGCGGCGGCTCCTTCCTGCTTCCGGTTTTCGCGCTCGGCCGCATGCAGGAAATTCTCTCCATCATCCACGACGCCCGTAAATTCGGCCGCCTCGTGAAGTGCCCGATCTACGCCGCCGGCATGGGCATGGCGCTCGCCGATTATTTCGACGAGATCTCGCGCAAATACCAGCACGTCCAGTTCAACCGGAACATCATTAAAGAGCTCAACATACAGCCCACCCCCCGCAAGCTCGATGCCGGCAAGGACCTCAAGCAAAACGCGCTCTACATCATCAGTTCCGGCATGTTGGTCGAGCGCACGCCCAGCTACACGCTCGCTTCGGGCATGATCGAGCACGCCCGCAACACCATCGGTTTCGTCGGTTACTGCGATCCCGACACACCCGGCGGCCAGTTGCTCCAGGCCAAGACCGGCGACGAATTCCTGTTCGCGACAGCCAACGTCAGCGCCAAGCTCAACGCCCGCGTCGAACGCTTCGAGCTCAGCGGACACGCCGACCGCGAGGAGCTCGCCGAATTCGCCATCCAGACTCAGGCCCGCAGCGTGATCCTCACGCACGGCGATCAGGCCGCCCGTGACTGGTTCGTCCAAGAACTCGGCGCCAAGATGCCCGGCAGCAAGATCATCGACCCCGTTCCGCTCCAGACCTACGAGATCTGATCAGCCGACCGGCTTACGGACTCCTCAAGCGCTCCCTAAAAAAGGGATCGCTTTTTCATGCCTCCAACAATCGGCGCAACGTCGTGCACGCCGACGCGTTACCCGCGACAAACTGGATGCGCTCCATTCGGAGATTGAACACTGTCATGGGAAACTGTTCGCCATTGAGGAACTCCACCCTGCCCCCGCCCGCCCACACCAGAGGCACCGCCGCGGCGATGTCCCAGATGCGCACATTGTGGTCCACCGTCGCGTCGAGCAGTCCGACGGCCACATAAGCCAGGTGCAGCGTGCTGCTGCCCAGTCCGCGCAACTTGAAGTTTTCCACCAGCGCGGTCGCATGATGCGAGAAGGCTTTGTCGTGGGGACTGTGAAACCCGAGCATGCTTTGCGCGTCGGGCGGCGTGCTTTTGACCGCGGCTTCACGTTCTCCATCCCACAGACCGAAGCCGGGGCCGCCATGAATCAGAACGCGCCGCGCCATGTCATAAACAATGCCGTAAACCGGCGTGCCGTTTTCGAGCAACGCCAGCGAGATCGCGCAATACGGAATCCCCGTCGCGTAATTGTTGGTGCCGTCGATCGGATCAAGCACCCAGGCAAAACGCCGCGTGAGCATCGTGGGCGCGTCGGTCTCGGCCAGTTCCTCGCTGAACAAATGATCTTCCGGAAACTGCGCGCCGAGCTCCTTGAAAATATTCTGTGAGATCGCGATGTCGGCCGCGGTGACGCGCGTGCCGTCATATTTCCATTCGCTCTTCGCATGGCCGAATTCGCGATGCATGAATTCGGTCTGGGCGGACACGGCGTTTTTACCGGCATCAATGCGGGCAAGAAGATCGGATGAGGGCGACATGAACCGACAGTCATCCCAAGGAACTCGGTCGAAGGAAAACAAAAAGCCCGCCGGAAATTTCCGACGGGCTTTAAAGTGGTGCCCCCACGGGGAGTTGAACCCCGCTTTTAGGATTGAGAATCCCATGTCCTAACCGATAGACGATGAGGGCGTCTGCTGGAGCGGAAGACAGTTTGGTTTTCCCACAATGCGTCAAGCGTGAGTTTGGATAGATTTTCAGCATTCCCGTGAGCTCACCCTCGCCGTTGCAAATCGCACTTACCCGCCTGCCCCACCGTGCAGGTTGCGGAAAAGAGCTAAAGAGTAAGCCTCCAAATACATTCACATCTACCTAAAGCGTAATGGTTTAATTAAACCCGCGAGGCTTGGCACATGGAATGCCTTATCAAGGCGTCTGCACAACTATCCCTGTGAAATTCTCGCCGAATCTTGGCGGGTTTTTCGAAATCCATAACCCCGACTCACCATGAAAACCTTGAGAAATACCAAAAACAACGCCGGTAAAATTGGCTGGATATTCCTGTGGCTGATCGGCGTGCCGATTCCGGTTCTGCTCATCTTGTTCCTTCTGCGCGGCTGCACGTGATCACGTGTGGCCGCGGGCTGGCAAAAAGGCCGTCCGGTTAAAAACCGGACGGCCTTTGAATTTCTGAGGGTCGCTCAAGCCTGCGGCTTATCCGAAGATTTCTTCGGACTTGAAGAAACGCGCCAGCTCGATGCGGGCGTTCTCATCGCTGTCGGAAGCATGGACGACGTTCTTCATCATCTCGGTGCCAAAATCGCCGCGAATGGTGCCCTTGGCCGCCTTGCGTGAATCGGTCGGCCCGAGCAGTTCGCGGATCTTGGCGACAACATCATCGCCCTTCAGCGCGACGACGATCACGGGACGGGAGCTCATAAAAGCTTCGATCTCGGGATAGAAAGGCTTGTCGGCCACATGGGAGTAATGCGAGCGCAGCACTTCTGAGGTGAGGCGGATCATCTTCGCACCAACGATTTCAAAACCGGCTTTTTCAAAGCGGTCGATCACGTTGCCGGCATGTTTGTTGGCCATGCAATCGGGTTTAAGAATAACAAGGGTTTTCTGCATAAACAAAAAACCATACGCACCTCACCCGACCGGAGGGAAGCCTGATTTTACAAGTCTCCATCCATCCCGGAGTCCGTCCGCCAATCTTCAGCGGGCCGGCGCCGCCATCGCAACCGGCGTCGAAGCCTCGACCGCCGCGACCAGCACCGGATCAACCGGCAGCGCGTTCGAGTGGAACGTCGCGTAAACCACACCCACCAGATTCCCCGAAGTGACCGGCGTGCTGTCGGCGTCCTTGTTGTTATAACCGGCGGCGGTCCATCCCGCGGCATTCACCGACATCAGGCGGTGAGCAACCGTTTCGTTAAAGCGATTCGTGTAAACCACCACCATGCCGGCCCGGAGTTTTTCGGCGGGGATCGTTTTCACCACCAACACCGCGCCAGGTCCAAAAAAGGGCAGCATTGAATTACCTTCCACCCGCAGCACCTTCAGATCGGCGCGGCCTGCAGAGAGGTCGTTCGCATCCTTGATCGCCGATGCCAGCGACACGCCCGTTACAGGATTATTCTTCGCGGCAACGTCACCGACGAGGGTGATCGTTGCGAGAGCGAGGAGGATTCGTGCGGTGAAGAGAGTGGCCGTTTTCATGGCACCACTCTAGCGGCTCCTCAGGCAACCCACCATCGAGCCATGTCCTTAGTTGTTCTCACGCCGTTACCTCAGGAACACTCCAATCTGATTTCGGGCAAATCCCGTTTTCACCCCGGGCCCCACGGGTGAATTACCCAGTCCCCCTGGGGATTAGACCGATACTTCCTGCCGGGCCTTTTCCGCCAGCGCGGTGGAGATATAACGCTCACCAAAGCTGCATCCCACCGTGACAATCACCTTACCCTCAAACTCTTTTCTTTTAGCTACTTGCATCGCGGCCCATACGTTTGCCCCGGTCGAAATCCCTCCCAAAATACCGTCCTGCAACGCAAGCTGACGCGCCGTTTCCAACGCATCGTCATCACTCACTTGGATGATCTCGTCGATGATCGACGTGTTGCAGTTCTTCGGGATGAACCCCGCTCCGATGCCTTGAATGCGATGCCGGCCCGGTTTACCCCCCGACAACACCGGACTGCCCGTCGGCTCGACCGCGATGCTCCGCAGCTCACGCCGAGACTTAATCACTTCCGAAACTCCCGTGATGGTGCCTCCCGTGCCCACGCCAGCGACAAACGCATCGATGTTCCCGCCCGTCGCCGTCCAGATTTCCTCGGCCGTCGTGCGGCGGTGCACTTCCGGATTCGCCGGATTTTCAAATTGCTGGGGAATGAACGCGTTTCCGCCGTGCTGCGCGAGCAGTTCGCCCGCCTTGCGGATCGCACCCGGCATACCCTCGGCTCCCGGTGTCAGCACGATTTCCGCACCAAGCATGCGTAACAACACACGCCGCTCCAGCGACATTGTCTCGGGCATCGTGAGAATGAGTTTGTATCCACGTTGTGCACACACGAACGCCAGCGCGATGCCCGTGTTGCCCGAGGTCGGCTCGATCACCACCGCGCCCGGCTTTAACTTTCCTTCGCGCTCCGCCGCCTCGATCATGGCCCGCCCGATGCGGTCTTTCACGCTCGCCAGCGGATTAAAAAACTCCGCCTTCACATAAATCGTCGCCGGTAGACCCGACGCGATGCGGTTCAATTTGATCAGCGGAGTCTGACCAATGGTGGCGACGATATCGGAATAAACTTGGGCGGACATTCATCCACTCAAACCTCCCCGTCCTCCTCCGCGCAAGATAATCGCTGCAACTCCCTACCCACCCGCTCCGCCAGCGCCAGTCCCGACAACACCGCCCCTTCCACTTTCGGCCCGCCAAACGCATCACCCGCAAATCCCAGCGTCAGCTCCGGCAGCCACACGCACCGCTCCACATGGGTCGTCTTCGGCTCGCTGAATTTCCACCGATGCAACGTCGTCGCCGTCACCGTCGCACCCAACATCCCTTCTACCGCCGTCAACAACTTCGCCGCCACCTCCGCCTCGGGCAGTCCGTAATTCGCCTCCGCAAACTCCGCCGCCGCATGAATCGTCACCGCCGCCGGCGCGCTTTGCACCACACCTTTTTTCACGTTGTCCGCGATCCAGCGCACCGGCCCTTCCGCAAACGCCAACCCATCCACCGGCACCGCGCTCGGCCCCGCTAGCGTCACGAGCAACGCGAGACACGGATGATACTGCAACGCCTTCAACTCCTCCGCCGTCCCCTCCGGTAACACCACCTCGCCCACCTTCAACATCGCCAGCGCCTGCGGCACCGGACACGCAAAAAGCACCCGCTCCGCCCGCACGATTCCCTGCCCTTCCACATCGAGTTCCCAGCACCCGCACTCATGCCGGCGCGCCGCCGTGACTTTGTGCTCGCGCAGAATCTCCAACCCTTCCGCCAGCGCCTTCGGCACCGCCGTCATGCTCGGCGCACCCACCATCCGCCGATGCTGCGAATCCGGCCAATTCTTCACCAGCCCGCGCTCGCGCCACCCTTCGACCAGCTCCGTAAACGCCGCATCACGCACCGTGAAAAATTGCGCGCCCTGATCGAAAACCGCCCCGCCCACCCGCTTCGTCGCCATGCGTCCGCCCACGCCGCGGCTCTTCTCCAACACCACGACGGTCGCTCCCGCCGCCACCAGTTTCTGCGCCATCACCAGACCTGAAATCCCCGCGCCGATGATCACCGTGGTGTTGTTCATGATTTATTCCGCCGACCTTACGCGCCCCAGCAGATGCCGCAACGCGCTCTCCACGTTTTCATGGCGAAACCCATACCCCGCCTCCGTCAACTTCCCCGGCACCACGCGTGCGCTCGACAACAGCGTCTCTTCCGCCATCTCCCCGAACACCGCGCGCAACGCCGCCTCCGGCACCGGCAACACAGCCGGTCTGCGCAACACCTTTCCGAGCACGCGCGTGAACTCCGCATTTGTCACCGCCTGCGGCGCGACCGCATTCACCGGTCCGTCACATCGCCGGTCCAGCACCGCGTGATAGATCGCCGCCGTCAGGTCATCGAGCGAGATCCAGCTCATCCACATCCGTCCGTCACCCAACCGTCCGCCCAAGCCCGCGCGAAACACCGGCAGTAACTTCGCCAACGCCCCGCCCGCCGGCGTCAACACTACTCCCGTGCGCAACTCCACCACGCGCACCCCGAGCGCATCCGCCGCCACCGCCTCGCGTTCCCACGCCGTGCACACGTCCGCCAAAAAACCCGTGCCGTTGGGCGCCCCTTCATCGAGCACCTCGTCACCCCGATTCCCATACACCCCCGTCGCCGACGCCGACACGAATACAAAGGGTCTCAACCGCTCGCTCTGCACCGCCGCGATCGCCGCCACCAATGTCCGCGTGCTGTCCACGCGACTGCGCACAATCGCCTCCTTCCGCTCCGCCGTCCACCGGCCGTCCGCCACGCCCTCGCCCGATAAATTAACCAGCGCGTCCACTCCGCGCATTGCCTGTGGGTCGATCTCCCCTTTGGCCGGATTCCAGAACACCTCGTCGCGCTCCCGCGTCGCACGCCGCACGAGCCGCATCACCGTGTGCCCCTGCGTCTGCAAAAAAGCCGTCAACGCCCGCCCCACCAGCCCCGATGCCCCCGCGATCAAAAACCTAATCGGCCTCACCGAAATATAACGCGACGCGCTCTCCACGTCCGCGTTAGTCACCGCATGACGATACTCAAACAACCGCTCCAATTCCTTCCGTGCAAACGCCCCGCCCGCGATCTGCCCGATCACGCCAAACGGCAGACGATACTGGATCTCGTCCGTCAACACGCACGCCCGTCCGCCATCGACCGGCTCCACGCGATGCACATGTTCCCAGTGCGCAAACGGCCCGCGCACCTGCACATCGCGAAACTGGACGCCTTCGACATAGTTCCGGTGCTCGACGTCCCAGCGCACCCACACCGGCCCGATCTTCGTGCGCAGACTCACCCGCGCGCCATCACGGATCCCGCCGATCTGCGAAATCACTTCCAGCTTCTGCCACGGCGGCGCCAGTCGCGCAAACGCCCCCGGCCTCTCGTGCCAGGCAAACACCTCCGAAGCCGGCCGCTCGATCCGGACACTGCGCGTAAAGGTCGATAAACTCATTTCGTAACCCGACCCTTTTTCATACGACACGCGTCAGAGCAATACTTCACGTCGTCCCACACCTTTTCCCATTTCTTCCTCCACGTGAACGGACGCCCGCACACCACGCAGGTTTTCTCCGGCAGATCCGACTTCTTGCGCATCTTCGGCATAACTCCTTTTTTGTTAAAATAAAATATTAACCCACAATAATTAATACAAGTTTGTCACTTAATAAGTGACAAACTTGTCTGTCCGTTTTCGTCGTCCGCAGTCGGCGTCGGCGCCCCGCCATTCCCCCGGATCTCCTTCGCCCGCGCCTGAATGGCCGCGATGTCCGTGGGCGTGAGCCGCGCGACGTTTTTCACCTGCAACGCCATGCGCTGATTCGCCGCGAGCAACTTCTCATGCCGCACCAAAAAATCCCAATACAACGTCGTGAACGGACACGCCTCATCACCCACCCGCTGCGCCGGATCGAACCTGCACCCTTTGCAGTAGTTGCTCATCCGATCGATATACTTGCCCGTCGCCGCATACGGCTTCGACGCCATCAATCCGCCGTCCGCGTATTGCGACATACCGTGCGTGTTCGGCAGCTCCACCCACTCGACCGCATCCACATACACGCCAAGATACCACCCGCAGATTTCCTTCGGCCGCACCCCCAACAGCAGCGAATAAAGCCCCGTCACCATCAACCGCTGGATGTGGTGTGCATATCCATGCCGCAACGTCTGTCCGATCGCATCGCGCAAACACGCCATCTCCGTCTTCCCCGTCCAATAAAACTCCGGCAACGGCTCCTCCGCGCCCAGCGCATTCGTCTCCGCATACCGCGGCATCTTCAGCCAGTAAATCCCGCGCACATATTCCCGCCACCCCAGGATCTGCCGGATAAATCCCTCCGCGCTAGCCAGCGAAACTTTCCCGTCGCGCCACGCCTTCTCCGCCGCGCGGATCACGTCGCGCGGATCCAGCAGCTTCAGGTTCATCGCCGCCGACAACCGCGAATGATACAGCCACGGCTCCTCCGTCCACATCGCGTCCTGATAAGTCCCGAACTCCGCCAGCCGGTGTTCGATAAAATCCGCCAGCGCCCGTTGCGCCTCCTCCGATGTCACCGGCCAGTCAAACTCCGCGAGCTCCCCGTAATGCTTCGCGAATCGCTCGTTCACCAATGCGAGCACACCACGCGTCACCGCATCCGGCTTGAACGCCACCGGCTCACGCAACTTCCCCGGCCCCGTCTTCGAAAAACTCCCGCGATTATCGTGGTCAAAATTCCACTGACCGCCCTCCGGCTCACCCGCCGCATCCAGCAACACGCGATGTTTCCGTCGCACCTCCCGATAAAAAAACTCCATGCGCAACTGCTTCCGCCCCGCCGCATGACGCCTGAACTCATCCAACGAACACAAAAAATGCCGGTCCTTTCTTATATCCAGTGGCAGCCCGAGCGTCTCCGCCGCCGCTTCAATCTCCGTCCACACGCGATGCTCACCCGGCTCGGTCACAATCAACCGCTCCGGCTTCACCTTTTTCACACACCGCGCCAACTCGCCCGCCAGTGTCTGCGTGTTCCCCTTCTCGCCCAACTCCGTATAAAACACCGTCACGCCCCGCGCCCGCAGCGCATCCCGAAAGTGCCGCATCGCCGCCAAAAAAATCGCGATGCGCGGCTTGGTCGAAGGCACGTGCTCCGACTCCTGCGCCACCTCCGCCATCCAAACCGCATCCGTCTTCGCGTCGAATCCATCAAACGCCGCCGCATCCGCGTTCAACTGATCCCCGAGCACCAAAACCAAATTACGCGTCATAACCCCTCCTCCCGTAGGCGTAGGCCGCGAGCTCGCGCGCGCTCCGAATCAACGCCACGACGGCACAGCAACACCGCGGAGTCGTTGGTCCCTCCTCAAACTCCCCACCGAACTCCGTGCCCTCTGTGTCTATAATGGAGTGCATACGCGTCTCAGTCCCAATCATCACGCGTCGCGCTCCACGATACTCTCACCCCGCAAACTCTTAAACGCCGCCAACGCCGCCTCGCGTGCCTGCGCGTGATCGACAATCGGATCCGGATAATTCCCCTCCACCCGCGCATACTCGCGCACATTCTCCGGCGCGGTCCACGGCGCGTGCAGAAATTTATCCGGCAGCTTCGCGATCTCCGGCACCCACTTGCGCACATACGCACCTTCCCCGTCAAAACGCTCTCCCTGCGTCACCGGCGCAAAGACCCTAAAATACGGCGCCGCATCCGCCCCGCACCCCGCGCTCCACTGCCAGCCGAGCGTGTTCTGCGCAAGGTCCGCATCGACCAGCGTATCCCAAAACCACTCCGCGCCATGCTGCCACGGCAGCCGCAGGTGTTTCACCAAAAACGACGCCACGACCATGCGCACGCGGTTGTGCATCCACCCCGTGTGCCACAGCTCGCGCATGCCCGCGTCCACGATCGGATACCCCGTCTGCCCGCGCTGCCACGCCCGCAACAACACTCCGCTCTTATCCTCGGCCCACGGAAACTTCTTAAAATCCTCCCGCAACGGCTCGGTCGGCGTCTGCGGAAAATGAAACAACAGGTGATGCGCAAACTCGCGCCAACCCACCTCGCTCAAAAACGTCTGCGACCCCTTGTTCGGCGGGAACACCCCGCTGTCCTTCGACAACGCCTGCACCGCCGCCCACACCTGCCGCGGACCAATCTCGCCAAAATGAAAATGCGGCGACAACCGCGACGTCCCCTCGATCCCCGGCGTGTTCCGCTGATCCGCATACGCCTCCATCGCCTTCGCCACAAACCGCTTCAACTGCGTCTGCGCCCCCGCCTCGCCCGGAGTCCACGTCTCGTAAAATCCGCCGTCCCACTTGATCGTCGGTAACAGCCCCAACTCCGTCACCTCCAGCGACGCCGGCCACTCCGCCGGAGCCGGAAAGTCGCCCTTGCGAATCGCCACCGCCGGAGCCATCGGCAGCGTGAGGCAATGCCGCCAGTAAGGCGTGAACACCTGAAACGGTTTCCCCTGCTTGTTCTGAATCGTGTGCGGCTCGAACAGCAGCGCCGAATTAAAGCTCTTCGCCTCGATCTTCGCCGCAATCAGATCGGCCTTGATCGTCTTGTCCCTCGCGATCACCGCCGGCTCGTATCGTCGATTCCAATACACCGCTTCCGCTCCCGTAGCCGTGATCAAATCACTCAGCACCTCCCCGCTGTCTCCGCGCGCCACGATCAACCGCGAACCACGCGCCTGGAGCGACGCATCCAGCGCGACCAGCGAATGATGCAGCCACCACTTCGTCGCCCCGCCCGCCGGCCAATCGCCCTCGCCTGCCTCGTCCCAGATATACACCGGAATCACCGGCCCGCCCCGGGCCAAGGCCGCATGAAGCGCGGCGTTGTCCTGCAGGCGCAGGTCTTGACGAAACCAGAGGATGACAGGGGAAGCGCTCACGTGGATTTACCGCCGAAGAAGCGCAGTCTGATGCACTTTGCAATCCGCTCGCTCATAAAAGACAGGGCCGACACTCCGCTGCCCGTCGCCTCCGCCTCACTCCAACCCCAACGCCTTCCGCCCCGCGTCCGAGATCATCTGCGGCGTCCAGATCGGATCCCACACGATGTGCACCTTCGCCGACTCCACCGTCGGCAGCGCCGCGATCTTCGAGCGCGCATCCTCCGCGATCACCGGCCCCATGCCGCAACCTTGCGCGGTCAGCGTCATCTTCACTTCCACCTCGTGCCCGCCCGTCGGCGTCTTCTCCACGCTCAAATCATAAACCAACCCGAGGTCCACGATGTTCACCGGAATCTCCGGATCAAAACAGGTCTTCATCGCCGCCCACACCGCCTCCTCGCTGAACTCGCCCGTCGCCGCCGGTTTGGTCTCCGCCAGCTTCGCCACATCAAATCCCTGCAACGCATCCGCGTTCTCGCGCGTGATGCGAAACAGCCCGCGGTCCGTGCGCACCGTCACGCTGCCGCCCAGCGTCTGCATGACATGCGCCGCCGTGCCCGCCGTGAGCGTGACGGTGTCGCCCGCCGGAATGACCGTGGCCGTGATATCGCGAGTGAGTATGGTGTCGTTGGACATAGGTTAAAAAAATTTGTCTACTTTGCGTTCTTTGCGATCTCCCCGTCTTTGCGTTAAAAGTCCGCCTCGGTATTCGTCACCGCACGTTGATCTCCAGCGGCAACCGCGCGTAGATCCCCTTCGGATCATTAAACTGCCCCAGCGTCTTCGCCTGCTCTTCCACCGTCGCCATCACCTGCGAAACCAACCCGCCCTGCTTCGCCTGCGCCGGCCGCGCATCTTCCAGCCACGCCGTCAGCATCTCTCCAAAGGTCTGCGACTGCGGAAACTCCGTCAGCTTGTAATCCGTCCCCAGCCCCGCCGTCTTCGCCGCGTGCGCCACGGCCGCGTCCAGTCCGCCCAGTTCATCCACCAGCCCGAGTTTCACCGCCTCGCGGCCCGACCACACGCGACCGCCCGCGATCTTCCGCACCTCGGCCGGATCGAGCTTCCGCCCTTCCGCCACTTTGCGGATGAACTCTCCGTAGATCCACTCGACCATGCCTTGGAAAACCGCCAGCTCCCCTTCCGTCTTCGGCCGCGTCACTGTGAAAATATCCGCATACTTCCCGGTCTTCACCCCGTCGAAGGTCACCCCGAGGTCGTTCGCCAGTTTTTTGATGTCGAAGTGTATGCCGACCACCCCGATCGACCCCGTGATGGTCGTCGGCTCCGCATAAATACGCGCCGCGTATGCGGAAATCCAATACCCGCCCGACGCCGCGTAACTGCCCATCGACACCACCACCGGCTTCACTTCCGCCGCCAGCCGCAGCTCGCGCTGGATGTATTCCGACGCCGTCGCCGAGCCGCCCGGACTGTTCACGCGCAGCACGATCGCCTTCACGTTCTTGTCCTGCCTCAACGCCCGCAACTCGCGCGAAAACCGCTCCCCGCCCACTTCGTCGGCCTCGCCTTCGCCGTCCACGATCGCCCCTTCCGCATACACCACCGCGATTTCATTCTTCGCGTTCCCGCCTTCCTTCGCCAATCCCCTCGCATAATCCGCCAGCCCCACTTGCTTGAAGGGCTCCGCCTCGTCCGTCCGCCCCGTCGCCACTTTGAGCTGCGCGAGCACTTCATCCCGATACGCCAGCCGGTCCACCAGCCCCGCCTTCAACGCCGTCTCCGGCCGGATGAGTCCTTCCGCATCCACCAGCGCCTGCATGTCCTCCGGCTTCATACCGCGGTCCGCCGCCATGTCCGCCCGCAGATCGCTCCACAAATCGCCGAGTAATTTTTCCAACTGCAGCCGGTTCTCCGGACTCAGGTCTTTGCGCACAAACGGCTCCGCGTAGGATTTGAACTCGCCCACTTTCGTCACTTGCACGCCCACGCCGAACCGCTCGAACGCCCCTGCAAAAAACGTCGGTTCGCTCGCCAGTCCGGGCACCATCAGGGTGCCATACGGATTGAGCACCAGGTCGCTCGCCCCCGCCGCCAGATACAGGTCGCCCGTCGTCGCGAAATCCAGATACGCCACCACCGGCTTCCCCGATTTCCGGAAACCCGCCAGCGCCGCGCGCACTTCCGACAACACCGCGAACCCGCTGCCGTATCCGTCCGGTGTCAGGCTGCCCGTCAACACCACGCCCGCGATGCGTTTGTCCCCCGCCGCCTCGCGCAACGCCCGCGTCACCGCCCTCAATTGCAGCGTCGCCACCCCTCCTCCGCCCACCAGATCCCCCAGCCCCGCCCCGTCGATCTCCGGGGGCGCGTCCGTGATGTTCGCGCTCAAATCAAACACCAGATACGAGCCCGTCTCCACCGGTGCCGCCGGCGGCTGGAACGACCCCGCCGCCACGATAAGTCCGAAGCCCACCACCAGCAATCCGGTCACCGCGAGCGCGAGAGCCGCCAGCGTGCCGAGGAACGACGCAAAGAAGTTCTTCATAAGATGCCGCACCCTACCTTCCCCGCGCCACACCGCCAGCCCTCTTTCCAAAGTCCGCGCCGTCCTCCCCTCGCACCATCACTCCGGCACGATCCCCGCTACAGTTTTCCCGTCACTGCACCGTTGCTTAACCAGAGTTGCGATTCATCCATGCCGCCGCTTAATCCTCAATCGATGTCCGAGCAAAAAGACCTCCTGACCACCAACCGCAAGGCCCTCACGATCAATCTCGACGAGCCCAAATACGGCACGTTCGCCGAAATCGGCGCCGGCCAGGAGGTCGCCCGCATCTTTTTCCAGGCCGGCGGCGCCGCCGGCACCATCGCCAAATCCATGTCCGCCTACGACATGACGTTCAGCGACGCCATCTACGGCAAGGCCCCGCGCTACGTCTCGCGCGAGCGCCTCGGCCTCATGCTCGACCACGAATACACCTTGCTACTCGAGCGTCTCGGCGAAAAACGCGGACCCAACACCACCTTCTTCGTCTTCGCCGACACCGTCGCCGCCCGCAATTACAAGGGCACCAACGAGGCCCACGGCTGGATGGGCATCCGTTTCCAGACCGAGCCCCACGGCCCGCCCAGCGACCTCATGATCCACGTCCGCATGTGGGACAAGGACAAACTCCTCCAGCAACAGGCCCTCGGCATCGTCGGCACCAACCTCATCTACGGAGCCTTCTACTACCGCGACAACCCCGAGGAGCTCATCAAATCACTCCTCGATAACATCGGCCCCGACCGCATCGAGGTGGACATGCTCAAGATGAGCGGCCCCGCCTTCGGCCCCGTGGACAACCGCCTGATGTCGCTCTACCTCGTGCGTCACAAGCTCACCAACGCCGTCATGTTCGGCCCCGGCGGCGACGTCCTGCAACCGTCCGAGATCCTCTACAAAAAAGCCGTCCTCGTGGAGCGCGGCAGTTTCCGCCCCGTCACCCACGTCAACGTCGATATGCTCAACTGCGCCTGCGCCCAGTTCATGCAGGAGCCGCAGGTAAAGGGCAAAGACGTCGTCGTGCTCATGGAGATCACCATGAACAACCTCCTGGCTTCCGGCGGACTCGACGCGCAGGACTTCCTCTCCCGCGTCGATCTGCTCGGCGACATCGGCTTCACCGTGCTGATTTCCGACTACTCCGAGTATTACCGCCTCACGTCCTATTTCCGCCGCTACACGCAGGAGATGATCGGCGTCGCCCTCGGCATCAACAACCTCCTGGAGATCTTCAACGAGAAGTATTACGAGAACCTCCCCGGCGGTATTCTGGAGAACTTCGGACGTCTCTTCCGCTACGCCGTGAAGCTCTACATCTACCCGATGCAGCAGCTCGCCTATGACCGTTACCTCACCGCCGGCCACCCCGCCGCCGTGCCCGAAAACGTCGTCGGTTCGCCTTTCGCCGCCAACGTCCTGATCAACGCCAAAAACCTCCAGGTCGAGGCGCACCTCAGCAACCTCTACGCTCACTTGCTGGAGAACCACTACATCGAGTGCATCGTCGGCTACGACAAATCCATCCTCAGCATCTTCTCGCGCGACGTCCTGCAACGCATCCAGAACAACGACGCCACTTGGGAAACGATGGTCCCCCCGCTCGTCGCCACCGCCATCAAAAAACGCGGCCTCTTCGGCCACACCGCCCCGCTGCCCGCCTAGCTTTCCAGTGTAGTGTCGCACAAATACGTCTGCGGATAAAACAGGGTGCTCAAGGAGAACGGACATTCCTGTCCGTTGGCTCGAAGGTTCGATAAGCCCGTGAATATCATCCAGCGGACAAGACTGTCCGTTCTCTCATCACTCCGACCGAATCCGTAGGGTCATTCACGCGACACTACCCTGGAAATTACCCGGCGGTGCGCCGATCACACGCACTTCCTTCACCCTCCGTTTATGGATTATGATCGCGAACACCTCGACCGCGACGCACTCATCGCGGAAGTGAAAAAACTTCGCGCCGGCATCCGCCACCATCGTGACAACAGCGGACACGAGCTCTGCTGGCACCACCCTCAATTATGGGGACTTCTCCCCGAAAACACCGCTCCCTCCATCGCCGTGCCCGCATGGCCCCAGTTCCTGCGCGGTTGCCTTAAATACCGCGAGTCTCTGGACACCCAGCTTCCCGAAGCGCCCCGCACAACCGCGGAGTTTCAGCCCCCGTCCGATTCCCCCGCAGCCTGAAAGCAGGGTGCCGTTCAGATTTTCCGTGTCATCCGCGGTTTCGGCAGACAACACTCAGCGCTCTTTTCATCCATGCGCTTCTACAAATACCACGCCCTCGGCAACGACTACATCGTCTGCGATCCCGTTGATTTCCCCCAGTGGAAAAACGGTCCGTCCGTCGACGAGATCCGCGTTATCTGCCACCGCAACTTCGGCGTCGGCTCCGACGGCATTCTCTGGGGTCCGCTCCCTTCCGAAAAATCCGAATTCGGCCTGCGCATCTTCAACCCCGACGGCTCCGAGGCCGAAAAATCCGGCAACGGCCTGCGCATTTTCTCGCGCTATCTTTGGGATCAAAAACTCGCCAAAAACGCCACGTTCACCATCGAAACGCCCGGCGGCCAGGTCACGTCCGTCATCAAAGAAGACGGCAAACTCATCACCGTGGACATGGGCTCGGTCTCCTTCGTGAGCACCAAAATCCCGCACACCGGCCCCGAGCGCGAGGTCATCAACGAACAGATCACCGTCCTCGACCGCACGTTCACCTACTGCTCCGCCACCATCGGCAACCCGCATTGCGTGCTGCCGCTCCCCGAGGTCTCCGCCGAGCTCGCCCACAAATACGGCCCGCACCTCGAAACCCACGCCAACTTCCCGCGCAAAACCAACGTCCAGTTCCTGCAGGTCCTCGACCGCAAAAACATCCGCATCGAGATCTGGGAACGCGGCGCCGGCTACACGCTCGCTTCCGGCAGCAGCTCCAGCGCCGCCGCCTCGGTCGCCCACAAGCTCGGTCTCGTGGACAACGACATCACCGTCCACATGCCAGGCGGCACCATCGGCATCGAGATCGGCGCCAACTACGCGATCCGCATGACCGGCACCGTCAACAAAGTCGCCGTCGGCGACATGCACCCGCAGCTCTTCGAGGTCAAAGTCTGACCCGAAAACAAAAAGGCCCGCCGTTAACCACGGCGGGCCTTTTTGTTTCCGGGAAATCCTAAATCCCAAAACCTAAATCCTAACCGGAGATCTGCCGAAATGTGTTATCGCCGGTTCCCCGTTAGGATTTAGCCGCTTGGAATTTAGGATTTAACGCGCACCGCGCGTTCAATATTTCACCGAGCACCCATAAGGCTGCGTCGTCGCCTTCTCCACCGGCTTGCCGGCCTTCACCGACGCAAGCGCGTTGACCGCAAACTTTTCAGCCTTCTCCACATCATCCGCATTCGTCGAACGGATGCTGTCGATCGCCCCGTTATAAACCAGCGTGCCCTCGGCATTGATCACGTAAATCTGCGGCGTGGTCTTCGCGCCGTAAGCCTTGCCCACCTTGCCATCACTGTCGCGCAGGTAAGCCGTGGGCGCGGCCTTGGTTTTCTCCGACCAAGCGGCGACCATGGCCGCATCATAGTCACCCTGCTTGCCGGCCGCTGCCGAGTTGATCGAGAGCCACACCGCACCGTCCGCCGTGGCGGCTTTCTGCAGCGCGGGAATGTTGCCGCTCTTCTCGTAGTGTTTCACCACAAACGGACACTCCGGATTCACCCACTCCAGGACGACCGTCTTGCCTTTGAAATCGGAAAGGTTGTGCGAAGTGCCCTTGATATCGGTGAGCGTGAAAGCAGGGGCGGCCTCCCCGACGACAGCGGCGGCATGAACGCCGGCCGCAAAAACAGCAGCCGTCAAGGCCGCGAAACAAGAACGGACAAGTTGGATGGTCATAGCCCTTCGTGAGTCTCACGCGGCGTCGTTTTGTTCCAGTCGCAAATCCCGTTGTTGCTGAAACGAAAAATCCACCCCTACGTTGTGTGCACATGGGATGGATCGCCGATTTTTTCCGCCTCGCCTGGGGATTCCTTTACTGGAACTCGCGCAAGACGGCCTACCGCCTGCGGCTGAAACGCGGCCGCGGTCGTTGCCCTTGCCAGCATCCCAGTGATTCCGGCCGGGCCATCGAAACCGGCTGCGCCGCCATGATCCATTGGAACGATCCCGCGCGTTTCCGCCGCCTGTGCCCGTTGCTTCAACAAATCGACTCCGGCGCGTGGCGTTGCTCCGTCAACCGCACCGAGGTCCGTCCGTTCTGGAGCCGCGCCTTCGCCTTTTACGGCGCCTCCGTGGTGATCGTCTATCTGGTCGCCACCTTCTCCGTCTTCGCCTTCATGCGCAATGTCGGCTACCCCGTCACCTACCCCGGCGTTCTCTGGCCCCCCGCCTGGGAAAAATTCACCGCCATCCGCACCGACTTTTTCCTCAACCAATACCGAACCGCCGCGCAGGCGGGCGACACCCAGGCGGCCCTCATGTCGCTGTCCACCGCCTACAATCTGGATCCGCAAAACTACGCCGCCGGCCGCCAGCTCGCCCAGGCCTGGCAGATCGGCCAGCCCGGTCTCTCCAACCAGATCTATCGCCGTCTCCTCGCCGACCACCCTTCCGAGGCCGAGGCCACCGCCCAAGTCTGGTTCCGCGCCTTGCTCGCCCGTGGAGATTTTCGCGAAGTCGAAAAACTCGCCGTCAAACGCATCAACGCCGCCCCCGCGCAATCCGCCGCCTGGCTGAACGCCTTCCTCTTCGCCAACCGGCGCACCGGCGACGCGTCCTTGCGCCGTCATCTCGCGGAAACTCCCTCCCTCCCGCCTGCCGCCCGGTTCCTGCTCCCTCTCGCCGACAGCCTTCAAGGCGCACCTCCCGGCCGCCAGCGCACGGTTCTGATCTCGGCCGCGGCCGGTGCCGGCGACTCGTTGTCCTTCTTTCATGTCTGCCGCGAACTGCTCTCACGCGGTCTGGCCAACGAAACCCTCGAATGGCTCGAACGTCGCGCCGGACTCCTCGGCCCGCGCGACGTTATGCCCCTCCGTCTCGACGCCCTTGCCACGCTCGGCTGGACCTCCACCTTGCGCAGCGAGGTCGAAAACCTCCTGGTCACCGATCCCGATCCGGTCGTCGTGGAATTGCTCAGCGCACATCTCATCCGTCATCCCGATGCCGCCGTGCGCGCCATGGTCTTCCCCCGGCTGGATCGCACGCCTTTGCCTTCCACGCCCGCCAGTTATTCGGCCTACCTGTCGCTGTTTTGCGCCGCGGGAGTCGGCGAGGATATCGAGCGCCTTCGCTGGACCGCCGCCCGCATCAAGGCGTTTGTTCAAGCGGATTTCCGCAGCTTGGATGTGATCGGCGAGGGTCTTCTTGAGGGCAACCGCCGGCGCATCGAGAACTACCTCCCGGCATTGCAACCGCTCCCGCTCGAGGTCACCTACGCCTTGTTCGAGCACTACGCCCCCGCCTCCTGATGTCCTCGTCATCCCGCCCAGTCTCCCTCTCCGTGACCGGCTGGATCGTGGTCAGCCTGGGCGCCCTGCTCACCTTGGCCTTCTGCCTGCACATGTTGCCGGAGTGGTTGAACAACCCCGACCTCTCCCACGGCCTGTTCGCCCCGCTGCTGTTTGTTCTGCTGATCAACGAAAGCCGGCGGCGCGGTCCGTGGCGTTATCCAACCGACACGACCGGTCTGCGCCTCCTGCGCGCCGGGGCCCTGACCGGCGGCGTGGCCTTCGTCGTCATCGCCGGACTCTATGCCGCCACCGTCGAGTGGACGCATCCATTGGTCGGTCTTTCGCTCTCTCTCGCGTTGTCCGCCCTGCTCTTCGCCGCGCTCCTGTGGTTTTCCACCACGCGCGTCATGCCGCTCAACTGGGCCTCGCTGGTCGCCGTCGCCCTGTGGCCGATGTGCGCACCCATCCCGCCCGGAACGTATTCCCTGCTCACGCTGCAACTCCAGTTTTGGGTCACCGACATCGTGCTCCACTCGCTGCACTTGCTCGGCGTCGCCGCCACCACTTCGGGCAACATCATCCAACTCGCCCACACCAGCGTCGGCGTCGAGGAGGCGTGCAGCGGCGTGCGCAGTCTTCTCTCCTGCGTCGTCGCCGCCGTGTTTTTTTCCGCCACGCTCGTCCGCCGTCCGTGGGCCCGCGTGTTGCTCATCGTCCTCGCGCCCGTGCTCGCGTTTGGCATGAACATCCTTCGCTCGCTCGCCCTCACGTTGCTCGCCAACTCGGGCGTGGACATCGGCGGCAGCTGGCACGATATCACCGGCTTTGCCGTGCTCGGCATCACCGCCGCCATCCTCGGCGGACTCGCCTTGTGGCTGGAAGACAACTCCCCCGTTACAGCCGCGCCCGCCACCGTCGCGCCCACCCGCCCGCCGCGCCCGTGGGGCCTTCTCTCCAGCTTCACCCTCGCGACCGTTCTCGTCGGCTTTTTTGTCCTCAACACCCACGGTCCTTCCCGCGAATCAGGCCCCCCGCCCGACATGAATGCCCTCCTCCCGCTCGCCCCCGCCGGCTGGGATATCGTCCGCACCGAGGATCTTTATCAATTCACCCCCGTTCTCGAAACCGAGCACCTCATCCAACGCACCTACGTCCGTCGTCGCGTCACCACCAAGGGCGACGATCCCCTGCAAATCACCGTCTACCTCGCCTACTGGACGCCCGGAAAAGTCCCCGTCAGCCTCGTCGCCGCGCACACGCCCGAAGCCTGCTGGCCCGGCGGTGGCTGGATCACCCAACCCGTCACACCCTTCGGCCATCCGTTTCTTGTCTCCGGCCACGCGCTCCCTCCCCCCGAATTCCGTGCGTTCACCAACTCCGGCTTTCTGCAGAACGTCTGGTATTGGCATCTCTACGATGGCCGTTCCATCACCCAAAAAGACCCGCGCTCCGCCGTCGCCCCCCTGCAACTCGCCTGGCGCTACGGTTTCCGCACTTCCGGCGAACAGATGTTCGTCCGCGTCTCCAGCAACCATCCGTGGGACCACATCAACGCCGAGCCCCTCCTCGTCGAAATCCTCCGCGGACTCCAACCTTTCGGCCTCTGACGTCCCATGCTCTTCCGCCTCACCGCCCGCGAACGCACCGCCTTGCTCATCGTCTCCGTCCTCCTCGCCCTCGGCGTCCTCGGCCTCGCGATCCTCTGATCCCCGACACACCCCAAGCAAAGAGTAACCCAATAGGTTACTCTTTGCCGGGGGCGTCCTCCGCGTTTCGCCCGTCCCCGCGGTTTTCTTCGCCCCCAAGTTTTTCGTTGCCGCGCCCCCGCCGCCGCCAAGCATCTGCCGACCGTGGTTCCCGACGCCGACTATCGCATCAAGCTCCCTGCCTTCGAGGGACCCCTCGATCTCCTCCTTTTTCTCATCAAGAAAAACGAGATCGATATCTACGACATCCCGATCGTCTCGGTCACCCGCCAATACATCGACGTCCTCCATTCCCTGCGCGAACTCGACCTCGATATCGCCGGCGAATTTTTCGTCATGGCCGCCACGCTCATGGAAATCAAGAGCCGCATGCTGCTCCCGCGCGGACAAGCCGCCGTCGATCCCGACGCCACCGAAGACGAGATCGATCCCCGCTGGGAACTCGTCCACCAGCTCCTCCAATACAAAAAATTCAAAGAAGCCGCTTCCAAGCTCGACCAGCTCGCCGTCTTCCAACGCGACCTCCTCGCCCGCCACGTCTCCGAACTGTCCCTCGCCGAGTCCGACCGCCCCCTCAAAAACGTCGACCGCATCGAGCTCTGGAACGCCTTCAACATCGTCCTCCGCCGCCTCGCCGAAAAACTCGTCGTCGGCCAGATCCAAGACGAACAGATCACCGTCTCCGACAAGATGGAGGAGATCCTGGAATTCATCCACACCCGCAAAACCTTCGTCTTCACCGAGCTCTTCGGCGACCAGGTCGTCACCGTCCGCCTGCTCGTCGCCACGTTCATCGCCGTCCTCGAACTCACCCGTCTCGGCAAACTCCGCGTTCGCCAGAACGACGCCTTCACCGATATCGAGTGCAGCGCCCGCGACGACGGCTCCCTCCCTCCCGTCCCCGATCTCGAAACCAACACCCCGCCCCCCGCCGTCGAATTCCCCCCGCCCCCGCCGGACACCCCGCCTCCCGCCGACACCATTATCGAAAACCCTCTTGAAACACCTGCGGAAGACCGCACGTTAACCACGTGAGCCAGAAACCGTCCAAATCCCCCCGCAAATCCCCGGCCTCCAAAACCGGCTTGCTCGGCGTCGGTCTCGACAACCAGGACGGACACAAGCGCATCACCAAGGGCGAACAATTCGTTCTCGTCGGCGGCTCCGAAGAAACCCACGGTCGTATGACCGAGACCGCCATCAAAACCTTCGAAGAACTCAAGCGCCGCGACAAACGCCTCGAAACCGTCGAACCCCGCGAACTCGCCGAGATCGTCCACAAATCCACCCCCCGCTGATTTCCCTCTTTCCCCGTCCCCAACCCTTTCCCAAAAACACCCAATGAGCGACACACCCGACAGCCCCGTCCCGTCCACCCCCAAACCTCTCACGCCTCCGGCCACCACGCTGGTCCCGCCTCCCGCGACCCGTCTCGTGCCTCCGGCGCCCGCCCCCGTCGCCACCGCCCCGGCCCAGCCGACGCCGCCTTCCTATACCCCGACTCCCGGCCAGACTCCCCTCAAAATGCCCACCACCCCTCCCGCCGGCCTCCGCCCGCCGGTCCCGGGTGCCGCTCCCGCCTACACCCCCACCGCCGCCCCGGCCTACAAACCGACCGCCGCTCCGGCCCCCGTCGGCTCCGCCCCCGTCGCCAACAAGCTCCCCGACGCCCCCAAGTTCGTCTCCCCGATGCCCAACATCGAGGTCGCCGACGACGCCATCCCCGCCTTCCTGCCCATCGTCGCCGGTTTCGCCGCCGCCGCTTCCGTCGCTTTCGCCGTTTTGCTTTTTCTGAAACGCTGATCAACTCTCACTCATGTCCGACAAAATCGCCCACCTGACCGCCGACACCTTCAAAGCCGCCATCGCGTCCCCCGCCCCCGTCCTCGTGGACTTCTGGGCACCGTGGTGCGGCCCGTGCAAAGCCATCGCTCCCATCCTCGCCGAGCTCGCCGACGAACTCGACGGCAAGGTCACGATCACCAAGGTCAACGTGGACGACAACGACACCATCGCCGCCGAATACGGCGTCCGTGCCATCCCCACCATGCTCCTCTTCAAAGGCGGCGTGCTGGTCGAAACCCTCGTCGGCATGATGCCCAAGGCCACCCTCAAGGAAAAGCTAATCGCCAAGATCTGATCCCCGCGAATTCCTCGCACTCTTCAAAACCGCCGCCTCACCCGCGGCGGTTTTTTTGCGCCCTCCCACCACGACCCGACACCTATTTCTTCTCCACCGTCACCTTCGGCGTTTCAACCGGTGCCACCGGCGCCGCCGCCACTTTGTTCACCGCCTCCAGTTTCGTCCGCCACGCCTTCAACTCCCCTCGAATCCCGTTCGCCTCCGAAACACTCCCCGAGTCTTCCAGGTTGTAACCGCATCCTCGCATCTCCTCCAAAAACTCCAGCCGCAGCGTGTGGATCTTCAGCTTCCGGTCCTTCGACGCCCGCACATGCCGCAGAAAATCCACCCACTCCTGCCCGATCTCCCGCTCGATCGGCTTGATGTCCTTCGCAAACCGCAACTCCTCCGCCTGCTTCACATTCTTGTCCCGGTAAAATTCATTCAGCTCGATTCGTTCATCGAGATACTCATCCAGCAGCCCGTCATCCGCCGGCTGACCCTGAAC
>CAMBLN010000004.1 GCA_945868215.1 Opitutus sp. GAS368
CGCGCATACCGCCGCCGCCTGGCTCACCCTCCAAAACGCGTCCACCCGCATCTCCGCCGCCGGCCTGCATGGAACCGTCCGGCTCACTCAGGCCGATCCCGATTCGGGCGAAGCCCCCTGGGCCACGCTCACCTCGGATGAAATCCGCCATTCCGTCCTCGAGGAGCATTTCACCGAGGACGACATCATTGAACTGGCCGACGCCGTCGCCTACGCCAGCGACTCAGCCCTCGTCGATGTGGACTTCCTCATCGAGACACTAGACGAAGCCTACGCCACCCCGCTGCGCCACGCCTTGGAGGAAGCAGGCGTCACGCTCGACTTGGACAAGCTCCCCGCCGATTCACCGTTAGACTGAGTGCTTGGTCGCATCGCACCGACCGTTCGCCGCTTGCCGGCGGTGCGATGCTTCACAAATCTTTACGGACATGAGCTGGACCACGCCCCTACGCCCCCTCTTCCGCGCCGGCGAAGGCATTCTGGACCGCGTCCTATGCCTTCTCGGCGCCGTCGCTTTCTGCCAGCTCCCCGAGTTCATCCAGCAATACCTGCAACGCCTCGGCGGACACCTCGACGAAGCCCGCCGCCAGCTTGCCCAGTTCGAAGCCGTCGCCGCGCAATCACAGCTCACCCTCCCTCAATTTATCGAACGCACCGCCGCCAACACCGACACCGCCGTCGCCCGGCTCGGAGGTGTCATGCAAAACACCTCCGACCGCGTCACCGAGCTCTCCGCCGCCGAATCCGCCCTGCGCAACGCCTCGCTCTGGGAAAAACCTTTCGTGTTTTTCTCCCACCTGGACCCCTCCATCGCCTCCGCGACGCTCGACGTCTACAAACCCGCCGTGCCCACCACCGTCGAAGGCCTAGTCTACGCCGCCGCCGGCATGATCACCATTCTCTGCGTGTATCACGGCTGTATTCGTTATCCCATTACGGCCGCCCTGCAAAAGCGCGCCGCCCGCCGCGCTCCCACACCCACCCCGTAGGCCGCGAGCTCGCTCGCGCTCCGTCCGCCTTGCGCCGACTTACGCAGCCTCCCGCACGTCCCGCATCCACTTCGCGTCCGCGTAAAACGTCCCGAACGGCACCAGACTCGCCGCGATCACCAGCGCCTCGCGTTTCCAGGTCCACCCGTATTCGAGCCACGCCTGCACCGCCGCCGCGACATACGCGATGAACAACACCCCGTGCGCCATGCCCACGACCCGCACCGCCTGCGGCTCCCCCCAATAGTATTTCAAGGGCATCGCGACGCCCAGCAGCACGAGGAAAGAAACGCCCTCAAGAAATCCGATGACGCGCAGGCGTCCGATGGTGGTGGTAAGCAGGTTCATAAAATCAAAGTCCTCTGCGAAACGCACCGCGCGCGCAAGTTCCCGATAACTTCCGCCCCGCCCGCCGCTTCGCAGCGTTGACCGCCGCCCGCACGGGCCTTCACTCTCCCCGCCTGCCCCCGCGCCCGGGTGGTGGAATGGTAGACACCAGGGACTTAAAATCCCTTGATCGAAAGGTCGTGCGGGTTCGAGTCCCGCCCCGGGCACCACCTGTTTTTTGCGCGCATTACCCGCCCCGCCCGCAAAAATCCCCGGCAGCCCGCCGCCCGTCTCAGGCGTCACTCCAGCCATACCCATGAAAACCCGCGTCCTCGTCCCGTGCATCACCCTCGCCCTGGCCTTGAGTTTCACCGCATCCGCCCACGCGCAGCCCCGCCCGCAACCACCCGCGTTGATCAACCAAGGCCTGCTCGCTTACGCGCAAAACGACCTGAACACCGCCCTGCAAATCTGGCTCCAATACTCCCTCCTCGATCGCAACACCCTCCTGCGCGGCGAACTGGCCGCGCTCAAATACGCCGACACCCATTACGGCGCCTTTGAAAGCGGCGAGGTCATGCACATCGCCGTCATCACCCCGCGCGTCACCCGCGTGTATTTGGTTTTATACTACGAACGCGCCCCGCTCTGGGCCTGGTTCGACCTTTACCAGACGCGCCGGGGCAACCAGGTCATCTCCGACGTGTTTTTCAGCCCCAAGGTGCAAGTCATCCTTCCCGCGGAACTCATGCCGCAGTAGTCCGCCGCCGCCGCGCGACGGACCTCACACCATCCGGAAGTCCAGCACATCCAGCTCGCTCAACATAAAGGGCGCGCTCGCCACCACTTCCTTCAACTTCTCGACCGCCTCGCCCTGCGTCCGCACTTCGCACACCGCGGCTCCGTCCAGGCTGTCGTGCAGGTGCAACGTCCACGAGGTCACATCCCCCGCGGTCGTCTCCACGATGGATCCATGCAGATAATTGCCGGGCAGTCCCGGGTTCGGCCCGACTCCCGGCACCAGGAAAAGCGTGTGCACCGGCTCCTGCACCACCACCCCTCCGTGCTTCCGATGGTGCGCCTTCCTCGCCAACACCACCCCCCGCGCCTCCTCCGCTTTTCCGCGCACGTTTTCAGGCAACGACCGCACATAACGGTTAAAAATCTCCGCGTCCGGCTCCAGCGCCGACACCTCCGCACGGCCCGCCATCACCTCCTCGAGATTGCCCGCGAAAAACGCCGGCAGATTCGCCAGTGATCGCACCGTGACATGCCCGCCTTTGTGATCCGCTGAAACATATACCTGGTGCGCGGCCCGCAGACGACCCAGCGCATCCTGGTAGGCCGGGGTGTGCGGTACCGCTCCCACCGGACTGCGCTCAATCATTTCGAGGACATTCTGATCAATCTGGGCATGGGGATCGTGGGGCATCGTTCCGTGTTGGTAACCGACACCTCCGGTCAAGACGAGGCCCATCTGCACCCATCGCAAGACATGCGGATTTTTTCCCAAACAATGCCCTGCCGAACCGGCTCCTCCGGGTCGGGCCGCGGGCGGTCAATCACCCCGCTGCACATGCGGATGCCGGAAACAATGTTGGTCGATGGCGTGAAGTTCCGCCTCGGCTTCAAGCCAGATGTCGAGGTCGTGGTTTTGCGGACAACCCAGCTCGCGCCAGATTTCCAAGGCGCGGAGTGCGATGGCCTCGTGCGTGGCCACATGTTCGGCCTCGGTATCGACGGCCGTCGTTTGGAGGAAGGGTGAACGTGTCATGGCGGGGAAGATTAATGAGAACGTTAAAGATAGAGCCGGCGCGGACCGGCTCACAATGGTCGTCGGAAGAAGACTCCCTGCGACAACCACGCGGGGAAAACGGCGGATCCTATTCAAAGAACGACCGGGCTTTCCGTGCGAAAAACATGCGCCAAAAACCGCGCGAACGCCACCCCGTTTCCCCTCGGCCACGCGCGTAGAAGCGGATCTGTTTTCAACGACAACACCCGCTCCCGCAGCCCGTCCAAAATCCGCGCGCCGGCAACGATTTATAACCCGCCCTCCCCGACTACTCCGTCACCCGCTTCACCTGCGCACGGCGCGGCACCGTGTCGATGGACATGATGTAGTTGCCGTTTGAAAGCGGAAACAACTCCACCTTGGGTTTCCGGCGCACCGGTGCCGCCCGATACTTCCCCTCGTCAACCACCTGCCAGCGTTGCCCGTCTTCCAAAACCAACACCGTGCCCTCCGACCAGCCGGCCATGGTGCCCGCAATCTTTCCCGTGATGATCACGGGTCGCACCGGCTTCGCCGGTGCTGGCGCGGGCTTCGCCGCGAGCAACGATTCCGCCTCCCGCCGCGCCACCAGTTCATCCAGACGCCCGCGCTCCTCCGCGTTCAACTTGTCCAGCCCGGCCGCCTTGAACTCGGCCTCCGTCAACCCGTGCGAAAACGTCGCTTTTTCCTCGGCGCACAACGTGCCGGCCAACGCAAAACACAGCAGCAGAACTCGCTTCATAAGGCGCACAACAACGCCCGTCCCGTCGCGACGCAACGGAGTTTTCCACGCCGTCCCCGCGCCCTCCGTTTGCGTCACGCGAATTTTGCCGGCCAAATCCCAATCGACGCTTGCCAATGATTTTGGCGAGGCGTCACTTTGCCTCTTTCGTTAACGCAAAACGTCGCTCGCATGGCCGGCCGCCTCTCCTCTCTTCTCGATCCTTCCCGCATCCGCCTGCACGTGCAGAGCAACAAGCGCACCGTCGCGCTCAACGAGGTCGCGCGCCTCCTTGATGGCCATCCCGACGTCACCAATTTCCAGGGCTTCTACAACGAGCTCCTCGCCCGCGAGCGTCTCGACACCACCTGTCTCGGCAACGAGATCGCCCTCCCCCACGCCCGCACCGAACACGTGCAAAAAATCGTCATGGCCGTCGGCCGCAGCGACTCCGGCGTGCTGTTCGAAAACAGCAACCAGACCGTGAAACTCCTGTTCGTCCTCGGCACCCCCAAGTCGAACCCCACCGATTACCTTCAGGTCGTCAGCGCACTCTGCAAGGTCTTCAAAGACCCCGCCAACCGCGACGCCCTCCTCGCCGCCACCTCCCCCGAGGAGTTCATCCACGCCATCGTTACCGCCGAGGAAAAACTCCTCAATCCCGCCTGAGCCGCCCGCCGGCCTGCCCGCCGATAAGCGCCACCTTGGGCTTGCCGCCCCGCCACCACGCGCAATCCTCCTCCGCGCGGCATGATCCACTCCTTCATCTTCAGCGACGGCAAACTCGTCGGACGCGACCTCGAGGTCGAAGCCTTGCGTCTCGTCCGCGCCGACAAGGGCCTCGTCCTCTGGGTCGATCTCGAAAATCCCACCGAGGCCGAGATCAAGCTCGTCCTCAGCGACGTCTTCCAGTTTCACCCGCTCGCCATCGAGGACTGCGTCACCCCCAGCGCCCTCCCCAAGCTCGAAGACTACGACGACCACCTGTTCCTCGTCATGCACGCGGTGGACTTCACCCGCACCGAGAAGTTCAACACCACCGAGATCGATTTCTTCCTCGGCAAGGACTACGTCGTCACCTTTCACAAGACACCCCTCAAGTCCGTCACCGCCGTCATGGATCGCTGCGTCAAGTCGACCGGCATCGTCGCCCGCGGCCCCGACCGCATCGCCCACATGGTCCTCGACGCCCTCGTGGACAACTTCAAGCCCATCACCGACGAGCTCCGCGGCGAACTGGAAATCATCGAGGAAACCGTCCTCGGCGAGGGCGCCGAAAATCTCACCGCCAAACTCCTCGAAGTGCGCGGCGAGCTCAACCACCTGCGCCAGATCGTCCGCCCCCAACGCGACATCGCCGCCCGCCTCGCCCACGGCGAATCCAAGATCATCCGCACCGTGATGTATCCCTATTTTCGCGACTTGCGCGACAACCTCGTCCGCATCGACGAAACCGCCGCCGGCTACGCCGACCAGCTGCTCATCTCCTTCGATCTCTACCTGAGCAAATCCGGCTTCGCCGCCAACGAGGGCATCAAGGTCCTCACCGCCCTCACCGCGATCACCCTTCCCGCCATCCTCATCGGGACGTGGTATGGCATGAACTTCGCCCGCATGCCCGAGCTGCAATCCCCCTACGGCTACCCGGTCGTGCTGGTGCTCACGATCGTCCTCACCGTGATCATGTTCGCCTGGTGCAAACGCCGCCGCTGGATCTGACCGCACCCGCGCCATGATCACGACCCTCGTCTATCGCGACCACAAGCTCGCCGGGCACAACCCTCCGGTCGAGTCGCTCGCCTCCCTCCGCCACGACCCCGGCATCATGCTGTGGATCGATCTGGCCGATCCCACCGCCGACGAAATCAAAACCATCTTCGAGGACCTGTTCGGCTTCCACCCGCTCGTCATCGAGGACTGCGTCGGCGACTCCCCCCTGCCCAAGCTCGAGGCCTACGACGACTATCTCTACTTCGTCATGCACGCGGTGGACTATTCCAAGACCGACAAGTTCACCACCACCGAACTCGACCTCATCCTCGGAAAAAACTTCCTCGTCACGTTCCACCGCCAGCCGCTCAAACCCGTCCAGGCCGCCATCGACCGCTCGCTCCGCACCCCCGGCCTGCTCGTGCGCGGACCCGACCGCTTCGCCCACACGCTGCTCGACTTCATGGTCGACGCCTACAAACCCGCGCTCGAGGAACTGCGCGACGAACTCGAAGCCATCGAAAGCGCCGTCCTCGCCAACACCAACGCCCGCGATCTCTTCCCCCGCGTCGTCGCCCTCCGCAAGGAACTCGCCCAGCTCCGCCAGATCGTCCGCCCCCAACGCGAGGTCGCCTCCGAACTCGCCCAGGGCAAGGCCCGGCTCATCCGCTCCACCATCCTCCCCTACCTGCGCGATCTCTCCGAAGACCTCGCCCACATCGAAAACCAGGCCATCTCGTGGGCCGACCAGTTGATCCTCTCGTTCCGCGTCTACCTCAACAAATCCAGCCACGAGGCCAACGAGGGCATCCGCGCCCTCACCGCGTTGACCGCCCTCACCATCCCGCCCCTGCTCATCGGCGGCTGGTTCGGCATGAACTTCTCCCGCATGACCGAACTCGAGGGCCGCTTCAGCTACCCGCTCGCCGCCGTCTTCACCCTCGCGTGCATCGGCGGCATGGCCGTCTTCATGCGCAAAAAACGCTGGCTCTGATCCGCCCCCCGCGCGACTCACCGCGCCCGCAGACTGGCTCCGTCGCACCAACGTCCTTCCACCTGCACGATCTTCGGGTCTTCCGGCACGCCCCGGTCGTCGTGTTGCAACTGTTCCGCGAGCAGGTTCACCGCCGCCGCCCCCAGCCGCTCATAACCCGGCCGCACCCCCGCCACGCCGTCGCCTTCATCCCACAACAGCAACTTCGCCCACGGCACCCCCAGCTCCGCCGCCTCAGCCGTGGTCGTCAGCACCGCCTCCGGTCTGTGCGCGTCAAACCACCGCCGCACCGCTTCCGTGTCATCCCGCGCGATCAACAGCGGCGGCACCCGCCCCTCCGCCGTCACGCCCTGCTGCCATGCCAGAAACGCCGCCAGATGCAGATTCTCCATCGTCGCCTCCGACTCCCGCCGCGCGACGAATCCAATTTTTGAATACCCCGCCTCCGCCACGCGCCGCAACGCCAGCCGCGTGTTCCGGTAATGATGCGTCACCACCCGGTGCAGCGCCGGCGTCTCCACCGAATACCCCACCGTCACCGCCGCAAACTTCGACCAGGGGAACTCCACCGTCGATCCGTGCCGCCCCGTCGAGCCCACCAGCAGCCCGCGGATTCCCCGCGCCGCCAGCATCTGTGCCAGCCGCTTCGGCGTGCGTCCCGGCTCATGCAGCCAGAACTCCTCCGTGTCGTAGCCCAGCTCCGCCGCCCGCGCCTCCGCGCTTTTCCGGAAATCCATCAACGCATCCGTCTCCCGCCAGTAATCCGCCTGCTCATGCACGTTCAACAACGCGATCTTCCCCGCATACCGTCGCCCGCGCCCGCCGTGCAGATGCGTCATCAACCTCGCCAGCGTCGGGTCCGGACGATACCCGAGCGCGTCCGCCACCTTGCGGATCTTCGCCCGCGTCACCGCCGCGATATTCGGATCGTCGCGCAACGCATACGACACCGCCGCCCGCGACACCCCCGCGCGCCGCGCCACTTCCGCGATCGTGATCCGTTTCGATTTCATCTGAACGATTCAGATTAGCCTTTAATATCCTGAGCGTCCCGCTCACGGCACGGCTCTGCAATCCACCCGCAAGGCCTGACCGCGACGGTCATAAACCCGAGGATATCACCAAGGCTTTCATCTCAGCGGTCGAAGCTAACGACTACGAAAAGGCCGCCTCTTTTTTCACAAAGCAGTCTATAAATGAGATCCAACACAATTCTGCGTATAAACATAGCTTTCAAAGCTACTGCAGCTATTTCAAAGGCCTTGATTCATTTGAGCTCGGACGTTCTCGACGAGGCAAAGGTAACTACTGGCGATTGGGAATGTCCGGAGAGAGAAAGGATGAGGCGGTGGGCTTTTCGTTCTATTTCGATAGAGTCGGTGAAAAATGGCTGATGACCGTTAGCGAGGGTCTCTATTTCTGGAATGAAGCGGAAGAGGCAGAGCCGCATGCACAATTAATAATAACAACCTACCGTTTGTCCGGTGATCGTAATAATTATCCACCGGGGGCCAAAGCCGAAGACCGGACGGTTCTCGTTCACAGGATCGGGCATGAGCGGGCAATACCGGCACACCCCGTATTAGCGGGAAACGATGGCTCCTTTCGTTGTCGCATACGGCCCGGCACCTATGTGGTCGTATACGAAGAAATCACAGGGCAGCTAAAGGATCAGCGAATAAAATACACAACGACCCCACAGGCTTTCGAAGCGGGTCGCAGCTATAGGTTAACCGGCTATTCGACCACGATCCTGGATCCTCAAGCCGACAGAAACCGCCCTGAGGCTCACAATTAAACCGCCGCACCCGCCTCCCTCCAACTCCCCTCGATCAAAATCGTCTGCGGACGCAGCCCCGTCCCCGTCCGCGGATTCTCCAGCAGCGAAAACAACAAAAACGCCGCCGTCCGCCCCACGCCTTCGCCGTCGATGAGAATCCCCGGATGAGTCTCCTCCGTCGTGTAGTGCGTCAGCCCTACAAACGCCGTCCCGCTCCCGATCAGCCCGGCCATCCCGCGATCCGTAGCCAGCACCACATCCGGCTTGTTCGCATTCACCCACGCGCGCACCGCCCCCGCACGCTTGTCACCCGACGCCACCAGCAGCGGCTCTGGCGCCTCCGGGAAATCATGCGCCACGCGCGCCAGATACGCCCCCAACCGCATCTCCAGCGTGCGTTCATTATTACGTTGATCGAGCACCAGCCCCGGCCGCTTCCAACCCGCCGACTTCACGTGCGCCAGCGCCGTCGTCATGTCCGCCGCATGATGATCCGTCACCCGATGCACCGGCACACCCGTCAACGAATGATCCAGCGCCACCCCGAAAAACCGCGTCCAATCCAGCGGCAACGTCCACCGGCTCACGTCATCCGCCGGCATGAGCAACACCCCGCGAATCCCCCGCTGCTCCAACACCCGCGCCAACTTCTCCGCCGACGCATCCCGCTCCGCATTCCACCGGATCATGTCCAACGCATACCCGCGCTCTTCCGCCAGCGCCCGGATCCCCCGCACACATAATCCAAAATAACTATCGCCCTCCCTCGGCTTCGCCGGCCCGCCATACACCAGCGCCACCGTCGTGTCCGCCCGCATCGCCCGCCCCGTCCGCCGCGCCTGCATAAACGCCGCCAGCTGCGGATTCACCCGATAACCCATACGCGCAGCCACCGCCGCCGCCGCCCGCTGGGCCGGAAACCTGCGCGATCCCGCCATCCTGCAAGCCGTTTTGGGCAACGGCATGGACGCCTGGATCAGTAACAACGCCGCCGGCCTCGCCACCGTGCTCGCCGGCGTGGCCGAAGACCCGCGCTTCAAGGACAACCTCTCCCGCTTCGTCACCGGTTGGAGCCAGAAAGACCCCGCCGCCGCCAGCGACTGGATCGCGCAAAACCCCAACCTCAAGCTGCCCGACTACAGCGTGCGTCGCGCCTTTGAAGCCCTCGCCGAACACGCCCCTGCGGTCCTCACCGCCAAACTCACCGCCCTGCCCGCCGGCACCGTTCATGAACAAGCGCTCGGCGGAGCCCTCTCCGCCCTGGTAAAAACCTCGCCCCAGGCCGCTGCCGATTTGTTCACCGCCCAGGCGACGGTCAAGGAACGCCGCCAGCTCATCGGCCGCGTCACCGCCGGCTGGGCCGCCTATGATCCCGCCGCCGCCATCGCATGGACCGGCACCCAACCCGCCAGCACCACCCGCGACGCCGGTGTGAGCGAGATGATCTACGTCGTCGTCAAAACCGACCCGCCGCGCGCCCTGTCGCTTGCTTCTATGGCCAGCAGTCCGCAGGCCAAGGACAACCTCGCCACCACCGCCCTCGCCGCCTGGCACACCATCGACGCCACGGCCGCGCTCGCCGCCCTCGACCGCGCCGACCTTTCGTCCGAGGCCCGCGAAAAACTACGCACCCGCCTCCAGCGGCGCCAGTGATCCGCCTCCCGTTTTATTTCGGATCGAAGGTAGGGCGGGACCGCTGGGCCCGCCGCGCAGTCTTTCGGCCTTCGCTCAGGCTCGGCTCCGTGACCAATCCCCAAAAAGCCGGACCCGCCACCGGGTCCGGCTTTGTCATAAAAACCCTTGCCCGGCTCAGGCCCGGCGGCGGCGCATGACCGAAAGGCCGAGCGCACCCAGACCGGCCAACGCCGCGAACGCGGAGGGCTCCGGGATCGCCGAAGTCACCGCAAACACACCCAGCGAACCGTTGCCGCCCGTGCCTTCAAAACCCACGAGCAACAGATTCTGCCCGGTCGGGTTGTCTCCCGCGCCGATGAACACGATCGACTCAGGCGAGATGAACGCGCCGCCGCTGTCATCCGTGCCCGAGATCGGGTTGTAGTAACCCGCGATGAACACGTTCTCCAGATCCGTGATGTCGAACTGGAAAATGCCGTTCTGACGCTCCGCACCGACGAACACGAAGTCCTTGCCGTCGATGCTGCCGAAGGCCAGCGCCTCCACCTCGGGTCCCTTGTCGTCCGAACGCGTGTCCTTCGCCGCGAGATTGCCACTGTTAATGTTGAAGGTCGTCGGGTCGTTCGCCGCCACGAACTCTTCGATCATCGAAGCGCTGTCGAAAACCAGCGCGCCCGTCTCCGCATTCCAAATCGAGAAGCTGCGGGTGCCCATCATTGTGGGATTCTCGATCAGCCCGTCGCCATCCGTGTCACCCTGGTCCTTCAGGATGCTGAGCCGGCCGATCCCGGTGTTGCCGACATTGCCGCCCGTGTAGATCTGGTCGCCGGACCCGTCGTCCACGATATCGATTGCCGAGGCAGCGCCACGCGCGATGTCGCCGTCGTCCGGACGGGCGTCGCCTTCGTTGGCGGTCACCAGGAACGTGCTGCCTTCGCGCTCAAACTTCGTGAGCGTATCGGGCATCGGCAGTCCGCGCACCACGTCGTTGATCGAGATGCTTGTGCCGCTCGACGCACCGTCACGGTCCGAGGCGTCGATCGTCTTGGTGATCGAGCCCAGATCGTGGATCGCGGTGTATTTGCCCGTCGCCAGATCGAGGGCGGCAATCGCGTTGTTCTCCTGCAACGTCACGTAGGCCGTCGTGTTCGTCGCGGTGATGTATTCCGGTTCGATGTCGCCCGCGTTCGCCGTCTTGGTCGTGAGCGTGTCGAGACGCGCGTTGCGCAGTCCGTCAATGGTCACGCCGGATCCGAGGTTGCCCGCCGTGAAATCATAGGTGCTCACCGCGCCCGAGGTCAGTCCAGCCAGCGCCGTGGTGTAATTGCCCGCGGTCACGCCCGAGATGTCGATCACGCTCACCGAGCCGGGACGCGCAAAGGTCGCGTCGGCCGACGTGCTGATAAACTCGCCCTCGTTGACGATGAGGAGCTTCGTGCCATCGGGCGTCATCGAGACGGAGTCAGGGTGATAACCGACGTCGAGCGTCTTGAGGATCGATCCGTTGCTCTTGTCGAAAATCGCGATGCGTCCGAGGCTTCCCTCGGTGTTGACCGTCGGGATGATCGTGGCGACGCCGAAGCCGCGCACGTCGTTGAGCACGCTGGAAACGGAGTTGATGTCCGCCGCCGTGCCGAAGACGGAGTTCAGGCTGATGGCCGCACCCGCCGTGAGCGTTCCGCCCGAAGTGAGCGTGTAGGACTGCGCGGCGTGGTTGGCCGAGCCGCCGCCGATGGAATCGGTGACCAGCACGCTGCCGTCGGTCGCGTAGGACGTGATCTCGCCGCCGTTGGGCAGCGAAACACCGGAAAGAAACGAAATGTCGGCAAAAGCCGCCAGAGGCAGCAACGCGCAGGAAGTGCCGACAAGGAGGGTGTGAAGTTTGGTTCGCATAGGTGGGTTCCTCATACGAACGCACCGCCCAGCGCGGTTCCAGTTTCCTAATGTAATATCGAGGCTACGGCGTAACACGGGCGCAACAAACGTCACGCCCGCGCAACAACCGGGTGACAAAACTCACTTCATTTTTGCCGCCTCGGCCTCAAGACGCGTCACCAGCTCGTCCATCTGGTCGATCACCGTCCGCACGGTCTCCGGCTTCGAAAGATCGACGCCGGCTTTGCGCAATTGCTCCATCGGGTGGTCGTTGCCGCCGCTCTTGAGCAGCGTGAGATAACGCTCCGTCGCCGCCGCGCGTTCGCCCGCCGTGCCGGTGTTCATCGCCTTGTAAAGCTGCGCCGACGACGCGAAGCAGGTCGCGTATTGGTAGACATAGTAAGGCGAGTTGTAGAAATGCGGGATGCGCGTCCACGTGTAACGATACAGGTCGTCCGTCGCCACCGCGTCGCCGTAGTAGGCCTTGAGCAGGTTGCCGTAGAGTTCACTGAACACCTCCGCCGTCAGCGGCTCCCCTTTCTCGGCCAGCGTGTGCGCCTGGCGTTCGAAGTCGGCGAAGAGCACCTGCGTGTAGAACGTCCCCACGATCGCGTCGATCGCGTGCTGAAGCAGCAGGAAGCGCTCTTTCGGGTCGTTGCTCTCGGCCAGCAGTTTTTCGAGCAACAGCCGCTCGTTCACCGTGGACGCCACTTCGGCGACGAAGATCGTGTAGCTCGACGTCACGAAGGGCTGGCTTTCCTCCGACAACCGCGAATGCATCGCATGGCCCATCTCGTGCGCGAAGGTGAACACCGCGTCCAGCGTGTCGTTGTAGTTCATCAACACATACGGTCCCACCCCATACACGCCCGCGTTGTAGGCGCCGGAGCGTTTGCCTTCGTTTTCATAGACATCGATGCGATTGCCTTCAAGCAGCTCGGCCAGCTTCGTCTGGTATTCGCCACCCAGCGGCGCGACCGAATCACGCACCAGCGCCCGCGCCGGTTTGTAGGGCCACTGCGTCTCGTCCTTCAGCAGCGGAATCTGCCCGTCATAAAGATGGTAGGTCTCCAGCCCGAGGATCTTCTGACGGAGCTTGAAATACCGCTGCAACGGCGCCGTGCCCGCGCGCACCGTATCGACCAGCGTCGTGTATACCTCGACCGGAATCGCGTCGCCATCGAGCGCGCGGTGTAGCGTCGTCGGATAATCCCGCGCCTGCGCCAAAAACCACCCGCGCTCCAGAATACCGCGATAAATCGCCGCATACGTGTTCTTCGTCGCTTCGTAAGTTTTCAGATAGGCTTCAAACGCCTTCGCGCGATCCGCCTGGTTGTAGTTCGTCGCCAGAATCGACTGATACGCCCCCGGCGTGAGCGTGACCTCCTTGCCGTCGGCCAGCGTGATCTTCGGAAACTTGATATCCGACGTGCTCAGCTCCGAATACACCGAGCGCGGCGTCTCGTTGAAACGCGTCGCAAACGACAACAGCTTCTCCCCCTTCTCATCGAGCACGTGTTTCTGCTGACGATACGCATCGAGAATCGGAAACCGATACGGCGCCAGCTCCGCCTTCGCATCCAGCCAGCCGCGCATCGTGTCTTCCGGCACCGCCAGCAGCTCCGGATTGAACCACGCCGTCGCCGTCCCGAATTTCGCGAACAACGCCTGCACCCGCTGGAGTTTCCCGCCGACATCCTGATTGCGCGTGTCCGTGTCGCGCTGCAGCTGCGGATAACGATAAACCAGATACTGCAGGATACCGATTTCGTCGTAGAGGCGGTAAGCCTTGAGCACCGAGTCAGGCCCGTCCTTGAGCGTGCCTTTGAGCGCGGCAAACGTGTCCATCTTCGCCTCGATCTCCGTCATGCCTTTTTCCCACGCCGCCCAATCGGCGTAGATCGGGGAAAAATCCCACTTGAACTCGGCGGCGATCACGTCGCGGTTGCGGGTCTCGGGCTTGGTGTCGGCAAAAGAATAATTCATCAGAAAAAACGAAGCGGTTGCGGTGAGTATCGTGCGCGTGGCGGCGGGGGTGATGAAACCAATCATGCCGGCCACTAAACTACTTTCACCGCTTGCGTCGAGCCGTCCGCCGCAAAAGGTAAAACCTGCCCATGCTGCGCGCCCTCATCTTCGACTTCGACGGACTCTTGGTGGACACCGAAACCGTGCTGATCGACGCCTGGGTGCAGATCCACGCCGAGGACAGCATCACCGTCGATGGCAACGTCCTCCACCACATCGTCGGCCACACCGATGTCGTCCACGACTACTGGTCCGCCTACGCGCCGGAAATCGACCGCGCTTCCCTTGAAGAACGCTACCGCCTCGCCGCCCACGCACTCACGCTTGCCGCCCCTCCCCTCCCCGGCGCACTCGAATTGCTCAACGCCGCCCGCGCCGCCGGCCTTCGCATCGGTCTCGCCTCCAACTCCACGCACGCCCACGTCGAGGGACACCTCGCCCATCGCGGCATGTTGCCACTCTTCGATTTCATCGCCTGCCGCGACGATGTCGCCGTCGGAAAACCCGAGCCCGACGTGTATCTCGCCGCCCTCCGTGGACTCGGCGTGGACGCCTCCGACGCCATCGCCTTCGAGGACTCCGTCCCCGGCCACATCGCCGCCCACCGCGCCGGCCTGCGCGTAGTCGTCGTCCCCAACCCCTCGACCACCCACTGCGACTTCCTCCACGCGTGGCTCAAAGTCCCCTCGCTTGCTCACCTGTCGCTCCCGCAACTCGCCGGATCGCTGAACACATAACCCCGCGCCAGCGCCGTGTAAGCCGCCACCTGCTGCTTCACCCAATCCGGATCGCGCCCCAACTCCCGCGCAATCCACCCCGCCACCACCGGCGCCGCCTCGATCGACGCCCGCGCATCCATCACCAGCGCCCGCGTCCGTCGCGCCAGCACATCCTCCACCGTCCGCGCCATCTCCCGCCGCACGCTCCGCACCACGTCGGCCCTCGTATACTCCCACGCCGAACCCACGCGCTCTCCCAACTCCGCCCGCTCCCGCACCAACACCGCCGTCTCTTCCCGCTCCGCCCCTCCGCATATCCTCAACTCCGCCGTGACACTCGCGCGCTTCTCCATCCCCGCGATCCCCTCCGCGCGATCCACCACATCCTCGCCCATTTTCCGGTAAGTCGTCCACTTGCCGCCCGTCACTGTCACCAACCCCGCGTCACTCACCACGATGGTGTGATCGCGCGACAACGACGCCGTCCGCCCGCCCGCGCCCGCCGCGCTCACCAGCGGACGCAGCCCCGCATACACGCTCAACACGTCCGCCGCCGTAGGATCCTCCGCGAGATACTTGCACGCGTGCTCCATAACAAAGTCCCGCTCCTCCGCCAACGCCCGCGGCTCACTCGCAATCCCAGCCACCGGCGTATCCGTCGTCCCCACAATCACGCGGTCATGCCAAGGCACCGCAAACAACACCCGCCCGTCCGCCGTCTTCGGCACCATCAACGCCGCGCCTCCCGGCAAAAACCGCTTCGGCAACACCACGTGAATTCCTTGGCTCACCGTGACCATCGCCCGCGCCCCCGCCTCGTCCAACCGCCTCACCGCATCCACAAAAACCCCCGTCGCATTCACCACACACTTCGCCTTCACCACAAACTCCGCCCCGCCCTCCGCATCGCGCACCAACGCCCCAGCCACGCCCCCGCCTTCCTTCAAGAGCCCCGCGCACTCGCAATAATTCACCACCACAGCGCCTTGCTCCGCCGCCGTCTGCGCCAGATTCACCGCGAGCCGCGCATCATCGAACTGCCCGTCGTGATACACCACTCCGCCCACCAATCCGCGCGGCTCCACATTGGGCAACATCCGCAACGCCTCCTCACGCCCCACTCGCCGCGACGCGCCCAGACTCAGCTCCCCCGCCAACCAGTCGTAAGCCTTCAGCCCCGTCCCGTAAAACACCCGGTTCCACTGCGAATAACTCGGGATCACAAACGCCAACTCCCGCGCCAGGTGCGGCGCGTTCTTCAACAACCGCCCTCGCTCCCTTAACGCCTCCCGCACCAGCGACACATTTCCCTGCTTCAGATAACGCACCCCGCCGTGCACCAGCTTCGTCGACCGGCTCGAAGTCCCTTGCGCAAAATCCCCGCGCTCCACCAACGCCACACGCCACCCGCGTGACGCCGCCTCCACCGCCGCGCCCAATCCCGTCGCCCCTCCGCCGATCACCAGCACATCGAAGACTTCCCCCGCCCGCAGTCGCTCCACCATGGGTTCGCGCCTCATGTTGCTCAGTCCTTCACCTTCGCCGCCAGCTTGCCGCGCAACCACCCCGGCCGGTCCGTCGTGATCGTCGCCACGCCCGCCGCCACCAACGCCTTCGCCCGCACCGGATCATTCACCGTCCACACATTCAGCTCCAGCCCCTCGCCCGCCAACCGCTCCACCAATCCGCGATCAATCGGCCAACCCGCGCTCACCCCCAGCCCGTCAAACCCTTCTTTCACGCACAACGCGATCAACGCCGCCCGCCGTTCCTCCGCACCTTCGGGTGTGTCCGCCAGCAAGAGCGTCCGGCACGTTTTCATCACGCGTTTCGCCTCCCCCAGCGCCGCCGCCGCAAACCCGATCAAGACCACCTGCTCCGGTTTCAACGCACTCGCCTCCACCGTCCGCGCCAACGCCGGCACCAGCCCGTCCGCTTCTTTCAACTCGATAAAAATCCGTTTCCCTTCCGGCACCGTCGCCAGAACGTCCGCCAGCGTCGGCACGCGCACCCCGCGCCACGCCGCGCCTTTCCAGATTCCCGCGTCCAGTTTCCGGATCTCCGCCAGCGTCAGCGCATCCACCCGCGCATCGCGCCCCGTCGTCCGCAGCAGCGTCGCGTCATGAATGACGACCACTTCTCCGTCCCGCGTGAGATGCACGTCGATCTCCGCCGCATCCGCCCCTTCCTCCCAGCCGCGCAGCACCGCTTCCACCGTGTTTTCCGGCGCCTCCCCCGAGGCCCCCCGATGCGCGACAATCATCGTCTCCCGTTTCATGCGCGCACCTTATTCAAACAACCCGCCTTGGCGCAACGCATCCCGCTTCTCGCCGTCCAACGTGCTCATCGCCAGCAACCACGCGCAATCCCGCCCCGCGATCTCCCTCTCTTCCGCCAGCCGTCCGAGCAGCAACGCCCCCGCCAGCGCATCATAGAGTGCGCAGTGATAATGCCGCCGTCCTTCCGGACACCACGTCACCGCGACTTCATCCAACCGCTCCTGCAACCCGAACGCCGCCACCACCTCCCCCAACTTCGCCGACGCCAGTGTCGGATACAGCTGCGGATACAACCGACCCGTATCGATCCACGCCCCCCATTCCGTAACCGCCGCCCCCGGCCGCGCAAAATCCGGCGAGGTCCGCGGATACGGCCAAACGGCTTTGATCAACGTGTTCTCCGCATTCGCAAAATGCGCCGCCAGCGGCCCCGTTTCCCTCCACCCCGCAAACAACTCAAACTCCTCCGCAAACGGCGCGCACCCCGCCACCGCCGCCGCATCGAGCCCGTGCACCGCGACATCCTCCGCCCGCACCCGCCCCGTCGCCCGGCACAACCGCGTGCGCGTCTCCACAATCTCCGCCCCGCGCATCGAGACCACCCCGTATTCAAGAATCCCCGACGCCACGCTCCCTTCAAAATCGACAAAGTGAATCAGTTGTTCGGTCCAGACCATTTTTCACCACAAAGACACCAAGACACAAAGGCTCCACAAAAAAGAATATCACCGATTCATCAGGTCTCACCGCGCGATCAGGTGGAGCGTGTTGTCCCCAACACGCTTGGCTGGCGCTCTCACCCTCCGATTCATCTCCGTCAGAACTCTGTGCCTCTGTGGTGAAAATCTTCTCTCCACCCTCCGTATTCCACCTCCCAGCTCCCTCCCACCCACCGCCTTTTTTCGTGTGTTTCGTGTGTTTCGTGGTTTCAACCTTCCGTGTGGACCTCACGCCCTACCGCACGTTTCTCACCGAACTCGCCCTCAAGAGCGGCGACTTCCTCCGCCCCCACTTCTTCAATCCCGCCCTCGCCGTCGATTTCAAATCCGACGCCTCCCCCGTCACCGCCGCCGACCGCGGCGCCGAGCAACTTCTCCGCGATCTCATCGCCAAAAAATTCCCGTCCCACGGCATCATCGGCGAAGAATTCCCCAGCCTCAACCCCGACGCCGAATTCACCTGGGTCCTCGATCCCATCGACGGCACCAAATCCTTCATCACCGGCGTCCCGCTCTGGGGCACGCTCATCGCCCTCCTTCACAACGGACAACCCGTCCTCGGCGCGATCCACCAGCCCATCCTCAACCAGCTCATGATCGGCGACGGCACCGCCACCACGCTCAACGGCACCGCCGTCCGCGTGCGCGAATGCACCCGCCTCGCCGACGCCACGCTGCTCACCAGCGACACGCTCAACCCCGCCAAATTCCAAAACGGCCCCGCCTTCGACGCCCTCGCCCAACGCGTCCGCCTCCTCCGCACCTGGGCCGATTGCTACGGCTACCTCCTGCTCGCCTCCGGCCGCGCCGACATCGCCTCCGACCCGATCATGAACCCGTGGGACATCGCCGCCCTCGTGCCCATCGTGCGCGGCGCCGGCGGCATCATCACCGACTGGCAGGGCGGCCCCGCCTACCCCGCCCAATCCACCGTCGCCTCCGCCCCCGGACTCCACGCCGCCGTCATCTCCGCGCTCAATCCCTGATCGCCCCCGTCAGGGATTCCCCGCCGCCGGAACCTCCGCCGCAGGCGCCGCCGCCTCGGCCGCCGCCTTTTTCTTCGCCGCCTGCTCCTTCGCAAACTCCGCGGCCATTGGCCCGATCTTCGCCATGCCCGCCATCATCCGCGGCATCATGACTTCCATCGTCTTGGCCTGCACTTGCGGCTGCTTGTCGATCATCGCCTGCCCCGCCGCCGTGCCGTAAAAATCCCCCAGCCCTTTCAGCTCCGACTTGGTGAACACTTCGCTGTAAATCTTCGCGAAATCCGCCTTCATCACCTCCGCGTTCATCTCCTTGAAAATCACATCGAGCATCTTCGACTGAAACGCCGCGAGCTCCTCCGCATCCGCCCCTTTCATCCGGCCCGTCATCCCCTTGGTCATCTCGATGACCGACTTCTTCTGCTGCTCGATCAATTTATCAAACATCTCCTCGAACTTCATCTTCGAGAGCAGTTCCTCCGCATCCGCCAGCGTCGCCTTCACTTCCGGCTCGCTTATCTTGCTCGACGACAACTTCACCAACGTCTCCCGCCCGTCCTTCACCAGCACCAGCACATCGTCCGCCGCCCGGTATTCGGTCAACGCCCACCCCGCAAATTTCCCGCCCACCGTCACCCACGCCGTCTCCCCGCCCGGCAGGGAGAGCGCGAATCGTTTTTCCGCTCCCGTGATCAACATCCCGCGCAACTCCGGCGCCGGCTCCGCCGCCCGCACCGCGGACATGATCGCAACGCAACACACCGACACACGGACCAGGGATAGGGGTGATATAATTCCAACCAATGCCCCGCCCCGTCCCCGCTGACAATCCTTCATACCGCGCGCTCCCCGTCCGTTCACGCAGCGAATCCTTGCCCTCACTCCCTGCATGCCTTGGCTTGTAACCAGTTTGCTGTTTTAGCGTCAGCACTTCCGTCTAAGATTCTCGCTTTCTCCAATGCCAACGCCGTCCCGCTACCGCGCCTTGCTCCTCACAGCCGCCCTCTCTGGGGCCCATTTGCTGCCGTTCACCGACGCCCGAGCCGAGTCGTTCACCCTCACCGACAAACAGGGCCGCTCCATCAAGGCCGACGTCATCTCCGTCACCGCCGGCTAGGCCAAAATCCGCCGCGACGACGGCCAGACGTTCGACCTCCCGCTCTCCACACTCGCCGACGCCGACCAGAAAAAACTCAAGGACTGGGCCGCCAGGGATGCCGCCAAACCCCTGCCCCCCGGTGCCCTCCAGGTCGAACTGGGCCGCGGCATCTTCAAAACCGAAAAACGCGATACCGACATCAAACTCGTCAACGGGGACGTGGTGAAAGACGGCATGACCATCACCGAGGAAAAATGGGGCTACAACGTCACCCTCACCAACAAGTCCCCCCGCCCGCTCGAAAAACTGCGCGCCGAATACCGGCTCTTCGCCACCGTGGACAGCATCCACGTGGGTGAAAACAGGGGCTGAAAAAACAGGCGTTCCGCGGCGAGATCGAAACCATCCCCGCCCTCGGCCGCGTCGTTTTCAAAACCGAAACCATCTCCGCCATCAAAACCAAATACAACGGCAACATCTACTCGGTGAAAACCGGCGACAACAAAAGCCGCGAAACGTTATCCGGAATCTGGATACGCATCTACAGCGGCACCGATCTCGTCTACGAATCCGCCACGCCCGAGAAACTCACCACGACCGAAAAATGGTGACGCTCACCTCACTCGCGAGCCGGTTCCTCCCGATCCCGGCGCTTCTCCTTTTGCTCCCGGCTGTCTGCGCGGCCGAAACACTCACGCTGACCGACAAGCAGGACCGCTCCATCAAGGTCAACGTGCTCTCCGTCGAGGGCGACACCGCCAAAATCAAACGCGACGACGGCCGGCAGTTCGACCTCCCCCTGGCCAGCCTCTCCGAAACCAGCCAGTCCGCCCTGCGCGACTGGGCCAAACGCGAAGCCGAAAAACCGCTCCCGCCCAACGCCATCGAGGTCATCGCCGGACGCACCAAATTCGACTCCGACAAAACCGAGACCCGCGTCCCCTACAACACCATCAACATCGACGGCACCGTGGACCGCGGGACGCGCATCCGGGTCAAAATCAATGAACAATGGGGCTACAGCCTCACCGTCACCAACCGCACCCTCGCGCCGATCGACGGCCTGCGCGCCGAATACAAGCTGTTTACCGAAAGCGTCATCGAGGAGGCCGTTGTTCAAAAACTGTCGATTCCCACCCTCAAGGCCCGCGAGCAAACCGTCCTGAAAACCAGCTCGGTCACTTTCAGCAAGTCGCACTACCGGGGAGAATCCGTCAAACCGGTCGGCGGCCAGCTCCAGGGTGTCTGGGTTCGCATCTACAAAGGCGACACCCTGGTCCACGAGTCATCGACCCCCGAAAGCATCCGCCTCAAGCAGAAGTGGTGACCCCGCGCCCGCCTTACCGGCGGGCTTTTTTCTTCGCCGGCTTCGTGTCGTAGTCCGCCGTCACCACCGACGAAAATCCACCGCGCGCCTTGAAGTCCGCGATGATCGTGAGCGACCGCGGCTTCAGCACTTTGCCGAGATCGTCGCAAATTTTGTTCGTCGCGCCTTCGAAGAAAATGCCTTCGTTGCGATAGGCGTGGAAATAGAGCTTCAGCGACTTCAACTCGACGCAGGTCTTGTCCGCGACGTAACGCACCGTGATGGTCGCGAAGTCCGGATGCCCCGTCATCGGACACATCGACGTGAACTCATGATGCGTATGCGCGATCACAAAATCGCGATGCGGCGCAGGATTCGGAAACGTTTCGAGGATCTTCAGGTCAGCCATTTACGACCACGAAACACACGAAACACACGAAAACAAAATCAAAAAACCGAAAGTTGGCCGGACGCTCCATCAGCCTGCTCCGACTTTCGTGTATTTCGTGTGTTTCGTGGTTAAAAAAACTCCGGCCCATCAAGCCGTCTCCGTGAACCGGCTCTCCCGGATCACCGTCACCTTGATCGTGCTCGGATACTGCAGCTCCGACTCGATCCGCTGCCGGATTTCCTTCGCGATGTCGTGCGCCTGCTCATCGGTCACACTCTGCGGATTCACCACCACGCGCACTTCGCGGCCCGCTTGGATCGCATACGCCTGGTGCACGCCTTGGATCGAAATCGCCAGCTTCTCCAACCGGTCCAACCGCTGGATATATCCCGTCATCGATTCCGCGCGCGCCCCCGGCCGCACCGCCGAAACGGTATCCGCCAGAATCACCAGCCCCGCGTAAACCGTCTCCGGTTTCACCTCTTCATGGTGCGCCGCGATCGCGTTCACCACGATCGGCGTCTCGCCATACCTCTTCACCAACGCGGCCCCGATGGCCGCATGGCTGCCTTCATAATCACCTTCGACCGCCTTGCCGATGTCGTGCAACAACCCCGCCCGCTTCGCGATGTTGGGATCAAGCCCCGTCTCGCTCGCCAGCATCGAACAGAGAAAACCCACCTCTATCGAGTGATCCAGCGCGTTTTGCGTGTAGGAAAACCGATACTTCAACCGCCCCAGCACCTTGATGATTTCCGGGTGCAGTCCGTTGATGCCGAGCTTCTGCACCGCGTCCTCGCCCGACTGCTGCACGTTCAACTCCAAGTCTTCTTTCGCGCGCTGATAAAAATCCTCGATCGACGCCGGGTGAATGCGTCCGTCCTTCACCAACCCTTCGAGCGCGATGCGGGCGATCTCGCGGCGCACCGGGTCAAACGACGAGATCAGCACCATCTGTGGCGACTCGTCGATCAGCAGCGTCACACCCGTGACCGACTCGAACGATTTGATGTTGCGGCCCTCGCGTCCGATGATGCGCCCCTTCATGTCCTCGCTGGGCAGCTGCACGATGGTCGCCGTGATGTCGTTGTTCGGCTTCGACGCCAGCCGTTGCATCGCGGTGATCAGAATACGCTTCGCCTCGTTGCTCAGATCCTGCTCCGAACGATCCAGAATCTGGTGCCGCATGGAGCGCAACTCGTCCTGACACTCCAGCTGAACCTCTTCGCGCAGCGCCCGCTTGATCTCCTCGGCATCCATCTGCGAAACACCCTCAAGCCGCTTGCGCAGGGATTTCGAGAGCGTGCGGATGGCGTCGCGGGCCTGTTTGATGGCGTTGCTCTCGCGCGCGAGGCGCTCGGCCTTTTGCTCCATCTGATAATCGAGCAGCCCCAGCGATTCCTCGTGCGCGCGGATTTCGCGCAACTTGACCTCGCTCTCGATCTCGCGGCGGTCGAGCTCCCGGTTGGCCTCGGCACGCTTGGCGGCGAGCTCCTCCTCGACGTGTTGTTTGATCTCCTGCGCCGCCACCGCCGCCTCGCGTTTGGCCACTTCCAGCATCTCGTTGGCGCGTTCCACCGCCGCCTTCCGCGTGTGACGCGTGAACAGCCACACCATCGTGAATCCGGAACTCGCGCCCAAGGCGATTGCCGCCGCAAGCGTCCACAAGGTGGTGTCGCCCAGGGCAGGCACTGCTGCAAAAATTTCGGTTCCGGCTGAATTCAAGGAAACCGGATGCTGCCCGTCGAAGAACAAAATTCAATCCCGCAATACACCCGCGGATTCGCCAGCCGTCCCTCCTTGCTGCCGTGCCCCGTTGACAGCGCGCGGCACAATCCCAGCCTCCAATCACCCTCCGCTCCGTGCCACCCAAGCCATCCAACTCCGGGCTCACCATGAGCGACCTCGCCGCCGCCGCCGGCGTGTCGAAGATGACCGTCTCGCTCGCCTTGCGCGGACACCAGAAAATCTCCCCCGCCACCCGCAAACGCATCCAGGATCTCGCCGCGAAAATGGGCTACCGGCCCAATCCGCTCGTGCAGACGCTCATGGCCAACCTGCGCTCCACCCGGCCCGCCCGTTACCATTCCACCATCGCCTGGGTCACCGCCTTTCCCACCCGCGACGGTTGGTGCCGGCACTGGGTGCACAAAATCTATCATCAAGGCGCCGCCGCCCGCGCTTCAGCGCTCGGCTATAAACTGGAGGTCTTTTGGGCGCTCGCTCCGCGCATGACCGGCTCCGCCCTTTCCCGCATGCTGCGCGCCCGCGGCATTCGCGGTCTCGTCGTGCCCCCCGTCGGCAATCCAGGCATCCGCCTCGACTTGGAATGGGACCACTTCTCCTGTGCCACCATCGGCTACAGTTTTATGGAACCGCGCCTCCACCGCGCCGCCGCCAACCTGCACGACGCCATGTCCCGCGCCCTCGCCGAATGCCAGCGCCGCGGCTTCCGCCGCATCGGGTTCATCACCCCCGCCGACACCGACAAACGCGTCAACCACAGCTGGCTCGCCACCTACCTCGCCTGGCAGGAATTCATCCCCAAAAAGGACCGCCTTCCCATCGTTCACACCAATGAGCCGCTCCAAAACGTCCTCCCGGGCTGGCTGAAAAAACACCGGCCCGAGGTCATCATCAGCCCCAACTCGGAATTCCTCGTCTGGCTCCCCAACTTGGGCAAACGCATCCCCGAGGACATCGGTCTCATCACGCTCAGCCTCCCGGGCAATGAAACCGCCGGCACTCCCATCAGCGGCATCAGCCAAAACGACTTCACCATCGGCGAAGCCGCCATCGACCTCGTGGTTTCGCAACTCCAACACAACGAAACCGGCGTCCCGAAATACCCGCGCGTCGTGCTCACCGACGGTTTCTGGTCCGAGGGTAAAACCTTGAGCCCCGCCGCACTGACAACCGGGTAGCGCCGGTTCCGCAGGTCCGCAGCGCCGGCGGCGCCTGCGCAACAGCCTCCTGGTTTTACGCGTATACCTCGACCGCGGTTGTTACCCCGCATCGGACCGCGTCACGTGGGGAAAACCCCCGATCACGCATGCACACCGGACTCGTCATCCTCGAATCCCGCGCTTTCGAAGCGATTTACGGACAAGAACACCTCGCGGCGATTTCCTCCCGCGTTCGTCTCCTCGCCCCTCCCCTTACCGGGGGCGAAGCCCGGCGGCGGCCCGATCTGCTCGCCGAGGTTGACGTGATTTTTTCCGGCTGGGGCGCGCCCCGGATGGATGCCGCCTTCCTTTCGCTCGCTCCGAAGCTCAAGGCCGTTTTCTACGGCGCCGGGTCCATCCGCTACTTCACCGGCGATGACTTCTGGGCCCGCGACATCGCCGTCACCAGCGCCTACGCGATGAACGCCGTTCCCGTCGCCGAATACACCCTCGCAACCATCCTCCTCGGCCTGAAAAACCACTGGTTTCATGCCTTCGAAATCAAACGTCTCCGGCGTCTCACCGAGCGCGTCCACTGCGCCGGCGCCTACGGCAGCAAGGTCGGCCTGATCTCCCTCGGCATGATCGGCCGCCTCGTCCGCGAACGTCTCCGGGCTTTCGACGTCGAGGTCCTCGCCCACGATCCCTACATCGATCCCGCGGAAGCCGGCCGGCTGGGCGTCACCTTGGTTCCGCTCGACGAAATTTTCAGCCAATGCGACGCGCTCACCGTGGCCGGCACGCCGTATCCAGCCGGCAGCTACAGCACTACGGATCTCGGCTTCGCCGGCACCGGCACCGTGACCGTGGCCCCGTAACCGCCCGTCACCCCCGCAGGGTTCACCGGCCGTCTAGTGAACCCTGCGGGCCCCTTTCCTCGTTCTCCACAGTCCACCTCCGCCCTCCGTTTTTTGCGCCTTCTGCGCCTCTTTGCGGCCAATCCCTCATTCCGCCCTCTCCGTCCTCCGAACTCCGTGCCCTCCCTTCCGAACTCCGGCTCGGCTCTGTGACAAAAACTCCGTTTCTTCGTCCCCTCCGCCCTCTCCGTTTTCGTGTCTTTTCGTGTGTTTCGTGGGCAAAACTCCGTCCTTCGTCCTCTCCGTCCCCTCCGTTTTTTTGCGCCATTTTGTGCTCTTTGTGGCCATAACTCGGCCATCCCGCCACCCCATGCGCCTCCCCCTCCTCAGCATCTTGGTCATTGGACATTGGTCATTGGTCATTTCAGCGGCGGCGGCCCCCGCCGCCGCTGACGTCGTCCACTACGACTTCCCGTCCGGCTCCACCCTCGCCCCGCAAAACGGCTGGACCTTCGCCCGTCCCGACTGGCCCCTCGCCCCGCTCCCCGGCGGCACCGGCCCCGCCATGCCGTTCACCTTCGCGGGCAATCTCCCGGGCGAAGACGGCTGGTCCGAACATCGCTTCACCATGCCGGCCGCCGATGAATTCTGGATCCGTCTTCGCTGGCACGTGCCCGCCAACTTCCACCACCGCGCCGACACCCGCCTCGAAATCGCGGACGCCCACGCCGCCGGCTGGCGCGTCGGCGACGTCGTCCGCGGACGCGACGCAACCTCCCAGGCCGCCATCTCGCGCCTCACGCCCACCACCGTCCATCTGCGCGACGCCCCGCTCTCCTATCGCAACGACGTCTGAGTCGGCCCGCTCCTCAACGTCACCCGCTCCACCACGCTCGCCTCCACCGCCCGCCAGCGCGAACCCGTCAACAACAAGCTCCTCGCCGTCTGGTGCGACGATTACTCCCGCCACGGTCTCGGTCCCACCATCGTCTGGCAGACCGATCACTGGAAAGACGGCACGCAAGACGTGATCCTCACCGTCGGCTACTCCACCGGCAACCGCACCGTCACCGGCCCCGTGGTCGACGGCGGCCTCCTCCTCACCCCCGCCGACCGCGGCAAATTCATCGACCTGATTTTTCACGGCAAATTCTCCACGTCCCCCGGCGCCAACGACGGCATCATCCGCTCCTGGGTCCGCAAAAAAAACCAGCCCGCCTACATCGCTTTCCACAACATCACCGACGCCCGTCTCGACAAACCTTCCGCCGTCCCCGCCTCCGAACAATTCTGGAAACGCGGCTACCTCATGGGCTGGTCCAACTCCGGCTTCGATCAAGAGACCACCTTCCACCTCTCCCAAATCGAATACTACCAATCCCGCCCCGCCGCCCTCCCCTCCCCCTGACTCCAACGCTCCCACGCGTTCTCCTCAATCCGCCTTCCGTCTCCTCCGCCATCTCCATTTTCGTGTCTTTTCGTGTGTTTCGTGGGCAAAAAAACTCTGTCGTCATCCCCCTCTCCGTTTTTGCGCCTTCTTGTGCTTTTTGTGGCCAAAACTCCGCCTCCGTCGCTCGTCACCTCGCCCGTCTCTCCTCCGTTTCTTGCGCCTTCTGCGCCTCTTTGCGGCCAATCCCTCCGCCCCCCCTCGCCGCCACCTACCCCGCCGTCGCCACCTGCGTCATCCGCGCGGCATGCGTCTTCAATAATCGCGCCAGCTCCTTCTGCCGGCGCGTGTCCTTGAAATCATCCGCCCACCCCACGATCGTCACCACCGCGCCTTCGTGCCACTCGCCCAGACTCAAACCGGCCGACATCGCGTGCAGCGCCGGATTAAACGTGCCGAACGCCCGCGCGATTCCCGCTTTTTTCGCCGCCGCGATCTCCGCCAAAAAAAGCTCGTCCTTCTTCGTCTCCACCGGCTGAAGCAGTCGCCGCACTTCCGCCGCCGGCATCACCGCCAGCAACGCCACGCCCACCGAGCCCGAATCCCGCAGGTGCATCCGCGAGCCCACCGACGACGTAATCGAATTCGGCCGCAAACTTTCCGCCCGCAACGCCGTCACCACCTGGTCGCCTTCGCGGATCGAGATTTTTGAGGACAACCCCGTCGCCTCCGTCAGCTCGCGCAGGGGCTGGCGCAGCCGCCCCATCAAATGCTCCACCCGCGCGTAGGCCCGCGCCACCCGCGCCAGCCCGAACCCGAGCCGGAACTCCCCCCGCCGGCTCTCATGCAGCCACTCGTTGTCCAGCAGCGTGTGCAGGATCCGGTAGGTCGTCGCCGGCGGCACCCCCAGCCCGATCGACAATTGCTTCGCGCTCAACCCGCCGCTCTCGCTCGCCGTGATCGCCTCGATGATCTCCACCGTCTTCTGCAAAACCGGAATGTTTTTCATGCGCCATCACCTAGCACGCCTCGTTTGTTTTTACCATAAGGGATAATTTTCTTATCAAAGCCACGTTGAGCACGCCTCTTCGGTCCGGCACGCTGGCCTTCACCGACCCCATGAAAATCATCGACCTCAAGGCGAGCACCGTCGCCATCCCGCTCACCTGCCAGCTGCGCCATAACACCGGCGTCCACCCCGGCTATTTCCTCCGCACCATCCTCGAACTGGTCACCGACGAGGGCGTCGTCGGCCTAGGCGAGGTCGGCGGCGGCGACCAGCGCGGCGCGCTCCTCAAGCTCAAGCCGCGCATCGTCGGGCTCGATCCGTTCCATCTCGAAACCATCAAATTCAAGGTCCTGCGCTCGATCTACTACATGTCCAACGCCCGGCTCTACGCCGCGATCGAAATGGCGTGCCTCGACATCCAGGGGAAAATCCTCGGACGCCCTCTGAGCGACCTGCTCGGCGGTTCCGTCCGCGACGCGATCCCCATGATCGCGTATTTGTTCTGGCGATACGACCGCCCGGACGGAAAGGACGACACCCGCGCCGAGGATCTCGCCGACTGGTGCGTCGAGCTGCACGAGACGCTCGGCGTCAACGCCATGAAACTGAAGGCCGGCGTCATGGATCCCGACGAGGAGGCCCGCGTCCTCGAACTCTGCCGCGAGCGTCTCGGCCCGCGCTTCGGCCTGCGCATCGATCCCAACGGTGTCTGGTCCGTCCCCACCGCCGTCCGCATCGGCCGCCGTCTCGAACCGCTCGGCATCGAATACTTCGAAGATCCGTCCTGGGGGCTCAACGGCAACGCCGAGGTCCGCAAACAGATCCGTATTCCCGTCGCGACCAACATGTATCCGGCCCGCTTCGACGACCTCGCCCCGTCCATCAAAATGGGCTCCGTGGACATCGTGCTCACCGACATCCATTATTGGGAGGGCCCGCGCGGCGTGAAGGATCTCGCCGCCATCTGCCGCACGTTCGGCCTCGGCGTCGCCATGCACTCCGGCGCCGAGTTCGGCATCGAGCTCGCCGCCATGCTGCACACCGCGTCCACCATCCCCGAAATGACGTTCGCCGGCGACGCCCACTACCACTACCTCACCGACGACATCATCGTCGGCGGCCTCATGAAGTATCAAAACGGCTGCCTCCCCGTCCCCAAGGGCCCCGGCCTGGGCGTCCAGCTCGACCCCGAAAAAATGGACAAATACGAGCGCGAATTCGAAAAGCGCGGCGACTACTACGCGCGTTTCCACGCCGACCCCAAACGACCCGACTGGTATCCCATCGTCGGCGGCGTCTAACCCCGAACCTCGCCCCGCCGTGAAACTCCCCGACTCCTTCAACCTCGCCGGTCGCCGCGCCTTGGTCACCGGCTCTTCGCGCGGCATCGGCGCCGCCCTCGCCCTCGCCCTCGCCGAGGCCGGCGCCGATGTCATGATCCACTGCACGGGCAACGCCTCCGCCGCCAACGGGGTCGCCGATCAGGTCCGCGCCCTCGGCCGCCGCACCGGCTTCGTGCAAGCCGATCTCTCCGCCGACGACGGCGCCCGCCGTATCCATGATGCCTCCGTCGCCGCCCTCGGCGGCATCGACATCCTGATCCTCAACGCCTCCGTCCAAATCCGCAAAAACTGGACCGACTTCACCCGCGCCGATCTCGACGCCCACTACGCCGTCAACTACCGCGCCAGCTTCGAGCTCCTCCAACTCGCCGTCCCGGCCATGATCACCGCCCGCTGGGGCCGCGTGCTCACCGTCGGCAGCGTCCAGGAGATCCGACCCCATCCCGAAATGCTGGCGTATTCATCTTTCAAGCACGCCCAGACCGGCCTCGTCCTCGGTCTCGCCAAACAGCTCGCCCCCCACGGCGTCACCCTCAACAACCTCGCCCCCGGCGTCATCGTCACTGATCGCAACGCCGACGCCCTCGCCCGCCCCGGCTACGCCGACAAGGTCCGCTCCTCCATTCCCGCCGGCCGCCTCGGCTACCCCGCCGACTGCGTCGGCGCCGCCCTCCTGCTTTGCTCCGACGCCGGAGCCTACATCACCGGACAAAATCTCTTCGCCGACGGCGGCCTCGGCCTCGCCTGAAAATTCATCCCCTTCCTTTTATGTCCAAAAATCTGAACACCGATATTGAAGCCTACAAAAAAGAAGTGGGCATGATGAACCTCGAAAAACTCATCGCCGCCCGCGAGACGATCTCCACCAAGGAATTCACCATCCCCGTGAAGGAGTTGCTCGCCCGCTACGAGCAGCTCTACACCGGCGCCATCAGCGATGTGCTCCGCGAGTTCGCCCTGCTCGACCAGGCCTTGCCCGGACACCTGAAGCCGCTGCGCCCCGAACGCACCGTCGCCGGCCTCGCCTTCACCGTGAAGAGCGCCCCCAACGTAAAGATCACCGGCGAGATGACATTCCGCACGCAGATGCTCACCGAACTCCCCGCCGACACCATGGTCGTCTGGGATACGTCCAACGACGAGAAAGCCACGCTCTGGGGCGGCGTCATGACCGCCACCGCCACCGGCCTCGGCGTGAAGGGCGCCGTGATCGACGGCGGCATCCGCGACACCCACCAGATCCTGGAAAAAGACTTTCCGGTTTTCTACAAACACCGCATCCCGAACGGCTCCCTCGGCCGCTGCCTTATCACCCACTACCAGGTCCCGATTAAAATCGGCGACGTCGTGATCAAACCCGGCGACGTGGTCCTCGGTGACATCGACGGCGTGATCGTCGTCCCGCGCGACATCGCCTGCGAGGTGCTCGTCCGCGCCGAGGAAATCAAAGCCAACGAAAAGAAAATCTTCTCCTGGGTCTCCGAAGGCCAGACCGTCCGCCAGATCACCGAAAAAGGCGGCTACTTCTAACCACCCGTTTGACCCGCCATGTCGGCATTCGCCTGGGACGGCTCCTCAAATGACTCAAAAGCGCGGGGCCGACCCGCTAAAATTGCATATTTCGCGCTTACGCCGGACCTCGCTTTAAATTAACGGGAAATTATACAATTATTTCCCGTCGCCACTTCCGCCGTCCGCCTGCCTGACTGGGGGTTCATTTACCCCCTCCAGCCATGCTCAAATCCGGCCTCGTCAACGCTTGGGAAACCCCCGAGCTCACTTCTCTCAACAAGCTCCCGCCCCGCGCGACGTTCACCCACTTCGCCACCGCGAAGCAGGCACTCTCCCGCGATCCCGACAACTCGCCGTGGGTCCTCCCGCTCAACGGCACCTGGCAGTTCCGCTGCGAGCCGTCCCCCGAGGACGCCCTCCGCTTCACCGAGGGCTCCGCCTTCACCTCCTCCGCCGAATGGGGCGCCATCACCGTCCCCGGCAACCTCCAGACCCAGGGCCACGGGAAACCCCACTACACCAATATCGCCATGCCTTTCCGGCACCTGCCCCCGCTCGTGCCGTCCGAAAATCCCACCGGCGTTTACCGTCGCACGTTCTCCGTCCCCGCCGCCTGGTCCGGCCAACGCATCGCCATCCACTTCGGCGGCGCCACCAGCGTCCTCGCCGTTTACCTCAACGGCATCGCCGTCGGCCTCTCCAAGGACTCCTGCCTCCCCGCCGAATTCGATCTCACCGACGCCGTCCGCCACGGACAGGAAAACGAACTCGTCGCCCTCGTCATCAAGTGGTCCGATGCCTCCTTCATCGAGGACCAGGACCAATGGTGGCTCTCCGGCCTCCATCGCGAGGTCTTCCTCTACGCCACGCCGAAAACCTTCCTCCGCGACGTCCACGCGCGCCCCGTCGTCGCCGCCGATCTGTCCTCCGCCTCGCTCGCCGTCTCCGTGCATATCGGCATCACCGGTCCCGGCCCGATTCCCGCCGGCATTTCCGCCGAGGTCCAGCTGCGCGATCCCAAGGGCCGCCCTGTATTCAAAAAATCACTCTCCGCCGCCCTCAACGTCCCCGCTAAACGCAACTGCAACCAGCACGACCACCTGCGCATCGACCTCTCCGCCGCCGTCCCGCGCCCGCAGCTCTGGTCCCACGAAACCCCCGCGCTCTACACGCTCGTCGTCACGCTGAAAACTCCCGACGGCACCAGCCACACCGCCACGCGTCTCGGTTTCCGCCGCGTCGAAATCCGCGACCGCGCCCTCCTCATCAACGGCAAACGCGTCCTCATCAAGGGCGTCAACCGCCACGACCACCATCCCGACTTCGGCAAGGCCGTCCCCTACGAAACGATGGTCAAGGACGTCACGCTGATGAAGCAGTTCAACTTCAACGCCGTCCGCACGTCCCACTATCCCAACGACCCGCGCTGGCTCGATCTCTGCGACGAACACGGTCTCTACGTCATCGACGAGGCCAACGTCGAATCCCACGACTTCCACAACTCCCTCTGCCACGACCCGCGCTACGCCACCCCTTGGCTCGACCGCGCCATGCGCATGGTCGTCCGCGACAAAAACCACCCCGCCATCGTCTTCTGGTCCCTCGGCAACGAGGCCGGCTACGGACCCAACCAGGCCGCCGCCGCCGGCTGGATCCGCGAATACGATCCGTCCCGTCCGCTCCACTACGAGGGCGCCATCTCCCCGTGGCAGGGCTCCGCCACCTTCGTCCACGGCTCGGCCGCCAGCGACGTGATCTGCCCGATGTATACGAGCCTCAAAGATCTCAATGACTTGCTCGACTTCGCCGACGCCCACGCCCCCGCCTCCACCGCGCCCTACGCGGATTTGCTGCCTTTGCTCGACAAGGCCCGCATCGACTTCCCCCGCGACGGCCGCCCCCGTCCTTCGCTCCCCACTCCGCTCCATCCGCTCAACCGCCCCGTCATCCTCTGCGAATACTCGCACGCGATGGGCAACTCCAACGGCTCCCTCTCCGACTACTTCCAGCTCTTCAAGACCCGCGCCGGCATCCAGGGCGGCTTCATCTGGGAATGGCTCGACCACGGTCTCCGCGTGAAAACCCCCGACGGACGCGAACACTTCGCCTACGGCGGCGACTTCGGCGACACCCCCAACGACGCCAACTTCGTCTGCGACGGCCTCGTATCCGCCGACCGGATACCCCACCCCGCGATGTGGGAATTCAAACACCTCGCCCAGCCCGTCTCCGTCGGACTCGTCAAAAACAAACCCGGCCGCATCCGCGTCACCAACGACCACGACTTCGTCTCCCTCGCCCGCCTCCAGGGCCGCTGGGAACTCCTCCTCGACGGCGTCTCCGCCAAAACCGGCAAACTCCCGCGCCTCGACCTCGCCCCCGGCGCGTCGAAAGACCTCGTCGTCCCCTTCGGCAAACTCCCCGCCGGCAAGGAAGCCCACCTCAACATCACCTGGACCACCGTCGCCGACACAACCTTCGCCAAGGCCGGCCACGAAACCGCCTGGACCCAGCTCGCATTGAAGGTGGAGCGCGTTGTCCCCAACGCGCTTTCCGTGCGTAAGTCGGCCGCCCCCGTCCTCCTCGAGAAAACCGTCGGCGGCCTCCTCCTCCTCGCCGGCGACACCGCCGCGACCTTCGACCGCGCCACGTCCACCTTGTCCTCCCTCCGCGTCCGCGGCGTCGAACTCCTCGCCCGCGCTCCGCTCGTCGAGCTCAACCGCGCCGCCACCGACAACGACGGCCTGAAACTCTGGACCGGACAGGATTACAAACCCCTCGGACGCTGGCAGAATCTCGGCCTCATCACCAAGCCCCTCCAGCACCAACCCAAAACCTTCTCCCACAAAGCCAACAAAGACGGCTCCGTCACCGTCACGCTCGCCCACGCCGCCTCCGGCCGCGAAAACTGGAAAGACTGCACGCACACCCACCGCTACACGTTGCACGCCGACGGACGCCTCGAGGTCTCCAACGACATCGTCTTCGGTTCCGCCGACCTCACCGATCTCCCCCGCGCCGGTGTCCGCCTCGACCTCGTCGCCGGCTACGAAAACCTCGCCTACTTCGGACGCGGCCCCGTCGAAAACTACGCCGACCGCAAAACCGGCAGTCTCGTCGCCCGCTACGAAACCACCGTCACCGGTGAATACGTGGACTACGTCATGCCCCAGGAACACGGCCACCACACCGACGTCCGCTGGCTCGAACTGTCCGCCGCGCGCAAATCCAAATCCCCCGCCCTCCGCATCACCGCGTCGCCGCTCTTCGAGTTCAACGTCTCGCACTACACCGCTGAGGATCTCTACGCCGCCAAACACAAGACCGACCTCGCCCCCCGCGCCGAGACGATCGTCTATCTCGACGCCGCCCACCGCGGCCTCGGCACCAACAGCTGCGGCCCCGACACCCTCGAGCGCTACCGGCTCAACGCCAACCGCTACACGTTCACCTACACCCTCACCACCCGCTGAGACTCGTCCCCCTTCAACTTAAACTTCACTCTTAAACCAGGGGGCTCTCGCGAGCCCCCTTTTGCATGGCCCGAAACTCCCCCGGGGACATCTCGCGCAGCCGCGTGAACGTCTTTGTAAAATGATAACGGTCGCAAAACCCGACCGCCGTCGCGATGTCGTCGATTTTTCGTTCGCCGTGATGCAGCAACTCGCACGCAAGCGCGATACGCCGCGCCCTTAACCACGCCATCGGCGTGTCGCCCGTCTCCTGACGAAACAGCCGGATCAGCGCCCGCCCATGCATCCCCGCCACCCGCGCCAGCGTGTCCAGCGTGTGCGCCGCGCCCAAATCCCTCTCGACGTGCGCCCGCACCCGCGCCACCCGCGCCTCCACCTGCCTCTCATTCAACACACCTTCCTCCAGTCCCGCCAACGCCATCAAAACCAACGTTGACCACCCAATCCCGCCGCCTTCCGACGTCTTCGCCGCCTGCCCCTTCGCGCACGCCCTTCGCATGGCCGCCGTCAGCGGCACTTCATAAACCCCCGGCTCCGCCGCCAGTCCCGGCGCCAGCGTGAAATGCACATACGTCTGCGTCGCCGGCGCACCCAACGCCGCGCCAAACGCCGTGTCCGGCGCGATCAACCACGCGCTCCCCTTCGCCAACGCCAGCGTGCGTCCTCCCCACTTCACCCGCGCCCCTTCGCCGCCCATCACATAAAGCCGCCAATACGGCGCCGCCAGATTCGGCGAATCCCACCGCTCCAGTTCCGCCGTCACGCACAACAACACCTTTAACTGCAAATCCGCACACAACCCGTGCCGCTTCTCGCACGACACCACATGCGGCGTCGCCACAACATGCGCTTTTTGCACACAACTCTGCGACTTCCGTCTATTGGTAATTTCACGTCCCATGAAGTATTATGCACATCCCTGCAGAATCCACCTCCCCGCTCAAGCCTTCCCCTGTTTCCCCGCATCGTCGGTCGCCACCCATCCGATCTCACCGTCACTGCCTGGCTCTGTGATCTCTGTGTCCGCGCTCCGGCCCGGCTCTGTGTCCAATCCGAAAAACTCTCCTCCCTTCACCCAACCCAACTCCCATGCACCGCCTCCGCTTCCGCCAGGTCCACCTCGACTTCCACACCCACGGCTCGATCCCCGGCATCGGCCAAAAGTTCTCCAAAAAGAAATTCCAGGAAGCGCTCAAACTCGGCCGCATCGACTCCATCACCCTCTTCTCGAAGTGCCACCACGGTTACAGCTACCACCCGACCAAGGTCGGCACGCGACACCCCCACCTCAAGTTCGACCTCCTCGCAGCCCAGATCGAGGCCTGCCGCGAGATCGGCGTGCGCTGCCCGATTTACCTGAGCGCCGGCGTGGACGAACTCATGGCCATGGAACACCCCGAGTGGGTCGTCAAAAACCGCGCCGGCCTCACCTACGATCCGCTCGAAGTCGGCTGGTTCAAACTCCTCCGCTTCAACTCCGCCTACCTCGATTATCTCTGCGCGCAGATCGAGGAGGTCGTGCAACGCTGGCCCGACAACGACGGTATTTTCCTCGATATCATCGCGCTCCAGCAGGACTACTCCGAGGGCGCGCTCCGCGAGATGAAGTCACTCAAGCTCAATCCCGCCGACGCCGCCAACGTCCGCACCTACGCCCAGCGCGTCCTGCTCGACTACTACGAGCGCACCACCGCCGCCGCGCGTAGTGTCCGCGCGAATACACCCGTTTTCCACAACGGCGGACACATCCCCGTCGGCGCGACGAAGTTCAACTTCTTCAACTCCCACTTCGAACTCGAATCCCTTCCCACCGGCGGCTGGGGCTACGACCACTTTGCCTTCTCCGCCCGCTACGCCGCCACCCAGCCGCGCGACTTCCTCGGCATGTCCGGCAAATTCCACACCACGTGGGGCGAGTTCGGCGGCTTCAAACGCCCCGCCGCCCTCCGCTACGAATGCGCCGCCATGAACGCCTACGGTGCCAAGTGCTCCATCGGCGATCAGCTCCACCCGAACGGTGAGATGAACCTCGACACCTACCGCCTCATCGGCGCCGCCTACGCCGAGGTCGAGGCCCGCGAACCGTGGCTCGACCACGTCCGCCCCGTCGCCCGCATCGGCCTCGTCAGCGCCGAGCAAAACCAACAAGTCGCCCGCGGCCACGGCACCGTCAGCGCCGCCGACGAAGGCGTCGCCCGCATGTTGCTCGAACTCCACCTGCCTTTCGTCGTCCTCGACGAAAACGCCAAGTGGGACGGCCTCGATCTCATCGTCCTGCCCGACACGCTCGTGCTCACGCCCGCCGCCCTCGCGAAGGCCAAAAAATTCCTCGCCCGCGGCGGCAAGCTCCTCGCCGCCGGCAGCGCGCTGCTCGCCGCCGACCAAAAGTCCTTCGCCCTCGATCCCGGCGCCAAACTCCTCGGCCGCGCCGTCTCCGATCCCGACTATCTCGTTGCCACCGATCTCACGCCCGACGTCCCCGTGCGCTCGTCCATCGTCATCCACGGCGGTTCCTACGAAGTAAAACCCGCCGCCAAGACCCGCATCCTCGTCGAACGCCGCGCCTCCTACTTCAACCGCACCTGGGAACACTTCTGCTCCCACCAACACGCGCCCGACTCCCCCGCCAAGGTTTCGCCGGCCGCCACGCTCACCGGCAACATCGCCTGGTTCGCCCACGATATTTTCACCCGTTACCGTCAATACGGACAACCCCTCTACCGCGACTTCGTGTCCGCCGCGATTCACCACCTGCTCGAAGGCAAACTCCCCGCCGTCACAAGTCTCCCCGCCGACGGACGCATCAACCTTCTCGATCAACCCGCCGAGAAACGCTTCGTCGCCCATCTCCTCTACGCCCCGAAGTCCGTCCGCGGGGCATCGCATCCCGCCGCGATCAACAAGTCCCTCGAAGTCATCGAAGACCTGATCCCCTTGCACAACATTTCCGTCTCCCTCCGCCTCCCCCGCCGCATCAAAACCGCCCGCCTCGTCCCCTCCGGCGACCCGCTCCCCTTCACCCAAGTCTCCGACCTCGTCTCCTTCACCGTCCCCGAATTCACCGCCCACGCGATGATCGAGCTCAGCTACCGCTAAAATCCGTCCTCCGTCTTCTGTCCTCTCTCCGTCTTCGCGCCCCTTCGCGCCCTTCGCGCCCTTCGCGGTTAAAAACTCTATCCACCCGCACGCCACCCTTGCGCCCCGTCACCGCACGCGTTTCTTCAAACCGTGCCCGCCACCCTACGCACTCCTTTCGAACTCCTCGGCGTCTTCAAGACGACTACCCGTGAGCGTTTCGACTGGATCAGCCCGCTCGCCATCGCCGCCCTCTGCGCCATCGGCGTCGCGTTCATCTACAGCGCCCAGTTCAACACCGCCCAGGACAACTGGCTCACCCAACTCGTCTGGCTCGCCGCCGGCGCCGTCGTCTACACCGCCGTCTCCCTCATCGATTACCGCCTGTGGCTGAGCATCTCCCACTGGTTCTACCTCGCCTGTATCTTCGCCCTCCTGCTCGTCCTCACCCCGGGCGTCGGCACCGAACGCTACGGCGCCCAACGCTGGCTCGACTTCGGTTTCTTCTCGTTTCAACCGTCCGAACCCACCAAGGCCGCCGTCCTGCTCATCACCGCCGGCATCCTCGTCCGCTCCAAGGTCGGCACCATTGCCCAATCCCTCGGCACCCTCGGCAAATTGGCGCTTGCTGCCGGTTTGCCCATCTTCCTTATCCTGCTGCAACCCGATATTAAATCGGCGATTGTGCTGCCCCCCGTGATTTTCTCGATGCTCTACGTCTCCCGGCTTTCGACCCGCTTTTTCGCGGCGGCCTTGGGTGCGTTTCTCATCCTGATGTCGGTCATCACCATCGACTGCGTGCGCTACGTCAACTTCATGGAGGCCAACGGCTTCTCCTACACCAACGACAAGGGCAAATTCGAGAGCCACTCGTGGATTCCGCTGCGCGACTACCAGCGCAACCGCATCATCTCCTTCGCCATGCCCGACAAAATCGACCCCACGGGCGCCGGCTGGAACCTCACCCAGTCGCGCATCTCCGTGGGCTCCGGCGGCTTGACCGGCAAGGGCTGGACGCAAGGAACGCAGGCCCAGCTCGGCTACCTGCCCCGCGCCGTGGCGCACAACGACTTTATTTTCCCGGTCATCGCCGAGGAAAAAGGATTTTTGGGAAGTGTTACAGTTTTGGGTCTCTTCGGAATAGTCATGTTCAACGGCATACGCATTGCGGGCCTGTCGCGAGACCGGTTCGGCACCTTGATCGCCATCGGCGTGACGGTGCTCTTCGCCGTGCACATCTTCGTTAACATCGCCATGACGATCGGACTCGTGCCCATCACGGGCATACCGCTTCCCTTTATCAGCTACGGTGGCTCCTTTGTGCTGAGTTGCTGCTTGCTGCAAGGACTGGTTCAAAGCGTCTATCGCTTCCGCAAGGACTTCACATGAAACTGAAGCCTGGATTCGATATGGACCGCTCTGCCGGAATTTCCTGCGCCGCAACTCCCGCCCAAGGGTGCCCCGTCCACCACCACAAGGACCACGACCACCATGAGCGATCAACCCGCCTCAAATCCCCCCTCCGGCTCCCCCCAGCCGCCCCGCAATTATGACGAGGAACTCACCCGTCCTCCCGAGCACCACGAACCCGACCCCGTCAACCGCGACGAACTCAAGGCCGACGCCGTAACCCGCTCCAAAGACCGCCCCCTCCTCGAGAAAATCCTCTCCGTCTTCAAGAAGGAGAAAACCTCCTTCCGCGAACTCATCATCAACTCCGAACCCCTCGAAAAGCGCGTCGCGCTTCTCGTGGACGGCGTGCTGGAAAAGTTCGAAATCGAGCGCGAGTCCGACAGCCGCATGGTCGGCGGCATCTACAAGGGCCGCATCAAGAACCTCGATCCCGGCCTCAAAGCCGCCTTCGTGGACATCGGCTACTCCAAAAACGCGTTCCTCCACTACTGGGACATGCTCCCCGCCGCCGCCGATTCCTCCGTCGAAATCGTCCGCGTCAACAAACGCAAAAACGCCCCCGCCCGCCCTTCCGAGCCGACCGTCAAGGACATCCCCCAGATGTATCCGCCCGGCTCCGAGATCGTCATCCAGGTCACCAAGGGCCCCATCGGCACCAAGGGTCCCCGCACAACCACCAACCTCGCCCTCCCCGGGCGTTACCTGGTGCTCATGCCGTTCTCCGACCAATGCGGCATCTCCCGCAAAATCGAAGACCCCAAGGAGCGCGCCCGCCTCAAGCAGATGATCAACGAGCTCACCATCCCGGAAGGTATGGGCGTCATCGTCCGCACCGCCGGCGAGGGCAAAAAGACCCGCTACTTCATCCGTGACCTCCACATCATGCTGAAGAAGTGGGAGCAGATTCAGCATAAGATGCAGAACGACCGCGCCCCGTCCTGCCTCTACCAGGAGCCCGATCTCGTCGAGCGCACCGTCCGCGACTTCCTCACCGAGGAGGTTGACCGCGTCCTCATCGACGACGAGGCCAGCCACAAACACACCCAGGACCTCGTCGGCCAGATCTCCAAACGCTCGCGCAGCAAGATCGCCCTCTACAAGGACAACATTCCGATCTTCGAGCGCTTCAACATCGAGCGCCAGATCGAGCAAACCTTCCAGCGCAAGGTCCAGCTCCCCTCCGGCGGTGAGATCATCATCGACGAAACCGAGGCCCTGATCGCCATCGACGTAAACACCGGCTCCCACAAAAACCGCGGCGGCGAGGAGAAAAACGTCATCTACGCCGTCAACCTCGAAGCCGCCGTCGAAGCCGCCCGCCAGATCCGACTGCGCAATCTGGGCGGCCTCATCATCATCGACTTCATCGACATGAAGGAACGCCGCCACCGCAACGGCGTTTACGACAAGATGATCGAGGCCATGTCCACCGACAAAGCCAAGAACCACATCCTCCCCATCAGCCAGCTCGGCATCCTCCAGATGACCCGCCAGCGCCAGCAGGAGAGCTTGTCGTCCAACCTCTACACCGACTGCCCTTATTGCCGCAGCCGCGGCATCGTGAAGAGCGCCACGACCATGTCGGTCGAGTTGCAACGCCGCCTCAGCTCCCTCGTCCGCCGCCTCACCGGCCGCAACGACGGCAAGGAGTATTCCCTCCGCGTCATGGTCCACCCCAGCATCCTCGAACGTCTCCGCAGCGAGGACGCCGACCTCCTCGTGCGCATGGAAAAGTTGTTCGGTGTGAAACTGGCCTTCCGCGCCGACCCCGCGTATCACGTGGAAAACTACAAGATCATCAACGCCATCACCGGCGAAGAATACCGCTAAAAGCAACGACGGTAGGGACGTCTCTCCGAGACGTCCGCTCCGCCTCCGTCCCCAACGCCGGCCTCTCCCCGAGGCCGGCTTTTTTCCGCCCGTCTTTATCCGTGCCCATCCGCAAAATCCGTGGTTAAAAATCCGAATTCAAATAGCTGAATCAATTCAGCCTGCGTGTAATCACGAGTGAGCGAAAAAATCCTCCCCTGAATGGATTGTTTTGTGCTCTTTGCGTTCTTTTGTGGCCAACATCCGATCTGATAAACCGGCTACAGTTCTCATGACCGCCTCCCGTCTCCCGCTCTGGACCTTTCTCGCCACGACGCTTCTCTTCGTCGCCTCGGTCGCCGTCTCCGTCAACGTGCTGCCCGCGCAGGTCGCCATCCATTTCGACGCCGCCGGCGACCCCGACGACTGGATTTCCCGCACCACCCACATCACCGGTTTCATCGCCCTCGGTCTCGGCCTTTCCGCCTTTATGCTGGGGATCGCCTATCTCATCCGGTTCTTCCCGCCTTCGACCCTCAACGTCCCCCGCCAGGCCTACTGGCGCGCCCCCGAAAACTACCCGCGCGCCTGCGCCTTCTTTTTCCACCACACCTTCTGGCTCGCCGCCCTCAACAACCTCTTCATGACCGCCCTCCATCAGGGCGTCGTCGGAGCCAATTCCGAATCCCCTTCCGATCTCCTCCTGCGCGACATCGGCATCGGCACCGGACTCTTCGTCACCGGCCTGCTCGTCTGGTGCGTCTTCCTCCTCCGCTTCTACCTCAAAGCCCCGCGCACCTGAGTTACTACGCCACACCGCCGCCCGTCCGATCCTCCGTCGCCGCCCGCCCCCAGAATTTCCGATACTGACCCGAGAAATACAGCGGATCCGCAAAACCCGTCTCCGCCGCGATCCGCTTCATCGGCATCGCCGTCTCCTGCACCAGATACCGCGCCCGCCGCAACCGCAGCCGCGCCAGCACCGCCTGCACCGTCTCTCCCGTCTCACGCCTGAACAGCAGCCGGAAGTGATTCGGACTCAACTCCACCGTCCGGTAAAACCCCTCCAGCGCATCCGGCTCCGCGTAGTGCCGCTCCAACCACGCCACCGCCCGCGCCACTTCCGGATGCCGCGCGCGCGCCTCTCCTCCCTCGCTCCCCTCCGCCCGCGCCGCGCACCAAAACCGCGCCAGCCCCGCCTTCAACTCCCCTTCGCATCCCAACATCCGTTCCCGCGTCTCACCCTCACCGAACAGCTTCAGCAGCCGCTCCAAACTCCTTCGCTCCTCCGTCCCCGCCTTCCGCCGGCACAACACCGGCGGCACCGTGACCGCGCCCGACGAAAACTCGCACCATAACAACCGGCATCCCTTCGCCGTCGCCGCCCACTCGCGCCGACACCACGCTGGCACAAAAAAAAGCTCGCCGGCCCTCAAGCGCACCCGCCGCCCTTCCACCGTATAGTCCAGCGTCCCCGCCTCCAACAGAATGAACCGGTGCGTCACGATCACCTCGTCCGCCACCTGCCATCGCCCCCCAAACGCCTGCCTGCTCACCTTGGTAATCCGCAACGGCGCCCGTAGCAACGCCTCCAGCACTTCCATGCGATCAACCTTCTCAGCCATCCCGCCATCACAGCCCAATCATACGTTTTGTCTATAATATGATTTCTTTGCTCCACCCCTCCCGGCTTTCACCCCGCAACCCGTCTCGCCACACTGTCTCGTCCCCTTCCCTCCGAACCTTCGCTCCCTTCGCCCGGACTTCGCGAGACACCTTTCCTCCATGCCCTTCATCGCCGAACCCGCCCGCGCCACCCCCGTCTGCCACGAGGCCGACCTCTGCGTCGTCGGCGGTTCCTGCACCGGCGTGTTCGCCGCCGTCCGCGCCGCGCGCCTCGGGCTCTCCGTCGCCGTCATCGAACAAAACACCGTCCTCGGCGGCATGGCCGTCGCCGCCCAGGTCAACGAATGGCACTCCATCAACGACACCACCGGCACCGCCCCCCTCATCGGCGGACTCACCCTCGAGGTCATCGACCGCCTCCGCCGCCGCAACGTCATCCAAGAAATCTCCCCCGTCCACCGCGGACAATTCCGTTTCAACAGCGCCGAACTAGCCGTCGAACTCGACGAGCTCGTGCGCTCGCACCGCATCCGCGTCTTCCTCGCCGCCCGTTGCGTCGCCGCCACCCGCGAAGGCCCGCGCATCACGTCCGCCATCATCGAAGACCGTTCCGGACGCCGCGCGATCACCGCCCCGCTCTACATCGACGCCTCCGGCGACGGCAATCTCCTCCGTCACGCCGGCTTCGCCGCCGACAAACCCGCCGTCCTTCAACCCGTCAACCTCCAGGCCATCGTCGCCGGCGCCCACACGTCCGACGGCCCCGTCCCTTGGCCCGCCCTCGAACCGCTTCTCGCCGCGCACCACTACCCCGCCGCCAACAGCCGCCCGTGGCACTTCCCCGTCCCCGGCACCGCCCTCACCAACCTCTTCGGCGCCCGCCTCAACGGCATCGATGCCTCCGACGCCGACGCCCACACCTCCGCCCTCTTCGAAGCCCGCCGCCTCCACCGCGCCTACCTCGACCTCCTTCGCGCGCACTCCTCCGACCTGCACCCCGTCGTCGTCGCGTGGGCCCAAGCCCTCGGCGTCCGCGAAACCTGGCACGCCCGTTGTCACCACCGCCTCACCGGCGGTGAAATCCTCCGCGGACAACCCTTCGCCGACTCCATCGCGCAAGGCACCTACCCCGTGGACATCCATTCCGCCGAAGGCACGATCCTCCGCTACCTCGACGGACGCGAAGAGTTCGTCCCCAAAACCGGCCCCACCGTCTGGCGTCGTTGGAACCCCGAAGGTTCTCCCATCCCCGCCTGTTACCACATCCCCTACCGTTCGCTCCTGCCTCAAGAAGCCGAAAACCTCCTCGTCGCCGGACGTCTTCTTGATGCCGACCGCGAAGCCTTCGGCGGAGTCCGCGTGATGGTAAACATGAACCAAACCGGCGAAGCCGCCGGCGTCGCCGCCGCCCTCGCCCACCGCACCACCACGCCCTTCCCGCACCTCTCCCCCGCCCTCCTCCGCACCACCCTCAACACCGGCGGCTCCCTCCTCCTCCCAACCCAAAGTGTCACCTATTAGGTGACACCTTCCTCCATCCCCATCCGAAACTTCCAAACCAAAGTGTCACCTAATAGGTGACACTTTATCCAAAATATCTCCCCCATGAACACCCTTCACGAACCCGCCCGCGACCTCCCCGTCATCCACGAAGCCGACGTCTGCGTCCTCGGCGGTTCCTGCACCGGGCTCTTCGCCGCCATCCGCGCCGCCCGCCTCGGCGCCCGCGTCGTCATCGTCGAAAAAGACAACTGCTTCGGCGGCATCGCCACCACCTCAATGGTCAACGTCTGGCACTCCCTCCACGACACCGAGGGCAAAAAACAAATCATCGCCGGCCTTACCGAGGAAACCGTAAACCGTCTTGACCGCCGCCACGCCGTCCAACGCCACGAACTCACCAACCCTTCGCGCGGCTTCACTTTCAACTCCGAGGAACTCAAAATCGAACTCGACGAACTCGCCCGCGAAGCCGGCATCAAAATCTACCTCCACACCCAGTTCGCAGCCCCCGCCCCGCTTCGCGATTCTTCCGGACGCCTCGAAGCCGTCTTCGTCGAAAACAAATCCGGACGCGGCACCATCCGCGCCCGCATGTTTATCGACGCAACCGGCGACGCCGACCTCGCCGCCCGCCTCGGATGTGAAACCTACTTCGCCAACCACCTCCAACCCGCCACCGCCTGCGTCCGTTTCTCCGGTTGGGACACCCTCGGCGACACCGCCCGCCGCGTCGGCGAACTCATCCGCACGCACGGTCCCGCGCACAACCTCCCTCCCACCTTCTCCTGGGGCGGACGCGTCCCCGGCTCCGACACCTACATGCTCGCCGCCACCCGCATCCACGGCATCAACCCCGCCAACGCCGACGACCTCACCCACGGAGAAATCGAGGGCCGCCGCCAGGTCCGCGCCATCGCCGACATCCTCCGCGCCGACGCCCCGAACTCCCGCCTTTCACTCGAAGCCCTCCCCTCGCGCCTCGGCCTCCGCGAATCCCGCCACATCCGCTCCCCGTATCAACTTTCTGGAGACGACGTCCTCGCCGGCCGCGCCTTCGACGACACCATCGCCCAGGGCAGCTACCGCGTTGATGTTCACCACCAAGACAAACCCGGCATCACCCTCCGCTACCTCGATGGTCGCGAGGAATACCACCGCCCCGGCTTCCCCTCGGAAAACACCCGCTGGCGCCCCGAGACCGCGACCAACCCCACGTATTACCAAATCCCCTACCGCTCGCTCCTCCCGCTCTCCGTCCCCGACAACGTCATCGTCGCCGGCCGCATGCTGGATGTGGACCCGATCGCCCACGCCGCCGTGCGCGTGATGGTCAACATGAACCAGACGGGCGAAGCCGCCGGTGTCGCCGCCGTCCTCGCCCTCGAAACCAACCAACCCCTCCGCGCCCTCAACGTCGCCACCCTCCGCGCCAAACTCACCGCCGGCGGCTCCGCCCTCTAAACTCCCCTCCGCCCTCAGTCCTCCGTCATCCGTCATTGGTCATTGGTCATTGGTCATTGGTCATTGGTCATTCCGCGCGCCGCGCGCGGCCCTCCCTTCCCCCTCCAAGCCCGCGGCGACGCTCCCACCCGCTTCGTGAACCAGTTCGTGAAATGCGGCGGCGAACTGAACCCCAGTTCGAAACTGATCATCTTCACCGGCACCGCACTGTCCTTGAGCGCCTCCCGCGCGAGTTCCATGCGCCGTTCCTCGTAATACTGAAAGGGCGACATCCCCTGCTCCGCGCGAAACAACCGCCCCAGTTGGTTGATCCCGAGCCCGCAGCGCCTCGCCAGCTTCGTCTCCGAAAACTTTTCCCGCATCGCATGATCCTCGATCAGGATCAGCGCCTTCGTCACCCGCGCATCGCGCTTGCTCGCCGCCTCCGGCTTTTCCCCCGCCGCCAGCATCGCCTCCACATAACAGCCCAGCCAGTTCATGAACGCCGCCTCGATCCGGAAATTGTCCGCCATGCTCAACCGGCTTCGCACCACAAACACCGTCCCCGGCGTCTCCACCCGCTCGAATTCCCCCACCAGACTGCGCGCCGCCTTTTGCAACAACGGCATCCGTTTGTCCGCCACGACCACGTCGCTCCGTCTCGCAAACAACGCCTTCCCTCCGCGCAACCGCAGACGAAACCGCAACGACATCAACCGCGTGCCTTTCGCGAAATGCTGCCTCCCGTCCTCCGCCCGCAAAAACAACCACTCCCCCGCCCGCGCCTTCGCCTCCAC
>CAMBLN010000005.1 GCA_945868215.1 Opitutus sp. GAS368
CGGGCGTTTCCAAAGTCCGTAAAACTGGGCGAGGAGGAGGCGACCCTCCTTGTTGCCGGGGGCCTTGATCAAGCCTAGGCGGAAACCATAGAATGCCTCGCGAAATTTTTGCTCTTTCAGGTGTTCCTGCGCCTTTTTGATAAGAAAATTACCACGGGCCACTTCCGAGGCGTCCCATCTAGCGGGTAGCAGTAGCATGTCGGTGAACTTAACTTCCGTAAAACCGCGTCGATATTTTACAAATGTGTAGGCGGCTGAGGCCATTCCAAGCCATCCAAGAAGAGCGACGATCACGGTGCAAACTGCTAGGCGCTTCCAATAAACCTGCACCTGCCATCCTTGGGATTTTCTACGAATGGAAATGGGAGCAAAGCGTTTGATGCCCTTCGGGGGTGAAGGTATGTGGGATGACGATTGCTTGAGGGCACCCGCTTTTGAGGTGGGCTCTGGCATAACGAAATTTTTATTTGATCCGCTCAGACTGCTTTAAAATAACCTTGCATCCGAAATTCGGTTGCATCTTGTTGGCGGCCTTCTCCCAGGACGCACGATTTTAACTCAAACTTAAGTATGCAATCTTGCGCTCGATCTTTTTTTAGCAACATCCTTCTCGCCCGTGTCGTTGGCCTATTTGCTGCAACCTACGAATAATCTGTTTGAGTCCATCCCTGAACGTTTCCAACTTTGCCACACTTACTCATGAAGAACATCGTCCGTAACCTGACTACCTTGAGCTGCGTTGCCAGTTCTGCCTTTGCCGCTCCGTTTCTCGCCATTGGTGACAACGCAGAGCTTTTTGCCATTGCTGACCTAAGGGCGGCCTACAACGACAACATTCTCCTCGCACCATCGGGTCCTGACGAGGACGAGGATACGGTTGTTACGTTTGTCCCCGGTTTTGATCTTGTTTATGGTAAGGATTCTTTGCTCAAGGGCAACCTTGTGGGAACTGCGACGCTGACCAGCTATTCTGACAACAGCGAACTTAACAATCAGTTGCTGGCTATCGCCGCCAACTCTTCATATGAGAGTGCCAGCTTGAGCCTGAATGCATTTGCTTCATTTAAAGAGCTTGATCAAGCGACGGTCGATGTGCTTCCCGGCGCATTTGGCAGGCTCGTCGAACGGCATATCGCATCCGTGGGCGTGAATGGCGAGTATGCGTTTTCCGAGAAGATCAGTTTGGGCAGCGGTGTTTCCTATAATCATGTTGATTACAAAGATCCCAACTATACCGAGCAGGAAGATTACACTGTGCCGGTGAACGTCTACTACGAGCTCACCCCCAAGGTTGATATCAGTGCCGGTATTCGTTATGTTAATACGCAATTGGATACCGGTATCGAATATGATGCCTTCTACTACAACGTAGGCGCACGCGGGTCTTTTACCCCCAAGCTCTCCGGTGCTTTCAGTGTTGGTTACAATACGCGTGACGCGAGTGGTCCTGGTGCCGTGGATGACGATGGTTCCATCGGTGCTGATGCCTCCCTCTCTTATGCTTACAGCGATAAGACTCAGTTTACTCTCTCTTTGGCGCGTAATTACACCAACTCGGCTTCCGGTGGTGCGTCCTATGAAAACACCCAAGTTACCCTTGGTGCGAGCAACGCGATTACGGTTGACTGGCGTTTGAACGCTTCGATCACTTACCGCACGCTCGATTACCAAAATGTCGTTCCCAGCCGCACGGATGATTACATCGAAGGCTCCATCGGTGCGACTTACATCATCAACAGCCATTTGAGTGCTTCGTTGTCTTATCTTTATCGCGAGAATACCTCCGATGTTGCGGGCAGCGAATTCTCCAACAACGTGGTGTCCCTGTCGCTTTCGGCCCGCTATTAATCGGGTCGGCTTGACCATTTCCATTCAACGGAAGAAGATCCTTCGGTCTTCTTCCGTTTTTTTTTCCCGTTGTGACTATGTCGTCCAAGATACTATTCCCGATTTGCTTTCTGTGTTCGTTGATTCTTCCGTTTTCACTTTCGGGTGAAGAGGAAAAAAGACCACTGCCGGCGGCGGCGGCGCTTGATTACGTCCTGCTGCCTTCGGATTTGCTTAGTGTGCAGATATTCCAAGAGGAAAATCTGAAGCGGGACGTGCGTATTTCCAAGGAGTATTCCATCACGTTACCTTTGATCGGCAAGGTTGACTTGAAGGGGAAAACCCTTCGGCAAGCCGAAGATCTGATTCGGGAATTATATGACCGGGATTACCTGGTTAATCCCCAAGTGAATGTGGTCGTGGTCGAGTATGCTCAGCGTTCGGTCAACGTGATTGGCCAAGTCAACCAACCGGGGGCGGTTTTGTTTCCGCAAGAGCAGGGATTGACTCTTTTGGACGCAATTTCCCGGGCGGGTGGTTTTAGCCGGCTTGCCGATCGCAAGCAGGTTAAATTGACCAGAACCAACGCCGACGGAAAAACCGACACTTACATTATCAATGCAAATGATCTCATCGGTGGTAGTTCCAGCAACAGTTGGCCCTTGCTGGTGAACGATATCATTTTTGTGCCGGAACGAATTATCTAAAGCCCAAGGCTATTTTTCATGGATCAGAATTTAAAGCATCAGTCCCAAGGCGGCAATCGTTCTGGGGAATACGGGTATGGCGGAGGGTATGCAGGATATTCTGCCGTCGGCTATGGCGGCGAGAGTTCGATGCAGCGCGGGTTTCGAGATTATGCCCTGATCCTTCGCGAGCGCATTTGGTATGTGATCGTGGTCTTCCTAGTCGTGTTTTCATCGGCTTTGGTTTACACGTTCAGCCAGACAAAAATTTATCAGGCTGCGGCCAGCGTTCACATTTTGCGCAGCGCGCCGAATGTGATGAACAAGGTCGAGGACATCATTGATGACAAGGTCCGCGGCACGGAAGATTTGAACACGGTGGTGGAAGTTCTAAGCAGTGGTTCCATCATTCAGAAGGTTGCTGAGCGTATCACGGGCGAAGATATGCGTCTGTTCATGGCCCCTTATGAAAAGGGCAAAGGGAGCGATCCGGTCACGCCGTTGGAAGTGCTGGGAGAAAACCGTAAGATCGTTCCCAAGCGTCTGAGCTTGGTCATCAACGTGGTTTACACTCATCCGGACCGGCAAATTGCTGCGAAGGTCGCCAATCTATTTGTCGATGAGTTCATCACCTACAATACGCGGGTTCGCATCGAGGAATCGATGAAGGCGGTGGAGGAGTTGAAGATTCGTGCAGAGCAGCAGGAGCGGACGGTTCGCGAGCTGGCCAACGAGTTGCAGACGTATCGCGAGAAGAACAACATGATCTCGCTGGATCAGCGCAAAGACATCGTTACGGAAAAGCTAAAAGCGCTGAATCTTTACGTCACGCAGACCGAGGCGAAGTTGAAGGACGCGGAGATTCGTTGGAGGCAGGTGCAGGAGCGGCGTGCGGCCGGAGGCGATCTCACGGAGCTCTCATTTATTTCGGGACAGCCGCTGATCGACCAGCTGGTCAAAGATGTGTCCGGAAAAAAAATCCTGGTGGCGCAGTTGCGGGATCGTTACCGCGAAAAGCATCCGATCATGATGGAGACCATGAATTCGCTGGCTCAAGCCGAGCGTGAGTTGGTCAGGGCCATTGAAAATGCCGAGGCGACCATCGAATCCGAATACCAAAACGCGCGCAGGAACGACGAACAGGCGCGCGCATCTTTGGTGCAAGCCGGCGTGGAAACGATGGCGCTCGACCGTGCCGCCGTTGAATACGACGAGCGTGCGCGGAAACTGATGATCAACGACGAGCTTTTGCAGAATCTGATCGGGCGTATGCGCGACACCACGATGATCGCCACGATGGAAACACAAAGCGCACGCGTGGTGGACAAAGCGTCTCCTCCTCCGGAACATGATTATGTTTCGCCGAAAATTGCTCTGAATCTGGGCCTCGGGTTCGTCTTTGGTTTGGGGCTCGGTTTGGCCTTTGCCTTCTTTGTGGCATTTATCGATGACCGGGTGAAGAGCTCGTTTGATATCGAGGCGGTCGTCGGGTTGCCCCTGATCGGCATTATTCCGCAGATCAAAAAGATGGAGCAGCCGGACAAGGCTCAGATCGTCGTGAACAACGCGGACCGGCAGGTATGTGAAGCGTTTCTTACCCTCCACTCCAGCTTGCGCCTGAAGGATGAAAGCAAGAATGCGCAGTGTATCCTTACGACCAGCACGATTCCTGGTGAGGGTAAATCATTCACCACGACCAATCTTGCCCTGACGTTTGCCGCGCATGGTGAGCGGGTTGCCATCGTTGACTGCGATCTTCGCAAGCCGAACATCCACAAATCATTTCGTTTGGAAAATCGCAAAGGTGTGATCGATATTTGCGCCGGCACGGCGACGATTGATGATGTGGTGATCCGCGGGGTTCACCCCAATCTCGACGTGATTCCGACGGGTGGGCGTGCGAAAAACCCGACGCAGATTCTTAACGGGAAAGCGTTCGAGTCGATGATCTCGGATTTGCGCAAGCGCTATGATCGTGTGTTCTTCGACACGCCTCCGCTGGCTGCGGTGAGCGATGCGTTGATCATCCTGCCGTTGGTCGATGGCTCGGTGTTCACGATTTTCTTCAACAAGGTTCGCCGCAAGGCCGCGCAGTTCAGCGCGAAGAAACTCTCGGAAACCAATGTGCCGGTTTTTGGCGCGGTGCTCAACGGTCTGAATCTCGCCGTATCCGGTTATTACTACGCGCAATATTACGACAAGTCCTACAAGGATTACTACGTCGTGATGTCGAAGGACGATCCGACACCGGAACGCGAATAATTCGGCGGCTGGTAGTGCCGATCTCGGGATATTTCAAAGCGGACCGGGACTGGTCCGCTTTTTTGTGTTCAGCGCTTGGCGGCGGCGCGGCGGAGGCGGTCGTTGACGGCCAGAGCGAGCGCGTCGGCTCCGGGTGCGAGTTCGGCGTGGATGTGCGACCAAGTGCCGTTGTCGAGTGTGCGGAGCCGGTCGAAGAGATTATGCGCGGCCTGATCGAAGGCGTTAGGAGCTTCGGCGAGCCAGAAGGTGTTGGGGCCGGTGACCGCGGGTTTTTGGATGAAGAGCAGCGCTTCGCGGGCGGTGGCTTTGCGGATGAGCGCGGGTGTGAGTTTTTTTACCAACGTGAGAGGCGTGCGCGGGCTGTAGTGGCGTTCGAGCAGGCCGGGGGAGACGGCGGCGGATGCGGCGGGCACGGGCCGGCGGTGGAGGGTGATTTTGCGGCCCAGCACGCGGGCCAATGCTTCGCGGGAGACTGCGCCGGGACGGAGCAGCACGGGGTGTTTGGGGTCGCGTAAATCCAAGATGGTGGATTCGACGCCGATCTTGGCGGAGCCGCCATCGAGGATGTGGTTGATGCGTTTGCCGAGACCGTCGAAGACATGGGCGGCGGTGGTCGGGCTGACGTAGCCGAAAGGGTTGGCGCTGGGAGCGGCGAGCGGGCGTCCGCTGAGGCGGATGAGCTCGCGGAAAAGTTGATGGGACGGCAGGCGCACGGCGACGCTGGGAAGACCGGAGGTGACGATGTCGGGCACGTTATCCCGTTTGGGAAGCACGAGGGTGAGCGGACCGGGCCAGAAGAGTTTGGCGACTTTGCGCGCGGCGTCGTTGAGGACGGCGACCGTGTCGGCTTGTTCAACGCTGGCGACGTGGACGATAAGGGGATCGTTGGCGGGGCGACCCTTGGCGCGGAAGATTGCGCGGCAGGCCTTGGCATTGAGGGCGTCGGCGGCCAGACCGTAAACGGTTTCGGTGGGGGCGGCGACGAGTCCGCCCTCGGCAAGGACACGGGCGAGCCGCGCGAGGTTACGCGGAGTGGGGCGGTAAATTTTGGCGGAAGGCGTCGCGGTCATGGCATGAAAAAGGCCGGAGGGATGAGCTCCGGCCTTTGCTGAAAAACCTTACCGGTCGCTTAGAGGGCGAGCAGGTTGTTACGGGACTGTTTGATGGTCTTCGTAATCGCGCGCTGCTGCTTGGCGGACAGGTGGGTGTATTTGCGCGGAAGGATCTTACCGGTGTCGGTAACGAAGTTGCGCATGGCCTGGGGCGTGGTGAACGGAATGTTCTCCGCGTTGACGGTCTGCTGGGTGGTTTCGGTCGTGCTCATTTGAAAAAGGGGAGAATGAAAGCCTGTGCAGCCAAAGATTGTCAACCTGCAATCCAGCACCCAACGTGGGTGCCGATTTGGAGTTTTGCGGTCCCTGTAGTTCAACGGATAGAACAGTCGTTTCCTAAACGACGGATCCGGGTTCGATTCCCGGCGGGGGCACCAGCTTTCAAATCGCTTTTGCAGCAGGCTCCCGCAACTTTACGCCCTTTCAGGCGTCTTCCACTCTCAAGCGTATGCGTTTTCCCCATCGTAACTCCCTTCGCGCGGCCCGCCGTGCGTTCACTCTGCTCGAAATTCTCGTCGTTCTGGCGATCATCGGCCTCTTGGTAGGCTTGGCGGTCACCCGCGTGGGCGGGATTTTTGGCGCGAAACAGGAAGACATCGCCCGTCTTTTTGTGAATTCGAGCGTCAAAACCCCGCTCACGGCCTACCGCATCGACATGGGCGGGTATCCCTCGACGGCGGAAGGTTTGCAGGCGTTGGTTTCGGCGCCGCAGAACAAGGGTGACAACTGGAAAGGGCCCTACATCGAGTCTCCGGGTGGCAAGCTGCCGGTCGATCCGTGGCAGGAGGCTTACGTTTACCGGTTTCCGGGCGTGAAAAACAAGGACAGCTACGATCTTTATTCGAAGGGGGCGGACAAGACGGAAGGCACGGCCGACGATATCGGCAATTGGTAAGCCGGACGGAGTTTGACCGGCCCGCGCCCCATGTTTGCATCCGCTTCGAGAACCGCCGGTGGCCGGGGCGGGTTTACGTTGATCGAAGTGCTGGTGTCGATCGCGCTGATCGCGCTGCTCACGGGCGTGCTGGTGGTGGGCACGACGCGTTTATTGCGCGAGCGGCCGATGTCGGCGGATGAATTTTTCTGGGCGGCGGTCGCGGAAGTGAGGAAGGATGCGCTGCTGACGAATCGCGAAGTGCGGTTGAGTCTGGATACGGAGAAAGCCGAGTTGGTGGCCACGTCGGACGGGGCGGAGACAAGGCATCCGTTTGTGGCGAAGGAGACGGCGGAGCTTGATTTTCTGGCGGCGAAACCGCCCGGCGGGGGATCCTCGATTTTATTGGGCGGGCAGTTGGTGGAAACGCAGACGATTCCGTTTGTGACGTTTTATGGCGACGGGACCTGTTCGCCGTTTCGCGTGCAGTTGAAGAGCAGAAACGGGGCTCGGGTGCTGGAGATCGATCCCTGGACCTGCGCGCCGATGTTGTCAGCCGAAGCACCCCGATGAAACGCAACGGCCACGCGGGGTTCACGCTTATTGAGGTCATGTTTGCGCTGGCGATTTTCGCGCTGGCGGCGGTGGTGCTGGCGACGGCGTATGTGAACGTGCTGACGGGTTATGAAGTCGCGCGGCGGGCGACGGTGAGTGATCCCGAGACGGCTTTTGCGCGTGCGCAGTTGCTGGCGCAGCCGGATGTGGATCTGGCGCGGCAAGGAGGGGATTTCGAGGCGGCGGACGGGCGGCGGGTGCGGTGGACGGCGACGATCGATCCGACGAATACGGCGGATCTTTTTACGGTGACGTTTGAGTGCGAGCTGGACGCGGTGGATTCGCTGAAGGCGCATACAGTCCGTCAGGTGTTTCGCGTGTTGAGGCCGACCTGGTCGGTGGAGGCGGATCGCGAGACGTTGCGGGCCGAGGCAAAGGAACGCATTCTCAAGATCATGGAAGGGGTGAACCAATGAGACGCCGCGGGTTCACGTTGTTGGAGATCATGGTGGCGCTGGCGATCACGGGGATGCTGATGATCGCGCTCAACACCTTCATTTTTTCGATGGGGGAATTGTGGGGGAAGAACACGGATCTGCGGTTGTTTGACCGGCATGTGCGGGCGGTCACGCGGTTTGTGGAGCGGGAGTTGCGGGCGGGCGCGCTGCCGCCGGCGGGGGTTGCGGACCAGGCGCCGATCACGGTGCAGGAGATCCGCACGCATGCGGGGATGACGGAGACGCTCCTGACCTTCGAGCTGTTTGAAGGCAGCCGGATTTTCACGTGGCCGGGGCAACCGCTGCCGGAAGTGGTGTGTTCGCTGTCGGTGCGCGAAGGCACGGGGTTGTTGTTCCTGTGGCATTCGCGACTGGAGAAAGATTTTGCGACGCAGTCGCCGCGCGAGACGCTGGTGTCGCCGCTGGTGTCGGCGATCAGTTACGACTACTATGACGCGGATTTCAAAAACTGGAAAAACGAGACGCAGCCGCGGAAGAATACGGAAGGCGCCTACGAAGCGCCGCAAAGGTTGCGGTTGAAGTTCACCTACCGGACGCGGAATCAGGAAGTGTTGATTTTGGTGCCGACGGTCACGCAGGGGGCGCCGGTGTTTTAAGATGAGACACGCAAAGTCACATCTTATCGGACGGGCGCGGCGCGGGTCGGTGCTGTTGATCGTGCTGATCACGCTGGTGTTCGCGACGTCGGCGCTGCTGCTGTTTATCGAGAAGGCGGGGACGGATTTGTTGGTGGATATTCGCGAGGCGGATGCGGGACGGTTGCGGGTCGAGGCCTACTCCGCGCTCGAGACGACGCTGGCGGTGCTGGAGGATTTTCGGATCACGTGCGAGGGGTTGCACAGTCCGGCGGAAGGCTGGGGTGATCCGCTGGGGTTTGCCGGTTACGAGCCGGCGGAGGGACGGACGGTCGAGGTCACGTTGGAGGACGAGAGCGCCAAGCTGCCGCTGCCGGAAGTGAAGCCGGAGGTGCTGGTGGCGTTGCTGAAATATTGGGGAGTGCCGCAATACGATGCGGAGCGCGTGGCGGATTCGTTGCTGGGATGGATCAAGAAAGATCACACGACGACGGCGGTGGGGGCGCCGACGGTGCAGGATTACGAAGGCGCGGCGCTGCCGTTTGTGCCGCCGGGGCGGTCGCTGCGGTCGTTTGCGGAGCTGGCGGCGATCGAAGGGGTGCGGCAGGCGTTTTTTGACGAGGCCACGGGACTGCCGAACGAAGTGCACCGGAAGTTTTGCGAGACGTTTTCGCTGTATAAATTCGAGGCGCCGAACATCAACGGGAGCCGGTTGGAGCCGCTGCTGGCGCAGGAGGTTTTTGATGAGCAGCAAGTGCAGCGGGTGAACGAATATCTGAATGGCGCGGGGGCTTACCAGGCGCAGGGGCCGGGGTTTTTCAAGAATGCGCGGAGCATCGCGGCGGTGGCGGGCGGGCAGGCGGGGGAGCTGGGCTATGGGATGACGGTGCGGGCGCTGCGAATCACGGTAACGGTGAGGCAGGGGCAGTCGTCATTCCGGTTGTCCACCGTGGTGGCGCCGGCCGAAGGGGCGGAAGTTGTGCGCACGGTGGTCGCGGATGCAGCGACGGGCGAGGGCACGGCTTCTTCCGCGCAGCCGGCAGCCACGGAGGCCGCTTCGACGCCGGCAACGGCGGTGCCCGAGGCGGTTGATTTGAAATACCCGTTTACGTTTCTCGAAATCCGTGAAAACGATAAGACGGTGCCACCTTCCGTCCTGACCGACGAACCGACCGCATGAGTCTCTCTTCGCTTAAACGCTTTCTTCCCTCCCCGCCGCCCCGCCAAGTCGTGCTGGTTCCCGACGCGCTTTTTTTTGTGCGGTCGGTGCCGGTGACCGAAGGGGCGACGGCGGCCGAGGTGGCGGCGCAGGTGGAGCTGGCCATCGAGACGCTGGCGCCGTTTCCCGTGGGGCAGCTTTATTACGGGCATCAGTGGTTGGCGGGGGCGGATCACGCGTTGATCTACGCGGCGTATCGGAAGCGGTTCACGGCGGACGAAGTGGATGCGTGGCCGAGTGCGGAGGTGGTGCTGCCGTCGTTTGTGACGCTGCTGGCGAAGGGTGCGGCGCCGAAACCGGCGACGGCCTGGGTCGTGCCGGGGGCGGCGAGCGTGACGGGACTTTATTTTGCGGATGGGAGCGGGGTGCCGACGCAAGTGCGCGTAGAGCCCGTGGCGGCGGAGGCGACCGAGGCGGAGCGTGCGGCGGTGCGCGACGGGGTGCTGGGGGCGTTTCCCGAGATGCGGCACGTGATCGATGTGGCGGGGGAGCCGCAGTTTGATCCGGCGTCGCCTCAAGGGGAGTTTGTTTTCAAGGCGGGCGGGATGGAGATGCATTTTGACGCGGCGGACGTGGCGGCGCTGGATGTGCGGGACAAGGACGAGCTGGCGGCGCGGAGGCGGGCTCATGCGCGCGATGTGATTTTGTGGCGCACGTTTTTGGGTGCGGTGGCGGCGATCGCGTTGTCGGCGGTGCTGGAGTTGGTGCTGGTGGGCACCTCGATCTGGCAGAAACAGAGACTGGCGCTGGAGGAGCGGCAGAAACCGGTGGTCGAGGCGGTGATGACCTCGCAGACGCTGGCGACGCGCATTGATGAGCTTTCGACGAAGCGGTTGCTGCCGTTTGAGATGATGGCGCTGGTGAACACGGTGCGTCCGCGGACGATCCAGTTCATGGTCACGAACACGAAGGGGCTTTATACATTGGAGATCGATGCGCAGACGAGTTCGTCGGGTGACATCGATGTGTTTCGATCGGCTCTGAACGATCTCGATACTTGTGAAAAGGCCGAGGTGCTGGATCAGCGGAGCCGGGACGGCATTTCGACTTTCCGGATGATGGTGACGTTCAAGCCCGAGGCGTTCAAGGCGGTCGAGGAGGCTGCACCGGCGGCGGAGCCGGTGACGCCCGCGCCCGCCGCGCCGGTGGAAACGAATACGGAGGTCGAAACATGAAAGCTTTTTTCCTGAGCCGTTTGTTGCGTGAGAAAATCCTGCTGCTGGCCTTCGTGCTGATCGGCGCGCTGATCTGGCTGAGCGGGGTGGGTGAGCGGGCAAATGTGCGGTTGCGCGAGATCAAGACCACATCCACCGACCTGGATGTGCAGCAACGGTGGTTGTTGCAGCGGGCGCGCATCGAGAAAGAGGCGCAGCTGGCGATCGAACATCTGGAGCCGTCGAAGAGCCTCGACAGCGTGCGGTTGCAGAGCGAGTTGAACACGCTGGCGCGGACGGCGGGTCTGACGAATTACACGGTGTCGGACAGCCGCACGTCGCGCACGAGCCAGTTTGCGGTGCACTCGGTGCAGTTCTCGGCGCAGAACGCGAACATCGGGGCGTTGATCACGTTTTATCAGTCGATCGCGCAGCGGGCGCCGTATCTGGGGCTGGAGGAGTTCAAGCTGGGCAGCAACCGGTCGAATCCGTCGCAGCTGGCGGCGACGTGGCGGGTGACGTCGGTGGAGATCGCGCGGTGATGTGAAGCGGCGCGGTAGGGATAACGCGCCCTACCTCACATTTTGAAGCTGGAGCTGAGTTGGAAGACGGCGCTGACGATGGCGAAGGCGATGAAGCCGACGAAGCTGAAGACGCCGAGGAGGACCGCGGTGGCGATGATTTTGGTGAAGGCGTTGAGCTGGTGCGAAATCGCCTTCTGATACGCGACGGCGATTTTTTTGAGGCTGGGGACCAGGTTGCCGGTGTTTTCGCCGACGGAGAGTTGGTCAAGGACGAGGTCGGGGAAACAGCCGGTGCGGGTGAGCGCGGCGGAGAGGGCTTCGCCTTCCAGGACGCGGTCGGTGGCGGCGTCGAAGGCGGCGCGGTGGACGCGGTTTTGGATCTGGCGCTCGGTCATGCGCAGGGCTTCGGAGGTGGTGATGCCGTTTTCGAGGAGGACGGAGAGCGTCTGGCTGAAGGCGAGGACGGTTTGGGAGATGGAGAAGGGGCCGAGGAGCGGGAGCTTGAGGGCCCAGGCGTCGGTTTGGAGGCGGCCGGCTTCGGTGGCGCGCCAGCGCCAGAAGGCGACGGCGCCGAAGATGAGGCCGGCGATCACGAAGATGCCGTAGTTGAGGCCGAATTGGGAGAAGCCGAGGAGGATGCGGGTGGAGGTGGGGAGTTCGCCGCCGAGGGAAGTGAGGAGGGTTTGCAGGCGGGGCAGCAGGAACACCATGAAGAAGAGGACGACGCCGCCGGCGACGAACATCATGAAGGCGGGGTAGGCGAGGGCGCTGAGGACTTTTTGACGGAGTTCTTTTTCTTCCTGGAGGTGGGTGATGAGGCGGACGAGGACTTCGTTCAGGTTGCCGGTGGCTTCGCCGGATTGGATGAGGTTGATGGTCGAGCCGTCGAAGACGGCGGGGAGCGTGCCCATCGCGCGGGAGAGCTGGGCGCCTTCGCTCAACTGGTCCCAGAGGCTGGTGCAGACGAGACGCAGGCGCGGCTCTTTCATGCGCATGCTGAGGAGACGCACGGATTCGCCGGCGGAGAGTCCGCTGGAGGTGAGGTCAACGAGGGCTTCGAGGAAAGGGAGGCGTTCGCGGCGGGAGAGCGAAGCCGCTTTCGGAATCGGAGCCGTGAGCGTTGAAGGTTGAGCGCGGAGGGAGGCGGACGCGGATTTGGGTTTGCGTTTGCCGGGGACGGGGCGGGCAGCGGCTTCGCTGACACTGACGGGGGTGAGTCCGCGGGCGCCGAGGAGGCGGAGGGCGTCTTTGCGGCTGGGCGCGTCGAGGTGATCGGAGACGGTCGCGCCGGTGCGGTTGCGGGCGATGTAGGTGAAGGACGGCATGGTCGCTAGCGCGAAATGACCAATGACCAATGACCAATGACCAATGGGCGGAGGGACGCGGACCGATGGCTCGTGGGTATTTTATTGGTCATTGGGAATTGGTCATTGGTCATTCCGCGCGGAATGCGCGGTTACTTTTCGGCGACGGTGATGACGCGGAGGACTTCGTCGAGGGTGGTGTGGCCGGCTTTGACTTTTTCCCAACCGGACTGGCCGAGGGTGCGCATGCCGTTGGCGCGGGCGCATTCGGCGAGGGTGCGGGTGCTTTCGCGCTTCAGGACGAGGTCGTGGAGTTCGTCGGTGGGCTTGAGGATTTCGAAGAGGCCGATGCGTCCGCGGTAGCCGGTGCCGCGGCAGCGGTCGCAGCCGACGGGATTGTGAAGGTGGGTGACCCCGGCGGCGTCGGATTCGGGGAGTCCGAGGATGGCCATGGTCTCCTTGAGCTTGATGGCGGGGACGGGTTCGGCGCGGGAGCAGTCGTGGCAGAGACGGCGGACGAGACGCTGGGCGATGACGAGCTCGATGGCTGAGGCGACGAGGAACGGCTCGATGCCCATGTCGATGAGACGCGTGATGGCGCCGGGGGCGTCGTTGGTGTGGAGGGTTGAAAACACCAAGTGACCGGTGAGGGAGGCGCGGATGGCGATGTCGGCGGTGTCGCGGTCGCGGATTTCGCCGACCATGATTACGTCGGGGTCCTGGCGGAGGATGGAGCGGAGGGCGTTGGCGAAGGTGAGGCCGATCTCGGAGCGGATCTGGATCTGGTTCACGCCGGGGACCTCGTATTCGATGGGGTCTTCGACGGTGATGATGCGCAGATCGGAGGAGTTGATCTTGCGGAGGAAGGCGTTGAGCGAGGTGGATTTTCCGGAGCCGGTGGGGCCGGTGACGAGGATGATGCCGTGGGGGTAGTCGAGGACGTGGTTGATCTGGGCCTGCTCGTCGGGGCTCATGCCGAGGCGGTCCATGGTGTAGGCCTCCTTCTTCTGGTTGAGGAGACGGAGGGAGACGGACTCGGCGTAGATGGTGGGGGCGGTGGCGACGCGGATGTCGAGGACGTTGGAGCCGGCGCGGAAGTTGATGCGTCCGTCCTGCGGGAGGCGTTTTTCGGAGATGTTGAGCTTCGCCATGATTTTCAGGCGCGAGATGATGGCGTCCTGGAAGCGGCGGAGGTTTTCGGGGACGGGGACCTGGACGAGCAGGCCGTCGACGCGGTAGCGGATGGTGAGCTGGTTTTCCTGGGGCTCGAAGTGGATGTCGGTGGCTTCGTCGGAGACGGCCTGCGAGATGACATCGGTGACGAAACGGACGACGGCGGCGTCTTCGTCCACGTCGGCTTCGTTTTGCTGGAGGGTCTCGGGGGCGACGTAGTCTTCATCGCCGCCTTCGAGGCTGCCGGAGCCGACGCCGAAGTGCTGGAGGATGAGGTGGTGGATTTTCTCGGGGACGCCGAGGTGCCAGACGAGCGGGCGCGGGGTGAACGTGCGTATCCAGTCGGCCATGACGGGCTCGGGCGGCCAGGCGGTGGCGAGGTGGAGGGGGGCGGAGGGCACCGGGGAATCGGAGTCGGAGTCGGGTTTTTCGCCGAAGGCGATGGGGACGAGTTGGTAGTCGTGGACGAGGCGGGCGGGGAGGAGGCCGAGGGCGGTGTCGTCGGCCTGGAGGTTGCTGGCGACGTCGAGGCCGGAAGCGGCGGCGAGGGCGGCGAGAGCCTTGGGTTCGTCGAGGGCGAGGGCGTCGGCGAGGAGTTTGAGCCGCTGGTTGCGGGGGGCCTCGGCGATGGCCTGACGCTGGGCGTCGGAGATGCGTTCGGCGAGGGAGACGGGGAGGGGCGAGGACGGGGCTTCGATCATGGCTGGACGACGGGGACGACCGGGGTGTTCACGGCGGCGGGGCGGGTGTCGATGACGGCGCGGACGGCCTTGCCCTGGGGATTTTTGTCGAGGCGGCCGAGGGCCTCGACGTTGTCGGCGGCGGTGTTGGTCAGCATGACCGGGCGGAGGAAGAAGATGAGATCCGTGCGGGATTTGCTGCGGGAGCGGCGGCCGAAGAGATCACCGATGAAAGGAATGGGGCCGAGGCGGCTGGAGACCTTGGAGTTGCTTTCGCGTTGGAGGCCGCCGAGGACGATGATGTCGCCGTTGCGGGCGCTGACGAAGGAGTTGGTGGTGCGGCGGCCGATGCGGGGTTGTTCGTTGCCGTCGATGACGACGGTGCCGAGGACGTCTTCGACCTCCTGTTCGACCTCGAGCTGGACGGAGCCGTCGGGGCCGATGAGCGGGGTGACCTTGAGGCGGATGCCGATCTCCTGCTGGGTGACGGAGGAGGACGTGCTGAGGCCGTTGTTGTTGCCGGTGGGGGTGGAGGTGGTGCCGGAGATGACGGGGCGGGTTTCGCCGACGAAGATCTCGGCCTCCTTGTTGTGGGAGGTGACGATGGTCGGGACGGAGAGGATGGTGGTGTTGTTTTTGCGCGGGGTGGTGCTCAGGCCGATGGCGGCGCTGAGGTTTTGGCCGTAGCCGCTGCTGTCGGCGAAGCCGGAGGCGGTGCCGTTGCCGATGCCGCCGATGGAGCCGCCGGGGCCGGAGGCGAGGAAGCCGGTGAGTTTGTTGTCCTCGACGCGGAGGCCGAGGCTGTCGATGCCGGTGGTGGCGTCGTCGTTGAGGGTGACCTCGGCGATGACGACCTCGATGCGGACCTGGGCGAGGAGAACGTCGATTTTGACGACGAGTTCGCGGAGGAGACGGATGTCGTCGGCGGTGCCGGAGACGACGAGGGCGTTGGAGCGTTCGTCGGCGAGGATGGTGAGGAGGCTGCTGAACGTCTCGGCGGCGGCGGCGTTTTGGACGAGGGCGGTGGCGGGGGCGTTGGCAGCGGGGGCGGCGTTGTTGGCGGCGGGGCGGGCGGGGGAGGCGGGGTTGTTGCGGTTGTTGGGCTGCTGGCCGGCGGTGCGGGCGGCGGCGGTTTGTCCGGTGACGAGCTGGCTGAGGAGGGTGGCGACGTCGACGGCCTTGGCGTTGTTGAGCTGGAGGACGTCGGTGCGGGTGTTGGGGTCGGCTTTGACGTCGAGCTTGGCGATGAGTTCGTCGAAGAACGGGTGCTGGCGGGGGTCGGCGATGAGGACGGCCTGGTTGGTGCGGTCGTCGGCGGAGAAGGAGAGGGAGTTGCCGAGGGCTTGCTGGCCGGGACCCTGGAGCATTTGTTTCACGCGGGTGACGAGGTCGCTGGCCTTGGCGAAGCGGAGGGTGTAGAACTTGGGGGCGAAGTCGGTGGAGGCGGGGCGGTCGAGGGCGGCGATGAGCTGTTCGACGCGCTGGAGGTTGGAGATGGAGTCGGTGACGAGGAAGGCGTTGGTGTTGTTGAAGAGGACGGCGCCGCCGAGCTGGACGTTGAGGAGGGTGTTGAGCTGGGGGACGAAGTCGGCGGTCTTGAGGTTGCCGAGTTCGAAGACCTTGGAGGCGGTGCGGCCGGAAGGGGGCATGCCGAGGGTGGAGCCGGTGATGAGTTCGGGGGCCTCGGTGCGCGCCTGGTTCGCGAGGGCAATGATCTTCAGGTATTTGTCGCCCATCTCGACGACGCCGATGTTGTTCATCGCGAGGACGGAGACGAGGGCCTGAATGGCCTCGGACTTCGGGATGGGCTTGGTGATGTTGAGGGTGATGAGAGGGGTGGGAAGGCCCTGGGGACGAAGGACGATGCGGCCGGTCCAGACCTCAAGACGGTCGATGACGAAATCGACCTGGGCGTCGCGAAGGCGCAGGTTGTCGATCATCTCCTCGGGCGCTTGGGCGGCGGGGACGGTGGTGCTGGGGGTTTCGGGAATCTGCGCGAAGAGGGCGGCAGGGAGGAGGCAGAAACCGGCGAGGACGAACGAACGGGAGAGTCGCATAAAAGAGGATACGAGGCGGCTGGGGCGAAAGGGTTGAGGAGAGGCGAATGAGGGGGCGTTGTAAATGGAGTTGTGCGGGCGGGGCGTGCTTTGGGGGAGGAGGAGGCGCGAAGATTTTTGACACTTGCGGGGGACGGAGGGCACCGCAACCGTGACGCTCAAACATGCCCAATAGTTTCGGTCATCTTTTTCGTATCACCACCTGGGGCGAGAGCCACGGTCCGGGAATCGGTGTGGTCATCGACGGCTGTCCGCCGCTCCTGCCGATCACGGCGGAGGAAATCCAGGCGGAACTGGACCGGCGCCGGCCGGGGCAGAGCGACATCACGACCCCGCGCAAGGAGGCGGACGTGGTGGAGATTTTGTCGGGCGTTTACGAGGGGAAGACCACGGGGACGCCGATCGGGCTTTTTGTGCGCAACACGGACCAGCGGTCGAGCGCTTACAACGAGATGAAGGCGGCGTTTCGTCCGTCGCACGCGGACTTTACGTATCAATCGAAGTTTGGTGTGCGCGACCCCAACGGCGGCGGCCGCAGCTCGGCGCGCGAGACCATCGGGCGCGTGGCGGCGGGGGCGCTGGCGAAAAAGATTCTGGCGCTGGCGAACGGCGTGGAGTTTCGCGCGTATATCACGCGGGTGCACGACATCGCGATGCCGGCGGGGGCGCTGACGGAGTTTCCCACGCTCGAGCAAGTCGAGGCGACGGCGGTGCGTTGTCCGCATCCGGCGACGGCCGAGGCGATGATTGCGCGCATCAAAGACGTGCGCAGCAACGGCGACTCGGTCGGCGGCGTGATCGAGTGCCGCATCCGCAACGTGCCGGTGGGGCTGGGCGAGCCGGTGTTTGACCGGCTGGAGGCGGATCTGGCGAAGGCGATGTTGTCGTTGCCGGCGACGAAGGGCTTTGAGATCGGCAGCGGGTTTGGCGGATCGCTGCTGAAAGGCTCGGAGCACAACGATTTGTTTGAGAAGCGGGATGGGCGCGTGCGCACGGTGACGAACAACTCGGGCGGTGTGCAGGGCGGGATCAGCAACGGGGAGGAGATTGTGTTCCGCGTGGCGTTCAAACCGACGGCGACGATTTTGCAGCCGCAGCAGACGGTGGATTTGCAGGGCAACGCGACGGAGCTGATGGGCAAGGGCCGCCATGATCCGTGTGTGGTGCCGCGCGCGGTGGTGATCGTCGAGGCGATGGCGGCGCTGGTGCTGCTCGACCATGCGATGCGCCAGGCGGGGCAAAATCGCGCGTTTGAGTTTCCCGCGAAATAAGAAAGAGTCGGCGGCATGGACACCGCCCCGATGATTGATCCTGATGTGCCGATGACTGCAGAGAATCCGTTGGTTTATATCATTCTGGGTGCGTCCGGCTCGGGCCGGCGCGAGGTGCTGGCCGACTTGATCGACGGCGGGTTGTCCGAGGGCGAGCGGGCGGCGGTGCTGTTGTCGGCGAACGAAACCGCGAGCGAACACGATGCGAACCTCGGGAACGTGGCGCGCTGGACCTGGCACGAAGGCGCGATCGAAGCGGTGATGCCGCCGGGGGCGACGCATGTGTTTTTTGTGACGGACGGGCGGCGCAACCCGGTGGATCAGATCGAGGTCCTGGAGAAGTGGCTCAAGCTGGTGCAGGCGGATCTGGGCCGCGTGATCACGGTGGTTAACTGCCAACTGGCCGAGAAACACAGCGCGCTCGTGGCGTGGTATGAGGCGTGTATCCATTTTTCGGATGTGGCGCTGCTCAATCGACGCGAGGGCGTGGCGAACAAGTGGATGTCGGAGTTCCAGGCGAAATTTAAGGACGCGTTTTATCCTTGTCTGTTTGAGATGGTGAAAGGCGGGCGCGTGAAAAACCCGGTCATCGTGCTCAATCCGGAGGCGCGGAGGATGTCGCACATTTTCGACGTCGACGAGTGGACGGGCATCGACCTGGAAGGCGTGGAGTTTGGCACCGAAGGCGCGGATGAGCCGGAGGCGGACGACGACAAACCGGCCAAGGGTGACGGAAAAAAGAAAGGGCATCCGAACCAGTCGCCGTTGGATGATGACGACTGGTTGCCGGAGAAGGAGCCGTATTTCGAGATTCTGCCCAACGGGCGGAGGGCGAAGGAGATTCCGGATATCGGGAAATATCTTGCGTAAGGGGGAATTGGATACGTGAAAACGTGAAAAAGCCCGGCGGGATGCCGGGCTTTTTCGTGTTCGGACGAAAGCGCTCCGCGCTTCCGCTACGGTGAGACGGAGGCTTACTTCACGCCGGCGGCGGCGGCCGCGGCGACGAAGGCCTTGGCGCGGGCGGTGATGGCGGCCCAGTTCTTTTCCTTGAGGGATTTCGCATCGACGAGCGAGCTGCCGGCGGCGGTGGCGAAAGCGCCGGCGCGGAGGAAGTCGCCGAGATTTTCGGCGGTGACGCCGCCGGTGGGAACGAGCTCGATCTGGGGGAGCGGGGCCTTGATGGACTTGATGTAGTTGGGTCCGAAGAACTCGGCGGGGAACACCTTGGCGGCGTCGGCGCCGGCTTCCCAGGCGGCGACGATTTCGGTGGGCGTGAAGGCGCCGGAGAAAATCGGAACGCTGTAGCGTTTGCAGAGCGTGATGACGTCGGGGCGCAGGGCGGGGGTGACGATGAATTTGGCGCCGGCGAGGATGCCCATGCGGGCGGTTTCGGCGTCGAGCACGGTGCCGAGGCCGAAGACGAAGTCGGGGAGTTCGGCGGTGACTTTTTCGAGGACGCGGATCGCGCCGGGGGTCGTCATGGTGAGCTCGATGGAGGTCAAGCCGCCGTCGGCGAGGGCTTTGGCGCAATCGAGGAGTCCGTCGGCGGATTCGGCGCGAATGAGGGCGATGACTTTCTCGGCTTTGAACTTCGAGAGGATGGCGTCTTTTTTCATGGGTAATGGAGGAGGGGAAATGTTGCGCGGTGGGCGAATGCGCGGCGAGAGGGAATCGTGTGGTGACGTTAGCACGTCACCGACATGGCTAGCACGAGGGCGTTTAAGCGAAGAAGCGGGTGAGGGCGGCGCGGATTTCAAGGTCTTCGCGGGATTGGCCGGGGTAAACGTCGTAGTGGCCGGCGGTGAGCGGGTAGAGTTCCTTGGGGCCGGCGAGGGAGTTGAAGACGGAGTATTGTCCGGCGGGCGGGACGGCGGGGTCGAAGGCGGCGGCGGCGACGAACACGGGTTTATGCGTGTGGCGGGCGGCGAGGGCGGCGTCGAAGTAGGCGAGGACGGAGCGGAGTTCGGGGCGTTTTTGGACGAGGAGGCGGACGGCCTCACCGCTGCCGTTACAGGGAAGTTGGAGGCGCAGCGGGTGGTTGCCAAAACTCGGGACGCAGAGGTAGGCGGAGCGGATGCGGTCGTCCCACGGGAGGGCGAGGGCGCCGATGCCGCCGCCGAAACTGCCGCCGAGGTAATCGAGGCGCGGGCGGGATTCTGGGACGGCTTCGTGGAGGACGGAGGCGGCGCGCCAGAGGTCCATGACGGAGTGGCGGTGAACGTAGGTTTCGCGGCGGTCGATGCCGTGGAGGACGTGTTCGCCGCCTTGCGAAGGGATGCCGGCGTGAAGGCTGCGGGTGGGCAGGCCGGTGCAGACGGGCTGGATGGTGGCGGCACCGGCGACGGGCGGAGCGAGGTCGGGTGCATCGCGTCCGCCGTAGCCGTGGCCGATGAGCAGGCCGCAGGTGACGGGGGTGTTGCGAGGTTTGGTCAGCCAGCCGCCGATGCGGTTGCCGAGAAGCCCGGCGTATTCAATATCGAATACGGCGTGGTCGGCGTTGCCGGGGTGGGCGGAAGGTTTGACGGACCAGTCGAGCGGGGCGGCGAGGGCTTCGGCGAATGTGGCGCGCCAGAAAGCGGCGAAGTCGGCCGGCTCGTCGATGACGGGGCGGAGGTTGCGAAGTTGCTCGGGCGAGTAGCCGCCGGTGGGATCAAACGGGCAGGAATGAGGAAGGGACATGGTGCGCGACGAGCGTCCAGCATAAGCCGGAGAGCGGCGGGCAACGCAAGACGCGCGGCGCAGCAAGCGGGACGGAGCGCGGACGGGCGATTATTGGGAGACGCGGAGGCGGAGGAAGCGTTTGGTGGCGTTGGTCTCGGTGTCGGTGGCGGTGACGGTCTGGCCGACGGTGCCGGGGTTGGTCGCCACGGTGGTCCAGGTGGTGAGATCGCTGCTGCCTTGGACGGTGTAGGTGAGGTCGGCGCGCTCGCGTTTGAAAGTAAGGGTGAGCGCGCCGGCGGAGTTGCCCAAGGCCGGCTGCGAGGACGGTCCTGACAAGGCGGAGACGGGCGAGGTGCCCAGGGCGTATTCAAGAAGATTGGACAGACCGTCGTTGTCGGGATCGGCGAGCGGCTGGGCGGCGGGGGTGTTGGCGTCTTCGTTGAAGTGGGCGGCCTGCCAGAGCTGGAACGGGCTGTCGGTGAGCGTGACGGTGGCGCCGGGGGCGGGATCAAGCAGGGCTCCGCCGGTGGGTGCGGAGAGTTGCAGGCCGATGGTTTTGCCGCCGTCCACGACGGTGTCGGGGAGCAAGGTGAGCGTGACGGTGCGGTCGGTGCTGTCGCCGTCGGCCCAGGAGAGCGTCGTGGAAAGCGCGGTGTAGTCCACGCCGGGGTGGGCGGAACCGCCGGGGGTCGAGGCGAGGTTGACGGTTACCGCGCCGGAAGAGCCGCCGGTGCGTTTCACGGTGATCGTGACGGTGGTGGCGGTGCCGGCTTCCTGTCCGGAGTAAGTGGGGGCGGAGAGCGAGAGGGTGCCGGCGGAGGCGAGTTGGGTGATCCAGTCGCGGAGGAGCGCCTGCTGGGCGGTCGGCATGGGATCGCCGGGTCTCATGCGGGTGCCGACCTGCGGGAGCATGGAGTTGATTTTCTCCATGAGGTAGCTGCGTTCGGGGTGGCCGGGATCGACGAGTTTCACGCCGCGGGCTTCGACGCTGGGTTGGTTGACGAGGGCGGCGTAGCTGGCGCCGGCTTGGAGGTCGAGGCCGCCGCTGTTGGTGGCGATGTCGTTGTGGCAGGCGGCGCAGTTGGCGGTGAAGATGGCCTGGACTTGGGTGAAGGTGACGTTGGGCGTGACGGCGATGGCGGAGAGATCGTCGCGGCCCTGGCCGCCGTTTTGGAGGCCGATGGCGAGGTCGCGAACGAGGGTGCCGGTGGCCGGAACGGTGAAGGTCGAAACGACGCGGCCGTGCGTGGTGGCGAGGGTGTCGGCGGCGGTGTCGAGCGTGAAGGACGCGTCGCCATCGGAGGAGCGTATGGGCGCGTGGTAGTAGCCGAGCGCGTCGGAGACGAGACGATGGGCGACGCCGGACGGCGGGTGTCCGGACGCGGGGAGAAAATCGCGTCCGCCGGAGACGGCGTAGGGGGCGGGGACGGAGCCGCGCGCGACGCCGATGTCGACGGCGAGCGGAGCGCCGAGGGTGTCACGAAGGCGTCCGCGGATCATGACGTCGGACAAGCGGAAGACGGGCGCGATGGTTTGGTTGGCGGCGGAGGTGGACAGCGCGAAGCCGGTGAAGGCGGCTTCGACGGAGTCACCGGCGGGTTCGCCGGCGGAGACCACGATGCCGGGGCCGGTGAGGTTGACCGCGAGGGTGGTGTCGAGGACGTCGCCGGGCGGGACATCGACGCTGTTGCTCTCGGGGCCGGTGCCGCCGGTGAAGGCGAGCGGGGTGACTCCGTCGTGTTGGTAAAGACGGAGGGACGTGGCGGTGGCGAGCGGGGAAACGACAGCGGTGCGGGCGTCGTAGAGACGGGCGTTGAGCGTGAGATTGGTGGGATGAAACGCGGTGACCGTGGCGGTGTGGGTGGAGCGGAGGCCCTGGGTGTTGATGACGGTGAGCGTGACGGTGTAGATGCCCGGAGCGGTGAACGTATGCGCGGGACTCGGTTGGGTGGACGTGGTGCCGTCACCAAAGTCCCAAGCCCACGATGCAAGCGTGCTGCCGGGGGCAGTCGAAGTGTCGGAGAACGTGACGGCGAGCGGGGTGGGGCCGGTGGCGGCGACGGGAGAGACGGTGAACGCGGCGACGGGCGCGGTGCCGCCTTGGTAGCGGATGCGGCCGATGCGGTAGTTGGTGCCGGTGGAGGCGCCTTGGTTGCTGTCGGTGAAGTAGAGGTGCCCGTCGGGTCCGAGCTCGAAGCTGACGATGTTGAAGGACGTGAAGCCGGTGAGGAACGGTTCGCCGTTGTCCTCGGGGAACGGGGTGAGCGTGTCGAGGTTGGGACCGGTGAGATACCAGCGGCGGATTTCCTTGCGGTCGTCGCCGCCGTAGCGGGCGTTGTAGAGCGCGACGCCATCGGGGGCGAAGACGCCGCCGCGGATGAGCGTGATCGCGGTGAGCGAAGGCTGCGTGGTGTAGAGGATCTTGCGTTTGCCGTCGGAGGAATCGGTGGTGAACTGGTTGTCCCAACCGCCGTCGGCGCCCTTGGTGATGCGGGCGATGCGGTCGGTGCCGTCGCCGTTTTCGGAGATGTAGAGGACGTCGGGGACGGGGGCGGCGGGATCGAATGCGAAGCGGAACGGGTTGCGGTAACGATGGGACCAGATGCGCGAGCGGACGGAGGACGCGTTGCCATCCCAGTGCGGGTTGTCGGGCAGACCGAGACCGGTGGAGGAGTCGATGCGGAGCAATTTGCCGGCGTAGAGGTCGAGGTTGCCGACCAGGGAGCGGTCGCCGTCGTCGCCGAGCATGACGTAGAGCTGGTAGTCGTTGTCGGGGTGGAAGGCGATGTCGCCGGCCTTGTGGACGTTATTGGTGTTGGGCAGGCCGGAGAGCAGGATGGTTTCGGAGCCGGGCTCGACGCCGGTGAACGTGGAGTTGGCGGTGAGGCGCGAGATGCGCTGGTCGGTGTTGGTGGAGTAGAGGACGTAGAGGTAGCGGTTGTTGAGGTAGTCGGGGTCGAGGGCGAGGCCGAGGAAACCGCGTTCGCCGGCGGTGTTCACGCCGGTGAGTGTAGCGAAAACGACGGGTGCTTTGAACGGCCCGCGGTTGGCACCGACGATTTGTTTCGGGAGATTGGGACCCGAGTAGCTGACCTGAAGGGCCTGGCCGCCGTTGGCTTCGAGATACTCGACACGCAGGGTGTGTGTGCCGGCCGCGAGGGTGATGGTGCCGCTCTTCTCGGTGTTGCCGTGGAGGCCGTCGTGATCGACGACCAGAGTGCCGTTGACGTAAACTTTGCTGCCGTCGTCGGACTGGGTGTAGAACGTGTAGGTGCCGGCGTCGGTGATCGGAAGATCGCCTGTGAAACGAAGCGCGTAGAAATCGGGGCGGACGGTCGAAGGGATCGCAATGGTTGCGGACGTGCCGGTGCCGTCGGGAGTGAGTGCGTCGAGATTGGGGATGACGTTCCACGTGGCACCGTCGGGACGCTCATAGTATTGCCAGGCGAACGAGAGCGGGGAGATGCCGGTGTTGGGTTCGAATTGAAGGATGCGGCCTTGTTTTTCGGCGACGTAGAGACGCCCGGCCTGATCGAAACGGAGCGAGATGGTGCCGTTGCCCTTGTGGATTTCTTCGTCCACGAAGCCGGGATTGGTGAACGTCGGCGCGGCGGTGAGGCAGAGGTTAATTGCCGCGGAAACCAAGAGGGACAGGGCGAAGCGGCGGGGTGAACGAAAACAAGCGGGGCGGGGCATGCACGGAGTAAAGTTGCATAAAGTTGCAATTTGTAAATCCCAAAACCGGGCGGAGGCGCCAGAGGCAGAAGATGCTCGGAAAGCAAAAAGTCGCCATCCGTGGGGATGGCGACTTGGCGATAAAATGGTGCCCGAGGACGGACTCGAACCGTCATGCGATTAAGCACAGGCTTCTGAGACCTGCGTGTCTACCAATTCCACCACCCGGGCAGGGAAGGGAGGGAAACCACACGGACCGGTGACACCCTAGGCAAACACAAAATGTCAGCGGCGGGACCGTGCAGGTGGGGAGCGGGGGCGTTTATTTGCCCATCGCGGCGAGGTCGTCGCGGGCGCTTTGCATCTCGGCGATGATCTTGTGGGCGTGGTCGAGCAGGTGTTGGCCGGGGGCGGTCAAGGTCACGCGGCGGCCCAAGCGATCAAACAAACGGCAGTCCAAATCTTGTTCGAGCGACTTGATCGCATGGCTGATGGCGGACTGCGTGAGGCTGAGTTCACGAGCGGCCAAGGTGAAACTGCCGACTCGTGCAAGAGTTGTGAAGGCGAGCAGCTTGCGGCTGTCGAGGATGGTCGTCATGTGAGGTGTGGGCGGCCGAAAGAATTTTGTTAATAGCACGATCCAAGCCAGCCAGCTGCGTTAGCTTAGGTTATTGTAAAAAACCCCTCGCGAGTCCGGAAGTTCGCTGCCACGGTGCCGCCTCTTTTCTCTGTGGCCCGCCCTGACGACAGCTCCCCGCCCGCCTTCCGCATCGATTTTCCGCCGGAACTGCCCATCAGCAGTCGCGCCGGGGAGATCGTGGATCTGATCGCGTCCAGTCAGGTGGTCATTTTGGCGGGCGAAACCGGTTCGGGTAAAACCACGCAAATTCCTAAAATGTGTCTCGCGGCCGGACGAGGCCAGCGCGGGGCCATCGCGTGCACGCAGCCGCGGCGCGTGGCGGCGTTGTCGGTTTCGAAACGCGTGGCGGAGGAACTCAACGTCGAGTGGGGCGGGCCGGTGGGCTGCAAAATCCGTTTCGACGACCGCACGTCGCGCAACACGGTCATCAAGTTCATGACCGACGGCATGCTGCTCGCCGAGGTGCAGAGCGACCCGATGCTGCGTAACTACGACACGGTCATCCTGGACGAGGCGCACGAGCGTTCGCTCAACATCGACTTTCTCCTCGGGCATCTGCGCAACCTCCGTCACCAGCGGCCCGAGCTCAAAATCATCGTCACCTCGGCGACGATCGACACCGAGGCGTTTTCCAAGGCGTTTGATGATGCGCCGATCATCCAAGTTTCGGGGCGCACTTATCCGGTCGAAGTGATTTACGCGCCGCTCGACGAGTTCGGCAGCGATGCGGCTGAGGGCGATGAACGCTCCGCCAAATCCGAGGCGCTTCACTACATCGACGGCACCGTCGAGGCGGTGCAGCGCATCGTGCGCGAAAGCGATTCGGGCGACATCCTTGTGTTCCTGCCCGCCGAGCGGGACATTCGCGAAACCACGGAATTGCTGGAAGGGCGTCGGCTGCCGAACACCGAGATTGTTCCGCTCTTCGGGCGGCTTTCCAACAGCGAGCAGCAGCGGGTGTTTTCCTCGTCGCAGCGGAGGAAACTGATTCTCGCGACGAACATCGCGGAAACCTCGCTCACGATTCCGGGTATCCGCTACGTGGTGGACACGGGTCTGGCGCGCATCAGCCGCTATTCGCCGCAGGCGCGCACGCGGCGGCTGCCGATCGAGGCGGTGGCGCAATCGAGCGCCGACCAGCGCAAGGGACGAGCCGGCCGCGTGGCCGACGGCGTGTGCATCCGGTTGTATTCGGAAGCCGACTACAATGAGCGTCCGCGTTTTACGCAGCCGGAGATTCAGCGGTCCAATTTGGCGGACGTGATTTTGCGGATGAAGGCGTTCGGCCTCGGCGACATTGAGCGGTTTCCGTTCATCAACATGCCGGCGGCGAAGTCGATCCGCGCGGGTTATGCGCTGCTGGAGGAAATCGGCGCGCTTGATTCGAACGCGAATGAAGCGTCGCGGCAGCTCACGCCGCTTGGCCGCGAGCTGGCGCGGTTGCCGGTGGATCCGACCGTGGGCCGTATGATTTTGCAGGCGCGTGCCGAGAAGGCCGTGCGAGAAGTGCTCATCATTGCCTCGGGTTTGAGCATTCAAGATCCGCGGGAGCGTCCGATGGAAGCGCGCGAGAAAGCCGATGCCGCGCACCGTAGGTTCAATCATCCGGATTCGGATTTCATGGCGCTGCTCAATATCTGGGACGCCTACCACGATCAGTTTGACCGGCTTTCGCAGGCCAAGCTGCGGCGGTTTTGCAAAGACCATTTTTTGAGTTACACGCGGATGCGCGAGTGGCGTGACGTGCATTCGCAGCTCCTGGATGTATTGGAGCAGCGGAAGGATTTTCAGTTCACGTCGGTGTTTGACGGCGTGCCGGCGGACAAAATCAACGACGACAAAACCGCGTTTGCGACGCCGGCTTATCGGGCGATTCATCGGAGTATTCTCGCGGGTCTGCTCGGCAACATCGCGACGCGCGATGAGGAGAACGGCGGCTACAAGGCGACGCATGACCGGAAGGTGACGTTGTTTCCGGGGTCGGTGTTGTTTGTGCGCGAAGAAAAAAAATCAGGACCGGCGCGCGGTGCAGATACGCGCGGCAAAAAAGACGCGAAGAGTCCGCGTTGGATCATGTCGGCGGAGATCATGGAGACGTCGCGGTTGTATGCGCGGACATCGGCGCGGCTGGATCCGTTGTGGGCGCTGGATCTGGGCGAGCACGTCGTGAAGGTTGCGCACAGTGAGCCGTTTTGGAATCAGGATGCGGGGCGCGTGATGGTGAAGCAGCGCACGCGGCTGTATGGACTGGAGCTGGAATCGCGGGCGGTGAGCTACGGGAAAATCAATCCGGCGCACGCGACGGAGCTTTTTATCCGAGAAGCGCTGGTCAACGACATGGTCACGTGGCCGCTCGACTTCATCGCTCACAACCGCCGCGTGCGCGAGGACATCGAGAACCTGCTCACGCGCACGCGGGACAGCGGTTACTTGAATTTGGATGAAGGAATTTACCGGTTCTATGCGGCGCATTTGTTGCCGCAGAACGCGGACGACCCTGTCGTTTCTTCGGTCGCCGAACTCGTGGCGTTGGTGCGCGAGCGCAAGGGGGCCGAGCCGCATTTTCTGGAGCTGCAGCCCGACGATTTGCGTGATCCCGAGGAGTTGCAGGCGGACACCGAGGCGTATCCGGAAGCGATGCCGCTGCAGCAGTCGGCGCTGCCGTTGAATTACGCCTACAAGCCGGGGCAGACGGATGACGGCGTGACGCTCGACGTGCCGGTGCGGGTGGCGGCGGAGCTCACGCCGGCGGCGCTGGATTGGGCGGTGCCGGGTCACCTGGCGGCAAAGGTGGAGCATTACCTGCGGGCGTTGCCGAAGGAGTTGCGCCGTGACTTCGTGCCGCTGGGGGATGCGGCGCGGGCGTTGGCGAAGGCGGCGGCGCAACATTCGCGGCTGACGGGGCAGCGCGAGACGCTGCCGCAAGCGCTGGCGACGCTGATTGGCGAACGGTTGAAACTGAAACTGGATGCGAGTGTGTTCGCCGAGGATCGTCCGCTGCCCGACCACTTGCGCGTGCGGGTGCGCGTGGTGGATGACGAAGGGCGCGAGATTTGCGCGAGCCGCGAGTTGGCGGAGATCGCGGCGGGCGTGGCGGCGCATCAGCGCGAGGTGAGCGTGAGTGTGTCGCGGGAAGATCCCGATGCGTGGCGGCGCGCGCGGGCGAAGCATGAGATGGGCGAGCAGACCGAGTGGAAATTTGGCGACGTGCCCGCGCAGGTGCATGTGTGCGACCAGGCGGGCGTGGCGGTTCACGCGTATCCCGGACTCAAAAACGGACCGGGCGGCGGAGTGGCGCTGAGGCTGTTCAAGACGCCGGAGGAGGCGGCGGTGGCGACCGCGCCGGCGTTGGAGCGGATGTTGGAATGGCAGCTCACGCATCAGTTGGCGTGTCTGCACAAAGACCTGAAGCAGTTGCGCGAACTCGGGGCGTTGCCGGCGACGCTGGGAACGGCGGACACGTTGCGCGAACACGCCTACATCGGGATCAGCCGGTGGTTGCTGGCGGCGGAACGGGTGAAGCACCTCAATGCGTCCGCGTTTGCGGCTGCGGTGATGAAGGCGAAGGCGGATTTGCAGGGACTGGTGCCGCGCTTCGTGGAGCTGGTGCGGGAAATTTTGGGTCTGCGGCAGGCGTTGCTGGTGCATCCGAATCCGTATCGCGGACAAGGTCCGGAGCTGGCGGCGCTGGTGCCGAATGATTTTCTGAAGGTGACGCCTTACGAGCGGCTGGCGCATTTTCCGCGTTATCTGAAGGCGATGAAGCTGCGGGCGGATCGCTGGAAACAGGCGCAGGTGAAAGATACGGAGCGGGCGAAACAACTCGCGGTGTTTGCGGGTGTGCCGGAGCTGCGTTGGCAAGTGGAGGAGTTGCGCGTGAGTGTGTTTGCGCAAGAGCTGGGCACGGCGGAGCCGGTGTCGGTGCAGAAACTGGAGCGGGTGCTGGCGGAGCTGCGCCAAGGGGCGAAGCATGGCGTGAAGCAAGCCACGGCGCCCGAGCCCGTGAAACCGCGCGAGGCGACGCCGCTGCCGGTGACGACGACGAAGCCGAAGGCGCCGTTGAAAAACTTCGGGGCGCTGGACGCGTTATTTAAACGCTGAGGTTTGGAATGTAGGAGCCTGCTTGCAGGCGATGAGAGATAAACGAAGTCGAGTATCTCCCGAATCGCCTGCAAGCAGGCTCCTACATTCGGCGGGTCACGCGTTCAGGGACAGATGCAGGCGGTCCTTACGACGGGTGAGTTTAGCCGGCGCGTCGAAGATCGCTGACAAATTCGCGGAGTTGAGGGTGGTTGCACGCGGACCGCGGGCGTGCACACGTCCGGATTTGAGCAGAAGGGCGTGGGTGAAGCCCGGGGTGATTTCCTCGACGTGGTGGGTGACTAGCACGAGGGCGGGACCGCGCGGCTGGCGGGCGAGGGATTCGACGAACTGCAAAAATTGTTCGCGGGCGACGGGGTCGAGGCCGGCGCACGGCTCGTCGAGGATGAGCAGCTTCGGTTTCGCCATGAGGGCGCGGGCGATGAGGATGCGCTGGCGTTCGCCTTGGGAGAGTTGTCCCCAGAGACGTTGGGGAAGTTTGCCGGCGCCGGTGAAGCGAAGGAGTTTCAGCGCGGCGCGGCGGTCGGCGGGCGTGACGTCCATCCACAGGTCGAGTTGCGCGTATTTGCCGCTGACGACGGTTTCGAGCGCGGGTTCGTCGGGAGGCACGCTGGCTTGGAGTGCGCTGGTCACGAGGCCGACTTGGAGGCGGAGGTCGCGCCAGTCGCTGGCGCCGTAGTGTTGATTGAGCAGCTCGATTTCGCCGGAGCTCGGGGTGAGGTAGCCGGTGAGGGCTTTGAGGAGGGAGGTTTTGCCGCAGCCGTTGGGGCCGAGGATGACCCAGTGTTCGCCGGATTCCATGCGCCAGGCGATGTCACGCAGCAAGGTGATGCGGGCTCGGTGGATGGAGAGATTTTGAACGTTTAGGAGACAGGCCGGCATGAAGCTTGAAGGTGAAGGAACGGGGGTTCAGGTCAAACGATGCGGGGTTTTGCAATAATCAGGAAACAACCTCCTTTCATTTTGCGTCAGTGAGTTGGTCTGAAAAAAGCTGATGTGATCTCTACCTCTATGCGCAAAATTCTGTTTCTGCTGGCCTTGGCGGCGTCGGTGTCCGCCGGATGGGCCCGTCCCTTTTCGGTTGTCATCTATAATGTCGAAAACCTGTTCGATGCTGACGGGGCCGCTGTTTACGAGGATTATCAGGGCTCCAAATACACACCGGCGCATCTGACGACCAAGCTGGCCAACATCACTCAGATTCTGGCCAAAGTGGACAAAGGCGTGGGGCCGGACGGGATCTTTTTTTGCGAGATCGAAGCGGATCAGACGCCCAACACCACGGTAAGCGACGTGCCGGCGTGGATGGAAAAATATGAAAAGCAGACTTTTACCGAACTGCTGGCGCAGTCGCCGTTGCCGGCCGAGCTCGCGGGTGTGCCGTCGGAAGTGTGGCTGCAGAAGGCGCTCCATGATCAGGGCATGCGTGGTTACAACGTGGTCAGCGGCGACGACAAATCCGGGTCGATCGCGATCAAGTGCGTGATTTTTTCGCGGTTTCCGGTGAAGCGCGTGAAGCTGCATCCCACGCAGAATGCTCGCCCGATCGTGGAGGCGGAACTCGATGTCGAAGGTTACCCGCTTTATGTGTTCAACAATCACTGGAAGTCCGGTGCGGGTGATTTGAGGACGGAGCCGGATCGCCAGGCCAACGCGAAGACGCTGCGCACGCGGCTCGATGAGATTCTGGCGGGCGATGCGAACGCGGACATCATTATCGGCGGCGACCTGAATTCGCAATACAACCACAAGGTGCGTTATCGCGAGATGCGCGAGACGGGCATCAACGACATCCTAGGTTCGCAGGGGAACGAACTGGCGGTGCGCGGCAAGGAACGCGATCTCTACAATCTCTGGTTCGAATTGCCGTCGGATGCGCGCGGCAGCGATGTGTTCAAGGGCGAGTGGGGGACGTTGATGCACATCATTTTGTCGCGAGGGCTCTACGACATGAACGGCGTGCAATATGAGGACAACAGTTTCGCGGTGATGAAGATTCCGGGGTTGAATGCGGATTCGCTCGGGCTGCCCAACCGGTGGAAACCGTATTCGGCGACGGGGTCGGGGTTCTCGGATCATTTTCCGCTCTATGCGCGGTTTCGCACGGTGGCGGACGGTCGCACCGACCGGTGGATGCCGCTGGTCAAGCCGAGCACCGATGAAACCAGCACGACGCTCAAAGTGGATTATGCGCGGGTGGATCTTTTCTCCACGGCGATCAAACCGTCGGAGTTGCCGGCGAACGCGGACATCCGCGACGGCACTTACACCGGGAAGATTTTCTACATCTCGGCCAAGGGTTACACCAACGACAAAGGGCACGTGAAGGTGAAGGTGAAAAACCAGGAATATGATGTGTTCAGCCACCAGAAGGAGATTCGCGACGAGCTCCGCAACCAAGCCAAGGAAGGTAAAAACCTGCGGTTTTACGGCGAACTCGGCATCTATAAGGGGAACTGGCAATTTGTGGTGCAGGGCAAAGAGTGGGTGAAATGAGCCGAGAGCCGACGCTGACCGTTTATACCTACGCCAACTGCGACACCTGCCGCCGCGCCGTGAAATGGCTGCGGGCGCAGGGAATCGCGTTTACGGAGAAACCCATTCGCGAGACGCCGCCGACACCGGCTGAATTGCGGATGATACTCGCGCGCCTCGGAGGCCCGGAGGCGCTACGCAAACTCTTCAACACCTCGGGGGTCGATTACCGGGCGCAGAAACTCGGCGAGAAGCTTCCGTCGATGAGTGAGGACGAGGCGATCGCGTTGCTGGCCGGCAACGGGAATCTGGTGAAGCGTCCGTTCGCGCTGGGTGCGGGTGCAGGGGCGGGCACGGGTGGCGTGGGGCTGGTGGGGTTCGATGAGGCGAAGTGGGCGGAGGTGTTTGGCGCGTGAGGAGAGAGTGACGGTGACGGGCGGGGCTTTTCATTTTCCGCTCGTTGACTCGCGACGGGTTTTAGCTGCACAGTCCCTCGCGTGACTGCTCCCGTATCCACACCGCTGCAAAAAACCGTCCGCTGGCTCGCGACTCATGCGAATTTTCCGGCGACGCGGCTGGCTGCACGCGCGGAGTTGTTGATCTTGATCGCCACGGCGGCCGAACAGGAGCAGGTCGCGTTGCAACGCTCTCCGCGCTTCCTGGTCGAGCGCAACGACATCGCGGGCGACGCGTCGTTGAAGGCTTACACGATGAACCGGTCGCTGGCTCATTACGTCTGCAATAACGCGCAGAAGACCTGATGGCAGACCGCAGGTTTTTTGGTTGAAGTCTAGGGTGTTTACCCTAGTCCGAATGGGTGCGAGCGACGTCCTACACCGTGTTTTTACTGGGCTGGCTGATGATGGCCGCGCCTGTGTTTGCCGTCATTGAGCGGCGGGTTGAGCGCACGTTTCCCGTTTCGGAGGCACCGCATTTGAGTCTGGGCAGTTCTTTCGGTGCGGTGAACATCCGGGAAGTGCCCGGGGCGAAGGAAATCAAAGTGGTGGTTATTCAGACGGCCGATGTGGAAGACGAGGAGGAGATGGATCGCCGGCTGACGACGTTGGAGCTGGCAATGAAGCAGCCTGACGCGAAGACGGTTTCGATCGAGGCGACCTTTACGCGTTCGGTCACGTGGAGTTGGAAAACCTGGCCGCCGGTCACGTTGATTTACGAAGTGGACGTGCCGCAGCGTTGCGATTTGAAGATCACGACGGGCGAGGGGCAGATTTTGATCGGTGCGGTTCACGGGAAACTGGAGCTGGCCTGTGACACGGGGGGGATTTTTACCGGAGAGATCGACGGCTCGATCGTGGCGCGCAGCCGTTCGGGGCCGGTGTCGATCACGGCCTGCACGGGAGGGATTGATGTATCCACGGATTCGGGACAAATTGCCGTGGGGCGCGCGGGAGGGCGGACGGTGCTGGCGAGCCGGGGCGGTTATATCGAGTTGCAACGCGCCAGTGGCGAAGTGGTGGTGCGGGGGAACGGCTCGTATGCGCAGGTGGGCTTTGTTTCCCCGATCCGGCATGGGGCGGATATCGTCACTTCGGGCGGTTCGATCACGTTGCAGCTGGAGACGGATGCGGCGTGTTTGCTGGATCTGCGGGCGTCGATTTTCGGGGATGTGGCCATGCGCGGCGAATTGCCGCTGGTGGTGACTTCGGGGGGGCTGGGGAAGTCGCGGCTCAAGGGGAAATTGAACGGGGGCGGAGTGCGCATCGTGGCGAAGGCCGGTGGCGGCAACGTGAGGTTGCGCGGTATCGAGCCGGCGGTGACGGAGTTTGGTGAAGCGGCCAGGAAGCTGGAGTCCCGATCCGACGGCGGACTTTGATTCTTCGCTTCGCTTCGGGGGTCGGGGTGTGCTTGCATGACGACATGTCCGCCGCCTACGAGAGACTTGTCGCCCGACTGAAACGCGCCCACATCCTGGGCACCGTTGCCGGCCTGCTGGGCTGGGACGAGCAGGTGAACCTGCCGCCGGACAGCGCGGACCAGCGTGCCGAGCAGTCCGCGCTGCTGGCGGAACTGCATCACGCGGCGGCCAGTGACCCGGAAATCGGCCGGCTGCTGGCCGAAGTCGAAAAGGAAGTTTGTCACTTATTAAGTGACAAACTTTCGGAGGATGTTGATGAGAAGGTGGTTTGGCGGGAGGCGAAGAAGGATTATGAGCGGGTGGTGAAGTTGCCGGCGGAGTTTGTGGCTGAGAAGGCGCGGCTCTCGAGCGCGGCTTATCACGGGTGGGCGGCGGCGAAGGGGAAGAGTGATTTCGGGGCGTTTGCGCCGTTTTTGGAGAAGCACTTGGAGATGGCGAAACAGGAGGCGGCGTATTTGGGCTGGGGAGACCGGGCCTACGACTACGCGATCGATAAACACGATCCGGGCATGACGGCGGCGAAGATCACGGAGCTGTTTGCGGAATTGAAAGCGGGGCTCGTGCCGCTCGTGCGGGCCATCGCGGCGTCGCCGGTGCGGGCGCGCACGGATATTTTCAAAGGGTTTCCGGTGGAGGCGCAGCGGGAGTTTTTGCGCGAGGTGACGGAGCGGTTGGGTTTCAACTATCGGCGCGGGCGGATTGATGTTTCACTTCATCCGTTCTGCGAGGGGTCGGGTGCGGATATCCGCATGACCACGCGGTTCGATGCGGATAATCCGCTCGATTCGCTGTTTTCGTCGATTCACGAGACCGGGCACGGGTTGTATGAACAGGGGTTGCCGCTGGCGGCACAGGGCACGCCGCTCGGGCAGAACGCGGGCATGGGCGTGCACGAGTCGCAGAGCCGGCTGTGGGAGAACCAGGTTTCGCGGAGCCGGGCGTTTTGGGCGTTTTTCGAGCCGCGTTTTCGCGAGAAATTCCCGGCGCAACTCGCGGCGGTGTCGTCGGAGGAATTGTATCTCGCGGTGAATGAAGTCGCGCCGACGCTGATCCGCGTGGATAGCGACGAGGTGCATTACAACCTGCACATCATTCTGCGCTTTGAGATCGAGCGGCGGTTGTTCTCAGGCGAACTCGCGGTGGCGGATCTGCCGGCGGCGTGGAATGCGTTGTCGCAGGAGTTGCTCGGGCTCACTCCGACGAGCGACAAGGTCGGCGTGTTGCAGGATGTGCACTGGTCGGGCGGGGCGTTCGGATATTTCCCGAGTTACTGTCTGGGCAACATGATGGCGGCGCAGTTGTGGTTTGCGGTGCGCGCGAAGTATCCGGAGTTGGATACGGATTTTGAAAAGGGGGATTTCGCGCGGTTGCTCGGCTGGTTGCGGGCGGAGATCCACGAACAAGGGCGGCGGTATGAAATGGGCGAATTGGTGCGGCGGGTGACGGGGGAGGAGCTTACGCCGAAGTATCTGCTGCGGTATTTGCAGGAACGATATGCGCCGTTGTATTTGAAATAACATGACGCTGATCGACACACATACGCATCTGGATGGTTTTGCGCGGGCGGGGACGCTGGACGCGGTGCTGGCGCGGGCGAGTGAGGCGGGGGTGACGGAGATGATCTCCATCGGGACGGAGAGCGATGATTGGGCGTTGATCCGCGATCTGGCGGTGGCGCATCCGGGAGCGGTGCATTTTTCGGTCGGGCTGCATCCGTGCTGTGTGCGCGAAAACTGGGCCGACGAGGTGGCGCAGATCGAGGCGTTTTGGAGTGGCGAAAAAAAGCCGGTGGCTCTCGGCGAGTGCGGGTTGGACCGGTTTCATTTGCCGAAGGATGACGCGGTGAAGGCGGAGCAGGTGTTTGCCTGGCAGAAGGCGGCGTTTGCGGCGCAGTTGGAAATTGCGAAGCGGCTGGGGTGTCCGCTGGTGGTGCATTCGCGCGGGGCGTTTGCGGAGTCGGTGGCGATGATTGATGAGAGCGGCGTGGATTGGACGCGGGTGGTGTTTCATTGTTTCAGCGAAGGGCCGGCGGAGATGGGCGAGCTGATGAAACGCGGCGCGTATGCGTCGATCACGGGCGTGCTGACTTACAAGAACGCGGAGAATGTGCGCGAGGCGGCGAAGGTGCAGGGTTTGGCGCGGCTGATGGTGGAGACGGATGCGCCGTATCTGACGCCGGTGCCGCATCGCGGGAAGCCGAACGAGCCGGCGCTCATGCGGCATACGGCGGAGTATGCGGCGGCGATGTTTGGGGTGACGTTGGACGAGCTGGCTGCGGCGAGCACGAAGACGGCGCGGTGTTTTTTCGGAATTTAGCCCACGAAACACACGAAAAGACACGAAAGTCGGAAAATGAAAAAGGCGACCCAGACGGATCGCCTTTTCTTATACTTGTGTCTTCGCGGGTAACGACTCAGGCCTCGTCGAATTTGCGGGTGAAGAGTTGTTCGAGTTCGACGAGCATCTGGGGGGCGTCTTCGCCGGTGGCGAGGAACTTGACCTTCGAGCCTTTGCCGGCGGCGAGCATCATGAGGCCCATGATGGATTTGCCGTTCACCTGCTCCTCGTCTTTTTCGACGAAGACGTCGGCTTTGAATTTGTTGGTGATGCGCACGATCATCGCGGCAGGGCGCGCGTGGATGCCCATCTTGTTTTGAACGACCAGCTCTTTCACATGCTGGCCGGTCGCGGTCGTGTCGTTCTTTTCCATTTCGTTTAGCGGACAAACGTCCGCTTTGAGCGGACGGCTTGCAACCCAAAAACCTGCTGCGCAGATTTTGCGGCAACATGTCCACGACCGCGATCATCGTCCCGTGCCGCCTCGAATCGACGCGCTTTCCGCGCAAATTGCTGCATGTCATCAAAGGAAAACCGCTGGTGTTGTGGGTGGCGGAGCGGATCAAGGCGGAGGCGCCGGAGTTTCCGCTTTACTTTGCGGTGGATGACGAGCTGCTCGCGGCGCCGCTGAGGGCGGCGGGGTTCGCGGCGATCCTGACGGGGGTGCAGCACCAGAGCGGGACGGACCGGATCGCGGAGGCGAACCGGACGGTGAAGGCGGAGTGCGTGATCAATGTGCAGGCGGACGAGCCGCTGGTGACGCGGGCGCAGATTTTGACGCTGGCGGAGTTGATTGCCGGCACGGCGGCGATGGCGACGCTGGGCACGCCCTTCACGACGGCGGCGGATTTCAACAATCCGAACCAGGTGAAAGTGGTGTTCGCGGCGGGAGGCGGGAGGGCGTTGTATTTTTCGCGGGCGGCGGTGCCGTTTGCGCGGGACCGGGCGGGGCAGGTGGACGATGCGTGGGTGCGGGCGAACCCGTGTTTCAAGCACCTCGGGCTTTACGCCTACAAAGCGGAGTTGATCGAGCGATTCGCGAAGCTGCCGCCGGGGCGTTACGAGCAGATCGAGAAGCTGGAGCAGTTGCGGGTGATCGAGAACGGTTACGAGATCCTGTGCGGGGTGACGAATGATCCGACCATCGGCGTGGACACGCCGGAGGACGCGGTGAAATTCGAGGAATGGCTGGGTGAGGGGGGCGGCCGGCGGTTTGCGGCTTTCCACGCGGGGGCGGGAGGGATAGGACGGAGAGTTCCCCAATGAATTTTTGCCATTCCAGTGTCGGCGCAGACCGGACAGGACCGCGTTGGTTGCGCGCGGTTGCGGTGATGGCTGCCGCGGGACCCGGGCTGGCGGCGCGGGCGGCGGCGGCATCCGGGCCGGGGCAGGGCGCGGCGGGATTCGAGTGGGCGGGGGTCGCGGCGGGATTGCTGGCGGCGGGGCTGGCGACGGCCTGGTGGCGCGAGCGACGGGCGAGGCGACGGGCCGAGGAAAAGCTGGATTCGGCGAACGACCGGCTGAGGGTGTTGTTCGATGAATCGCCGTTGAGCGTGTATTTGTTTGATCCGAACGACCGCCTGATTCCCTGCCGTATCGTCGAGTGCAACCGTTACGCGTGCGATCTCCATGGGTGGACGCGCGAGGAGATGGTCGGGCGGAGCCTGCAGATGCTGACGCCTGTGGAGCTGAACTGCGAAGGGGCGCGGAATTTTCTGGAGCAGTTGCGCGCGGGACCCTGCCGGGGGGAGACTCCGCATCTGCGGAAGGACGGGTCTGTATTCTGGATTGAATACGTGGCGCGCAGGGTGGTGATCGACGGGCGCGAGTATATGATCGGGGTGGATCGCGATCTTTCGGCTGAAAAGGCGCGGCAGGCCAGCGAGGAAAAGCTGCGGCGGACGGTGGAGCTCAACCAACTGGTGTTGCGCGCCTCGAAGGACGGCATCTGGGACTGGGCGGTGAGGGATGGCGGTTCCGTTTACAACGACGCCTGCCGCGAGATGCTCGGGTATACGGCGGAGGAGCTGCCGGACAACGACCCGAAGTGGACGGCGTTGATCCACCCGAAGGATTTGATGAACAACGCGGAGTTGCTGCGCCGGCATTGGGAGGAGGGGGTGCCGTATGTGTTTCAATACCGGGCGCGGCACAAGGACGGCAACTGGCGGTGGATCATCAGCCGGGGGATCACGCTTTTCGACACGGACGGGCGGCCGGTGCGCATGGTGGGCTGCCGGACGGACATCACGGAGCTGAAGCGCATGGACGCAGAGCTGTTGCACAGCCGGAAACTGCGGGCGGTGGGCGAGATGGTGGGCGGGATCGCTCATGAGTTTAACAACCTGCTCACGCCGATGCTGCTGCATGCGGAGCTGCTCGGGATGGAAAACGAGGGGAATGCGAAGGTGGCGGCGCATGTGGGCCCGATCCGCACGGGGATCGACCGGGCGCGGGAGCTGACGCAGCGGATACTGACCTTCGGGCGGTGGTCGGTGGAGGCCTGCGAGATCCTGGATCTGGGCGAGGTGGTGCGGGACAACCTTAAGTTCCTCGCGCAGACGATAGACCGGCGTATTCAAATCACGGTTACGCCTTCGTCGGGGGAGGATGTGGTGAGGGCGAACCGGTCGGATCTGAACCAGCTGGTGATGAATCTGCTGTTGAACGCGCGGGACACCCTGATGGACAAGGCGGGGAAGAAGCCGCCGGAGGAGTGGACGCCGCGGATCGATATTTTGCTGGAGCCGGTGACACGGGAGTCGGGTTCGCGCGAGGCGACGGACCGCCATACGCCGCGGCGTTGGCACCGGTTGACGGTGAGGGACAACGGTCTGGGGATGAGTGAAATGGTGCGCGAGCGCGTGTTTGAGCCGTTTTTCACGACGAAGACGGTGGGCAAAGGGACGGGGCTCGGCCTGGCCACGGCGTGGCACATCAGCACGGCGCTGGGCGGGTGGATAGAAATCGAGTCGGAGGAAGGCGAGGGGACGGCGTTCCATGTGTTTTTGCCGGCGGCGGCGCAGGCGGCGATGCAGGCGGAGGACGCGGGCGAGGCAGGCACGGGCGTGGCAGGCGTGGGCGTGGCAAGTGTGGAGCGGGTGCCGGAGACGGTGCCGGCGGCGTCGCGCGAGACGGTGGTGCGCCGGCGGGTGTTGCTGGTGGAGGACAGCGAGTTCGTGGCGTTTGCGACGCAGGAGTTGATCCGGTCGTTCGGGCACGAGGTGGAGTTGTGCGCGGACGGGCTGGCGGCGTGGAAGGCGGTTGCGGAGAAGCCGCGGGGTTATTTTGACGTGGTGTTCACGGACCTGAATCTGCCGGGGATCTCCGGGGTGGAGCTGGTGAGGCGGTTGCGGGCGGCGCGTTATGCGGGACGGGTGGTGGTTTACAGCGGTTATTTTTCGGCGGAGAACCAGGCGGAACTGGAAGGGATGGCGGTGGACCACCTGCTGGGGAAGCCCTTCGGAAGGGCGCAGATGGTGCCGATTTTCGGTGGCGCGGCGGAGGCGGCCGGCGGGGCGGACGGAGCCGGGATCAGTTGACCGGGGTGGAGGTGATTGCGGTGATCCACAGGATCTCGCAGGCGCCGCCGCGGGTGTCGGTGCGGCTGAGGGACGAACGCCAGCGGCGGTTCTTGGGGCCGGCGACCTCGACGAGGAATCCCTCGAGGGTGACGATATCGTGGCGGCGGACGGCGAGGAGCTGTTTGCGAATGGCGGGGGAGGACGGCAGGCAGTGGGTGTTGGCGGAGTGGGCGTT
>CAMBLN010000006.1 GCA_945868215.1 Opitutus sp. GAS368
ACGAGGGTGAAGCCCTTGTTGGAACGAATGTTTTTCATATGAATCGTTTGTATGTATGCTAAGGCTCAAATGCGAGCAGTGAGATGATAGAACAAATTCCTAAAGCAGGTCGCAAGCCGTATTTCGCCAGGTTTTTGTAAAGGGACTCTTAAAAATCCCTTCACCTCATTTGGCCTTTTTTTTGGCCGCAGGTTTTTTCTTCACCACAACCGTCTTCTTTTTCGCCACCGCTTTTTTGGCCGCCGGCTTGGCTTTCACCGTTTTATTCGCGGCTTTTTTCCCCACGGCCTTCTTCGCTGCCTTGGGCTCGGCAATCAACCGGGCCACTTCCAAGACTTCGGCATCCTTCCAGAGCTTCTCCAGCGCATAGTTCTGGCGCTGCTCCGGAGTGAACAAATGCGTCATGATCTGGTAGGCATCAACCACCGTCCAACCGCTGCCATAGGTGCCCGCCTCCATACCCGCGATCGGCTGCTTGGCATCATCCAGCACCCGCTCCACCTCAATGCGCAAGGCGCGCAGGTGCGGTTCCGAGTTACCCGTCGCCAGCACGAGGTAATCGGTGATCGTGGACTTCGCGCTCACCTTGAGCACGCGCAGGTCACCGACCTTCTTGTCGTCGAGAGCGCGGACGAGCTTCTTGAGCAGTTCAAACGTGGAATCAGTCGGAGTCGGGTTGGCCATGTGGTTAATTAGGGTGTGTCTGGGAAATAAACCGGTCCAGCGCGAGGAAGAAAGGGCGCTCGGCCAAGGCGACCGAGGCGGAGGCGACCCAGCGGGTCGTGCCGCCGAGGGCAACGCTGGCCCAGCGTCTTTTCCTCCTCGCTCGCAGAGCTTCCGCGATGGACTGGGTTATTTCCCGGTCACACCCTTGGAGCGATACAAGCCGTTTTCGCGGATATACTCAACCGTCTTGTGCGGGATCATAAAATCCACCGGCCACCCCGCACGCACCCTCTCCCGCACTTCAGTCGAACTCAACTCCACCTGATGCCCCTCGCACCAGCGCAGTCTTAATCCCGCGATATCCGCCCGCTCGACTGCTTTCCAACCCGGTCGCGCCAGCACAATGAACTCCACCTGTTTCACCAGTTCTCCGATATCTTTCCAAAGGTGCAACCGTTCCACTTGGTCCGCCCCTATCACCCACGCCAGCTCCGCGTCGGGAAACTCCACCTGCATCGCCCGCACGGTATCGATCGTGTAACTCACCCCGCCTTTGCGCACTTCATAATCCGACACATCAAAGCGCCCATCCCCTGCCACCGCCGCGCGCACCATCGCCAGCCGCGCCTCGGCCGAAACCTGCACAACCCCCGGTTTAAGCGGTGCCTGCGCCGCCGGCACAAAAACCAGCCGGTCAAGCCCGCCGCGTTCCAACGCATCCTGCGCGGCGATCAAGTGCCCGAAATGCACGGGGTCAAAACTCCCGCCCATAAAACCGATCTTCATCCCCGTCACGCAAACGCCCCGTCCTTCCCCCCGCAAGGCGCATATTGCCGGCTGAATTCTGACTTCTGCATTCCGCCTGATTCTGCAAGGTTGCCCTCTCCTCGCATGAGCTTCGACTTCGACACCGTTCCGCAGCGCCGCAACACCGACTCCCAAAAGTGGCAGAAATACGCCGGCCGCGACATCCTGCCTCTCTGGGTGGCCGACATGGATTTTCGCTCGTCACCCGCCATCCTCGCCGCCCTCCACGAGCGGGTCGAACACGGCATCTTCGGCTACGCCCGCCCTACCGCATCAACTGTCTCCGCCGTCACCGACGCCCTCGCCTCGCGTTACAACTGGTCCATCGCCCCCGCGTGGATCGTGTGGCTCCCCGGCCTCGTCTGCGGTCTTAACGTGACTTCCCAAGCCTTCGCCCAACCCGGCGAAGAAGTCCTCACGCTCACGCCCGTTTATCCGCCCTTCATGACCGCGCCCAAGAACAGCGGCCGCGTCTCCGTCACCGTTCCGTTCGTGCTCAACACGTCCGCATCGCCCGCCCGCTGGGACATCGACTGGGACGCCCTCGAACGCGCCATCACCCCGAAGACCAAACTGTTCTTCCTCTGCAATCCCCACAACCCGCTCGCCCGCGTCTGGCGTCGCGACGAACTCGTGCGCTTGGGCGACTTCTGCGCGCGTCACGATCTCGTCCTCTGCTCCGACGAGATCCACTGCGACCTGATCATCGACGAAACGCTCCCTCACATCCCCACCGCCACGCTCTCACCCGACATCGCCGCGCGCAGCATCACGCTCATGGCCCCGAGTAAAACCTACAACGTCCCCGGACTTGGCACTTCGTTCGCCGTGATCCCCGACGCCGCACTCCGCGCCAAGTTCGTGCGCGCCACCGCCGGCATCGTCGCCGAGGTCACCACGCTCGGTTTCGCCGCCTGCGAAGCCGCCTACCGCGACAGCGAGCCGTGGCGCCAGGACTTGCTCGCCTATCTCCGTGGCAACCGTGATTTCCTCATCGACTTCCTCGCTCGCGAACTCCCCGGCCTGCACATCGCAGCGCCCGTCGAGGCCACCTACCTCGCCTGGATCAACATCGAGTCGCTCAACCTCCCCGACCCCGTCGCCCACTTCGAACAACACGGCGTCGGCCTGAGCGAGTGCTCCTTCTTCGGCGCAAAACGCGGCACCCACGTGCGCCTCAACTTCGGATGCCCTCGCTCCACGCTCGCCGAGGCGCTTCACCGCATGAAGGCCGCCGTGCTCGCACTCGGTTAATGCAAAATCCGCCGCGCCCACGCCGGGTCCGGCAAAGGCGTCGGCCTGTAGCGTCCGAACACCCGGTATCGCGTTCGCGCCACCACCTTGTAAACCGCGTCGCGCCAGCCGGCCGGCACCCGCTCCAGCACGCGCGCCAGCCGCCGCCAGCCGCCGCCCATCTCGGCCATCGCCCGCAACGCACCCGCCGTCCGCAGAAAACAAGCCGTGTCGGCCCGATCCGCATCTTCGATCAAAACCAGACTGTCGAAATCCTCCGTGTTCATCCCGCGGCTGCGCAAAAACGCCTGACCCGTGTGCCCTTGCAGCGGCGCGAAATACAACACGCCGCGACGGTCATGCTTGAGCATGAAACGCATCAGCGCGTTGCACAGCCCGCACTCTCCGTCATAGAGCAGGACCGGCTTGGGCGTGGTGGACATCGCCCCACCCTGTCCGAAATCAGGTTCATTCGCAACCTCGACCAACGCCCCGCTGCGCCTCCATAGTCTGCGCCGCTTCCCATGCGCATCGGCCCGCACACCCTCTCCTCCAACCTTTTTCTGTCTCCACTCGCCGGATACACCAACCTGCCCATGCGGCTCACCGTGCGGGAACTGGGCGGACTCGGCTGGGCCACCACCGATCTCGTCAACGCCCGCTCGCTCATCGAACGCAACCGCATGGCTCTGAAGCTCGTCGAGTCCTGCGCCGAGGACCGCCCGCTCGCCATCCAGCTGTTCGGTTCCGTGCCGGAGGAGATGCGCGACGCCGCCGTCATCTGCGAACAACTCGGCGCCCAGTCCGTCGACATCAACATGGGCTGCCCCGTCCAAAAGGTCGTCAAGATCGGCGGCGGCTCGGCCATGATGACCGAGCTCGACAAAACCGCCGCCCTCGTGCGCGGCATGATCGCCGCCGTTAAAATCCCCGTCACCGCCAAAATGCGCCTCGGCTGGGACGACGACAATCTCACCGCACCCGATCTCGCCCGCGTCTTGGAAGACGCCGGCATCGCCGCGATCTTCGTCCATGGCCGCACCCGCGCCCAAGGCTTTGCCGGCCAGGTCAACCTCGCCGGCATCCGCTCCGTCGTGCAGGCGGTGAAAACCATCCCAGTGATCGGCAACGGCGACGTCACCACCCCCGAGGCCGCCGGACACATGATCGAACAAACCGGCTGCGCCGGCGTCTCCGTCGGCCGCGGCGCCTTCTACGATCCGTGGATTTTCCGCCGCACCGACCACTACCTGCGCACCGGCGAACTCCTGCCCGAACCCACGCTCGACGAGCGCCTGCGCGTCATGCGCCGCCATTTCGAGCGCTACTGCGAATTCTACGGCGAGGAGCACGGTGCCAAATTCTTCCGCAAGGTCGCGCCGTGGTATGCCAAGCGTTTTGGTCCGGCCAAGCCGTTCAAAGCCCGCATCATCACGATCAAATCCCGCGCCGATTTCGAAGCCGCCATCGCCGAATTCCTCGAATGGCGGCTGCAGTTCTGCGACGCGGCCGGCGTATTGAAATCCCAATACGCACCGGGTCCGTTGGTCGCCTCCTTCATGCGCGATCCCGATGATCCGGTGTTCTCCCGCGAATCCATCCCCGTGCCGAAGGGCCCGGTGGACACCTGGTAGCCTGCTCAATAAGCCTTGCCCGCAAACAACCCGCCGTTCGTGCGAAAAACGACTTCTTTGCGCTCAAGATCCAGTCCGTCAAAGATGATGCCTTGCGAGGCGTCCACGACATCGCCGGGACGGACCAGACGGCCGTTGACAATCGCGCGCGGCGAATCCCCGGCCACCACCCCGACGATGCGCACCTCCGCTAGCCAGGCGCGAAACGCCATCGCCGCCGCCGAATTCGACTGGGTTGCCTTTGCGGGCTTCGCGCTGGCCGACGACGACTGCTGCATGACCGGCTGCGGCGGCAGCGGCGCGATTTGGGAGCTGGACAATGGCTGCCCCAGTGGCGGCTCGGGCGGCGGCAAGGGTGCCACGCGCGGTGGAGGATTTGTCACGACCGGCAGCGGCTCCACCTTCGGCACCAGAAAATAATAAGCCACCGATCCCAGCATGAGAGGCGTGACGGCCACCAGCGCGATCATCAGCCACTTTTTTTTCGGCACCACCTTGGGCACCACTTTTGGAATCGGCGGCGGCAATATCACCGGTGGTGGCGGCATCATCGACGAGGGACGCGGTGAAAGCGAGGCGGTGGCGGGTTTGACCACCACCGGCGGCAACGCGCCCACCATCTGCGATCCCGAAATGGACGGAGGAAGCGTGATAGCCACCGAGGGTAATGGCGGCAAAGCAGGCAACGGCGGAGGCACCCCGATAAGCGCGGCACTGGCCGCTTCCGCAGGGCTTGCCACCATCTTTAGCTTCAGACGAGGCAATCCCGACGCGTCTTCGCCAACACTCTCGGAAGCAGCCGGAGCAACGGCCGAAATTTCCCCGACAGGCAACGTCTCTTCGACCGCTTTCGTTCCCTCCGCTTCAGCCGACAGCTTCGGTTTTAGGCGAAACCGAACAGGACTTTCAGACGCTGCCGGAGCAACCACCGGCGTATTAACAACCCCGCCATCAGTTCCAGTGCCACTGATCGCCGGCGGCACAACATCCGGTGCCGCCGGACTCGCGGCAACCGCAGGCTCATCCTCACGCTTGCGCGGACGCAAGCGGAGTTGAGGAGGCTGTGCTTCGTCACTCATGAGGATTGCAAAATACTTTTTTTAACTCTGAGCGACTTCTAATTCTCAACGGATCCGGTTCATCCGCATTTTTTCGCCGCAACGGCTCTCAACGACGGCCGCGAAAGCCGCCGCCTCCGCCCGAACGACCACCACCGCCTCCACCTCCACCTCCGCCACCGGCGGGCCGGCCGGATTGGCCTTGGCCCGGACGCTGTCCACCACCGCCGCCCTGGCGACGCTGCTGTTGCTGGCCTTTCTTGGGATAAGACGGATTCATAACGAACGGCTGATAGGGAAACCCTTCGAGCCGCAGCTCGGGAATCTTCGCCCCGATGAAGCGCTGGATGTCACGGATGTCGTCGGCGTTTTCCGGCGAGACCAGGGTAAACGCGTCGCCCACGGCCATCGCACGACCGGTGCGGCCGATGCGATGCACATAGTCCTCGGGATTTTCCGGCACGTCGTAGTTGATCACATGGGTGACACCCGCGACATCGATGCCGCGCGCGGCGATGTCGGTGGCGACCATGATCTCGTATTTGCCGCTCTTGAAGCCGGCCAGCGCCTCGATGCGCTGATTCTGGGAACGATTCGCGTGAAGCACCGCGACCGTGTGCTTGGCGGATTTAAGCCGCGCGGCGATTTTATCGGCGCCATGTTTGGTGCGGCTGAACACCAGCACACTCTGGAAATCAGTTTTCTGAAGCAGCGCGACCAACAGATCGAACTTCTGCGCCCAGGCCACGGGATAAAGCGCGTGGTTGACCGACTGGTTGACGGAGCGGTTCACCCCGCACTCGACGCGCTCGGGATTCTTCAACGCAAACGACGCGACGGCCGCGATCTCCGGAGGAACCGTCGCCGAGAAGAACAGCGTCTGCCGTCCCTTGGGGCAGCGCGCAATGATGTCTTTGACGACAGGCAGGAAACCCATGTCGAGCATGCGGTCCACTTCATCGAGCACCAGGATCTCGATGGTGTTGAGCGAAAGTTCGCCGCCCTTGATGTAGTCCATCAGGCGGCCCGGCGTGGCGGAAATCACATCCACGCCGCGCTTGAGTTCGTTGCGCTGGGCACCGTAACCGACGCCGCCGAACAGCGCCACCGTGCGGATGTCGGTGTGACGCGCAAAATCGCGGAACGCCGTCTCGACCTGCGCGGCAAGTTCGCGCGTGGGCTCAAGGATAAGCACGCGGGGCGCGCGGCCGTGGGCACCGAGCCTGGTCAGAATGGGCAGCGCAAAGGCAGCGGTCTTGCCGGTGCCGGTCTGCGCCGAGGCGATCAAATCGCGGCCGGAAAGCACCACGGGAATCGCGCGCAATTGAATGGGGGTCGGATCGGTGTAACCGGCCGAGACTACGCCGCGGAGAATGTCCGGGGAAAGATTGAGACTTTTAAAAGGCATGGGATGCAAAAACGGGTCGGGCTGAATACCCGCGCACAAAAGCGCCGGCAGAGGGACGCGCGACCCGCGCGCCCACGGACGGAATTCAATCGAATAACCGTCCTGAAAAAAGACCGCCGAAGCAGTCGGAAATCGGAAAACAAAAAGGGCGAGTCGCGATTAGGCGACCCGCCCTCGAAAATTTCGTGATCAGCCATTTAGGCCGAAACAGGAATTAGTAACGGCGATCGCCGCCGCCGGAGCGGCCGCCACCACCGAAGCCGCCACGGCGCTCGCCGCCGCCGAAGCCGCCGCGACCACCGCCGCCGCCGCCACCACCGAAGGAACGGCCAGCGCCTTCCTCTTTCGGACGGGCTTCGTTCACAGTGAGAGCGCGGCCGCCGAGATCGACGCCGTTGAGCTTCTCAGCAGCAACCTTGGCTTCCTCGGGGGAGGAGAAGGTGACGAACGCGAAACCGCGGGGACGACCGGTCATTTTGTCCATGGCGACATAGACATCAGTGACGTTACCGAACTGGCCGAAAGCCGAACGGAGTTCGTCTTCGGAGGTTTTGAAGGACATGTTGCCAACGTAGAGTTTGGAACTCATAGGATAATTCGTCGATTCCCGTCCGCTGCCAGTCCGTTCCCGACTATCGGGTTTCAAATCATCCCGGGTCCAAACCCACTGACGACTCACCAGTTCCTGTCATCTAACGCTTCTCTGACGATAAGCGTCTTGAGATGAACGATGATCCCCTAAGCGCAAGAAAAATCGCGACATATCACATTCGCTCCCCTCTCAAAAAGATCGGCAACGCGTTTGAAATCAGCCGCTCCATGCGCTTCCTGTGTGCTGGATATAACCCACTCTTTCCCACCTCCATGTTCGCCAACCTGCTGCAACTTATCACCCGCCGCGCCCCCACCGAGGACTACGACCACGCCTTCGTCAAAGACGTGCGGATCAATCCTCCGCGCGAGGCTCGTAATCGTCGCTCCGAGCGCTGGCTGGTCGCCGGCTGGGCTCTGATCACCGCAAAGTGCGCGGCCATCTGGTGGCTCATCGAAACCTACAACGTCCCCATCCATCCGCTTTGGCTGGTGGCACCCACCGTTGCCTTTGGCCTCCTTGCCACCGCCGTTTATATCTGGCGCGATTAACAAAACCCCCGATGCCCTTCGTCCCCGGACTCCGCAGCGAATACTCCCTCGTCGGTCGCCTTGTGCACTTTGGCCGCATGCTGGATAAAATCCGCCTGCACGCCGCCGGTCGCCTTCCCGACGACTACCACGGCAACCTCGGTATCGGCTTCGACGCCCGCACGTGCACGTTTCTCGGCATCGACTATCCGGCACTCAAAATCCGCACCGTCGCCGGCGGTTGCGACGAAGATATCCTCTCGTGGGCCCACTCCCGAGGCGGCGCACGCACTGACGACGAATGCATGGCGTGGAACCGCTTTATGATGAAAATCGGCTGGCGCGACGACCGCACGCCCGTCCTCCGCACCCGCATCGCCGCCTGCGGACTCTCCGCCAAACCCATCGAAACCTTTTTCGATCTCAACGATTTCGACGAGGGCCGCGACCCCGTGTCCGCCCGCTCTTGGGAACTCAACGAAACCCGCGTCTTCCTCCTCATGGGCGTGGCCGGCTCAGGCAAAACCACCGTCGGCCGCCTGCTCGCCCACTCCCTCGGCTGGCACTTTGCCGATGCCGACGATTTTCACCCTCCCGCCAACGTCGCCAAACTCTCCGCCGGTGAAGCCCTCTCCGACGCCGACCGCGCCCCGTGGCTCGCCGCCGTGCGCACCCACATCGACGCCCGCCTCGCCGCCCGCGAAAACACCGTCCTCGCCTGCTCCGCGCTCAAGGAAGCCTACCGCGATCAACTCATCGCCGACCCCGGCTGCGTGAAACTCATCCACCTTCACGGCACGCGCGCACAACTCTCCGCGCGCCTCAACACGCGCACCGGCCACTTCGCCCCGCCCTCCCTCCTCGACAGCCAGCTCGCCACGCTGGAGGAGCCGCGTCATGCGCTCACCCTCGACATCGCGCAATCCCCCGAGTCCCTCGCCGCCGCCATCCGCCGCCACTACCTGCTCTGAGCGCACGCCGGGTTTAAAAAACATTGTGCGTCCCCGCGGCCTGCGACTTGCTGTGCGCTCATGGCACGAGGCATGAAATCAAAAAAGAAGAGCTACACCGTTTATTTCGCCAGCGAGCTCTTCAGCCTGAAGCACCTCATCGGCAACGCCTACCTCGCCGAGGCCATCTACGAAAAGTCCCACGGCAAATACCTCTGCGTCCTCCCGCAAAACATCGAGCAACGCCGCACCACCGCCCACAGCATCCGCGACGCCGACATCCGCGCCCTGCTCGCCTGCGACCTCGCCCTCTTCAACTACGACGGCACCGAACTCGACTCCGGCACCGTCGTCGAGTTCATGTTCGCCAAATTCGCCGACATCCCCGCCGTGATCCTGCGCAGCGATTTCCGCCACGGCGGCGACCAGGTCGGCGACCCCTGGAACCTCATGTCCAGCTTCTATCCGCGCTGCGCCAGCGTCGTCCTCAACAGCATCGGTCTCTACAAAACCGCCATGCAGACCCGTCTCCGCGCCTCCACCCGCCGCGGCAAACTCGACGAATTCGTCCGCCTCGCCGGCCAGCACAGCACCGCCGACGCCCAGACGATGTGCGAACAAATCGCCCTCGCCTGCGTGCGCGCACTCGACCGCGTCGTCGCCGTCGAACCCGTCATGCCCAAACACCTGCGCGAAGAGGTCTACCAATGGCTCGCCCTCATGCCCAACTTCCGCGGCAAACAAAAGGACCTGCGCCGCGAACTCGAGTCCATCCTCGAGAACAAGGTCGCCCGCGACCTGCTCTAACCGCCCCGCTCATGCTCCACGTCCTCAACCACCCGCTCGGAGCTCATCTTCTCACCCGGCTCCGCGACCGCGACACCCAACCCGCCGCCTTCCGCGCCTTCTGCCACCAGCTCGGACTCCTCCTCGCGCTCGACGCCACCCGCGACCTGCCCACGCGCGACCACGTCATCGAAACCCCGGTAGAAAAACACACCGGCCGGATCCTCGCGCAACCCCTCGCCGTCGTCCCGATTCTCCGCGCCGGGCTCGGCATGGTGCAGCCGTTCGTCGATCTGTTTCCCGACGTAAGCGTCGGCTACGTCGGACTCGAACGCGACCATGTCACCGCCGTCGCCCGCAGCTATTACCAAAAGCTCCCTCCCCTCGCCGGCAAACGCGTGCTCGCCGTCGATCCCATGCTCGCGACCGGCGGTTCCGCCGTGCAAGCCATCGACGTCCTCCTCGCCGCCGGCGCGACCGACATCAGCCTGGTTTGCATCGTCGCCTCGCCCGAAGGCGTGCGCGCCGTCGAAGCCGTCCACCCCACCGTCCCGATCTTCACCGCCGCCCTCGACCGCGAGCTCAACACCAAGAAATACATTCTCCCCGGCCTCGGCGATTTCGGCGACCGCCTCTACGGCACTTAAGGTGGGGCGCGTTATCCCTAACGCGCCGGATCGAATGGAATGCGATGCCGACGGACAGCGGGTTAAGGATAACCCGCCCTACCCACCGATCGCGCCTGCGTCCTCGAACCGCACCACCGCCCTCGCCTGCGCCCGCGACTCGGCCAGATCCACAGCGAAGCGCACCTCCCAATCGTTGATCTCGTCCTTGTCGACGAGCACCTGCGCCACCGTCCACGACAACACACCGTTCGCATCGCGCTCTTCGCCGAAATGCGTGTGCTTCGCCGCCCGCCCTTCAGGATCCAACCGGAACCGCCCGCGCGCATCGAAATACCCCGCGAACGCCTTCTCGATCCGCTTCGCCTCAGGCGACATCAGCGTATTCTCGCCCTCCGCCAACGCCTCGCCCGTGGTGAGCCGCGACGCCGCGCTTTCCCAATCGCGCGCCGCGACTTCTTGCAAAAACCCAAAGATCGCTGTCCTCACCAACCGCCGGAACCCCGCCCCATCCCGCGTAATATCGTAACTCGACGGACGCGCCGGCTTGTCCGCCCCACCCGCCAACTCCGCCGCAACATAGTCCGGATCGCGCAACCGTTCCCACTCTTCCAGCAGACTCGAATCGATCCCGCGGATCAGCTCGCGGAAATACGTCTCCATCTCGACGACCTCCTCCGTCTTCGCCTCATCCGGCACCGTCTGCGCCAGCACCTTCCACACCTGCGAGAGATGCCGCAACAAAAGCCCTTCGCCGCGCTGCAACCCATAATCGCGCACGTAATCGGCAAACGACATGTAGCGCTCATACATTTCCCGCGCGATCGACTTCGGCCTCACGTTCTCCTGCCCCACCCACGGATGCACCGCCGCGAACGCGTTGAACGTGTCGTATAAAAACTCCCGCAACGGCTTCGGGTGCTCGATCTCCTCCAGCTTCTCCATGCGCTCTTCGTAAGGAATCCCCTCGGCCTTCATCTGCTCGACCGCGTCGCCCTTCAACCGGCTGACTTGCTGCCGCAAAATCTGATCCGGATCCTCCACGATGGCTTCGCACAACGTGAGCACGTCATACGGATAATCCGGCGCCGCCCGGTCCAGCAGTTTCACCGTATCGAGCAGATAGAGCGACAACGCCTGGTGCAGCGAAAAATCCGCCTGCAGCTCCACGTTCACGCGCAGCTTGCGACCCGTCGGTGTCACCGGAATCCACGACACGATCTTCCGCTCCAGCAGCGCGCGAAACAACTGGAACGCCCGCTTCCTCAGCCCTCGTTTTTTATGCGGCGTCTCATGACAGTCCGCGATCAGCTGCCGCATCACCTTGCACCCGTCCTCGTCGCGCCCGAGCACCTGCAGCAACATCCCGTGCGACACATCGAACCGCGACACCAGCGGCTCAGACGGCGCGACCATCAGCTTCTCAAACGTCTTCGCATCCCAACCCACCTCGCCCTCCGGCGCGCTGCGCTTCGCCGCCTTCTTTTTCTTCGGATCACGCGCCGCCTTTTCCTCCGCGCGTTTGTTTTCGATCACGTGCTCCGGCGCCTGCACGACGACGTAGCCGACCGTATCAAACCCGCGCCGCCCCGCCCGCCCGGCGACCTGACGAAAATCGCGCACACTCAAAATCGCCGCCTTCTTCCCGTCGTATTTCCACAACTGCGTAAACACCACCGTGCGAATCGGCACGTTGATCCCCACGCCGAGCGTATCCGTCCCGCAGATCAATTTAAGCAGTCCCTTCTGCGCGAGTTGCTCCACCAGGATACGATACTTCGGCAGCAACCCCGCGTGATGCACGCCCACGCCATGCCGCAGCCAGCGCTTCACTTCCTTGCCATACGGACTCGTGAACCGCACGCCCTCCAACGCCGTCGCGATGGCCGCCTTCTCGTCCTTCGAGCACACATTCAGGCTCATCAAACTCTGCGCCGCCTCCGACGCCGCCCGCTGCGTGAAATGCACCAGATAAATCGGCGCGCGCTTGGCCTCCAGCAACGCCGCCAGCCGCTCGACGAGCGGCGTCTCCGAATACTCGAACTCCAACGGCACCGGACGCCGGTCGCTCTTCACCGTGACGCTCGGCGCGTGCGTGATGCGCGTAAGTTCTTTCTCAAAAAACTCCGTCGATCCCAGCGTGGCCGACATCAGCAAAAACCGTGTCCACGGCATCGTGAGCAATGGCACCTGCCACGCGTAACCGCGCTCCGCGTCCGAGTAATAATGAAACTCGTCCATGATGACGACTTTGATGGCCGCCGCCCGCTCGCCCCCCGCCAGCGCGAGGTTGGCCAGAATCTCCGCCGTGCAGCACAGGATGGGCGCGTCGGAATTCACGCTCGCATCTCCCGTCATCATCCCGACGTGGTCCGGACCAAACTCCCGGCACAGCGACAAAAACTTCTCATTCACCAACGCCTTGATCGGACACGTATAAACCGACCGTTGCCCCGCGCAGATCGCCTTGAAGTGAAACGCCGCCGCCACCAGCGATTTCCCCGACCCCGTCGGCGTGTTGAGGATCACGTTCCGTCCCGCAAACAATTCCAAAATCGCCTCCTCCTGCTCGGCATAGAGTTCCAGCCCGCGCTCCTTCGACGCCTCCAAAAACCGGTCCAGCACGGCATCCGCATCCGGAAACCCGGTGAGCGGCGCAAGCGGAGCAGATACTGACGGCAAAGACATGTCGCCCCACAAGGGCGGGCGCACGCCGGACTGACAAGCCGGGTTATACTACCCTGCAAAATTTCCATCCGCCCGTCCGCCGGTTGACACTGCGCAAACCGACCGGCTTCTTCAGCGGCTTATGAATCCTTGGCTGGCTCTCGTCATCGGTCTGGTTGTTCTCTACTTCGGCGCGCAGGCGCTCGTCAAAGGCGGCGCGAGTCTCGCGCTCCGTCTTGGCCTCACCCCGCTCGTCATCGGGCTCACCGTCATGGCGTTCGGCACCAGCAGTCCCGAAATGGTCGTGAGCGTGCAAGCTGCCGCCTCGGGCAATGGCGCGATCTCCATCGGCAACGTCGTCGGCTCCAATATCTGCAACATCGCCCTCATCCTCGGCCTGTGCGCGTTGGTCACTCCGCTCACCGCCACCGCCCAGGTCATCCGTCGCGAAGTGCCCATCATGATCGGCGCGTCGGTGGTCGCGTTGCTCATGCTCATGGACGGACACCTCGCCCGTTGGGAAGGCGGCCTCCTGCTGGCCGGCCTCATCGTTTACACCGTGCTCACCGTGAAACAGGCGCGCGCCGAGACCGCCGTCACCGAAGCCTCCAAGGAATACGCCGCCGAGATCGGCCCGAAACCCGAGGGCCTCGGCAAAAGCATCGCGTTTGTTATCGGCGGTCTCGGAGCGTTGATCGTCGGTTCGCATTTCTTCGTGACCGGCGCCGTCACGCTCGCCGAATCGTGGGGCATGAGCCAGGTCGCCATCGGCCTGACCATCGTCGCGGTCGGCACCAGCCTTCCCGAACTCGCGACGTCCCTCGTTGCCGCGCTTAAAAAAGAAAGCGACGTGGCCATCGGCAATGTCGTCGGCTCGAATATTTTCAACGTCCTCGGCATCCTCGGCATCGCCGCGCTGATCCAGCCCATCGACGCCCCCGGCCTCGAATGGGGCGACTTGATCGTCATGCTCGTCATCGCCGTCGCGCTGCTGCCGTTGGCCAAATCCGGCGGACGCGTGAATCGCTGGGAAGGTGCCGCGTTGCTGGCCTCGTATGTCGGTTACACCACTTGGCTCTTGATGCGCGCGGGTGCCTGACGACGAGCAGTTCAGCGAACCGTCTTACCCCCGTGATCCAGGGTGTATTCATAAGCATCCGCACCATTTACCTCAGAGGCCAGCAAGCGGGCGACATCCGCTTGGGACAAGGGCACAAGCTCTTCGTGCGCCGGACGTCCGTTCACATCACTGCGCTCGGGATAACTCAGCACAATCTCCACATGCAGCATCCCCGGAGTCGCCGGAACTTCGCTCACCCTGAGCGTGCCGCGCAAACCGACGCTGTTCGGATCATCGGCGACGGCCGGTTTCACCAAAACCGTTTTCCCGTTCAGGCTGCGGATTTTTTCGAGATTCATGATGACAGGGGATTCTTGCCCCAATGGTAGGCTGCCCGCCCCGATGGTTCCTTCGTGTGTTCCGGATTGATTGCCGCCGATGCACCCGCTAACCCTTTGGATCTTATGGGACGCCAATGGCTTCACGCGAAACGCGCTATCGTTAACAACAAAAAGGGTCAGTTCGTCGGCAAGATCGTGAAAGAAATCACGGTAGCCGCGAAGATCGGGGGCGCCGATCAGGCCGCCAACGCCCGGCTCTTCGCCGCCGTCGAAAAGGCCAAAAAGGCCAGCGTCACCCGCGACGTGATCGAGCGCGCCATCAACAAGGGCGCCGGCATCGGCGGCGAAAAGATGGTCATGGACCACATCGTTTTCGAGGGCTACGCACCTCACAAGGTCCCGATCATCGTCGAGGTTTACACCGACAACGTGCAGCGCACCTCCCCCGAAATGCGCGTTCTCTTCAAGAAGGGCATCCTCGGCACCACCGGCAGCAACAAGTTCCTGTTTGAACACGTCGGCATCGTCGAAGCCCACACTCCCGCCGCCGACGTCGATCTCGAAGCCGCCGCGATCGAAGCCGGCGCGAATGATTTCGAGGCGATCAGCCACCAGCAAAACGACGACGTGCCCGAGGGCGCGACCGGCGCCCGTTTCCACACCGACCGCACCCAGGTCCACGCCGCCTCGACTTGGCTGAGCGCCAACGGCTGGACGGTCGTCACGAGCGAAATCGGCTACGTCGCCAAGATGTTCCCCGAGCTCACCGACGAACACCGCGCCGAGGTCGGCGAATTCCTGCAGGCGCTCGAAGAACACGACGACGTGCAGCGCGTCTGGGCCGCCGTGAAGTAAATATTATCGGATAAGGGTCCCGCCGGAAACCGGCGGTGAACCCTACCCGCGCTTTAACTTAAGCAACCGCTCGCCCGCCGCGTGCAGGGTTGCCGGCTTTTTGGCAAAATTGAGTCGCACATAGCGGTTCTCGCCGTTGGCGAAAAAGCTGGAGCCGGGCACCGGCGCGACCCCGATCTCCTTCGCCATCCAGTGCGCAAACTCCACGTCGCTCGCGTAGCCGAACGGCGAGATATCCAGCATCACAAAATAAGCCCCCTCGGGTTTCGTGTAAGTCAGCCCCGTGCGATCCAAATAACCCAGCAACACGTCGCGTTGCGCCTGATACTCCGCACACAACCCGGCGTAATAGTCCGGCCCCCACCCCAGCGCCGTGACCACTGCGTGTTGCAGCGGAGCCGCCGCGCCGACCGTGAGGAAATCATGCACCTTGCGCGCCTGCGCGATGATCTCGGGCGCGGCGTGCAGATAACCCAGCCGCCATCCGGTGATCGAAAACGTTTTCGAGAGCGACGACACGCTGAGCGTGCGCTTCGCCATGCCGGGCAACGTCGCAAAATACACATGCTTGCGTCCGTCAAACACGAGGTGCTCATACACTTCGTCAGTGATCACAAACGTGTCGAACTCCTCGGCCAGCGCGGCGATTTGCAGCAACTCGGAGCGCGTGAAAACGCGTCCGCAAGGGTTTGACGGATTGCACAGGATAAACGCCTTCAACCCACCGCCGGTCGCGAACGCCGCGCGCAACTCCGCCGGATCAAAGCCATAGCCGGGCGGGTGCAACGGCACGTGCACCGCGACCGATCCGCTGAGAATCGCGTCGGCATTGTAGTTCTCGTAAAACGGCGAAAACATACCGATGCGATCGCCCGGATCGCACACGGTCATGACCGCGGCGAGCATTGCCTCCGTCGCACCGCAGGTGACGACCAGCTCGCGTTGCGGATCAACCGGCAGGCCGGTGAAGCGCGTGAGTTTCGCGGCCAGCGCGTCGCGCAGTTCCGGCGAACCCCAGGTCACCGCATATTGGTGCCGTCCGGCGTCCATCGCATCCTTCGCCGCCTGCACGAGCGATGCGGGCGGATCGCCGTCAGGGAAACCTTGCGAGAGGTTGATCGCACCGTGCTGCGCGGCGACGCGCGACATCTCCCGGATGAGGGATTCCGTGAACACCGACGTGCGGCGGGAGGTGCGCGGCATGACGAAGGTGATGCTGAAAATTACTGCGGGATCCGAAGCTCCATGCCGATGGACAACGAACTTTCGTTGGCCATCACATGGCGGTTGGCCGCGTAAATGTCGCGCCAGCGGGATTTGTTGCCGTAGTAGCGCTGCGCCAGCACGAACAAGGTGTCGCCCTTTACCACCACATGCCGCTTGAAGCCCGCGTTGGCCGGCGGCGTTGCCGGAACCTGCGTGGGCGTCTGCACGGGTTGATCCGGCGTCACCACGACCGGCGGAGGAGCATCCGCGATGGGCGATTGATTGGGGTCGATCGCAAGCGGAGCCAACGCCTCGCCCGACGTGTCGTCCGCAGCCGTTTGCGACAGACGCGGTGTGGTGATCGACTGGGTGCGTGCTCCGATCAGTTGATCTTTGAGCTGGATGTTCTCGCGCTGAAGCTGGTCGATTTTTTCGAGCAGATCGAGGCGCTCCATCTGGTTGTCGAGCGGCTGGGCCGGTAGCGTGCGGGCAAACTCGCGCGTGGCGGCGTCGATGCGCTGCCGCACCAGATCAGCCTGCGGCGAGTTGCGCTTTAATTTCAAAAACTGCCGGTAGTGATAAATCGCGAGAATGGGATCTTTGAAGTTCGGCTGCTGCTGGTAGAGAATACCGAGTTCAAGATGCGATTCCGGCGCGTCCTCGCCGCGTTTTTCGATGACCTTGGTGAAGGCGACCAACGCTTCCTGGTTACGCCCCTGCCGGATCATGTCCTTCCCCCGGCGATAATTGGGTTCGTCAATCTCCGCCGTAAAAGGCGACGAATCGTAACGTCCGCAACCCGCGACAAAAAGCAGTGTCGCGAGCGCGCACAGACAAAGCAGTGGAAAGCGGAACCTCATCGGTGGCGGGTTGAAATGGTTTGAACGGAAAAAAGTTGCTCCTAAGTCTCGCAGAGAGTCCCGCGACTCAAACCCTAAATGGCCCTCGATTCCAAAACCGCCCTCAGTCGCGCCCGCGCCTGCATCAAAATCGAACAGGAAGCCCTCACGGCAACCTCCCGCGCCTTGGACGGAAAATTCGTCGATGTCGCCCGCGCGGTGCAAACCACCAGCATCGCCGGCCGCAAGCTCATCTTCACCGGCGTCGGCAAGTCCGCCCACATCGCCAACAAGCTCGTCGGCACGCTCAATAGCACCGGTCTCTCCACCTGCTTTCTCGACGCCACCCAGGCGCTTCACGGCGACCTCGGACTCTGCAGCGAAGGCGACTTGGTCTTTCTTCTGAGCAACAGCGGCCAATCCGACGAAATCCTACGCCTGATCCCCGGCTTCAAGCGTCTCGGCCTGCGCACTGTCGCCTTCACCAGCAACCCCGCATCCGATCTCGCGAAAAACACCGACTTGCAGCTGCTCTATCGTGTTCCCCGCGAAGCCTGCCCGCTGCGTCTCGCCCCCACTGCCAGCACCACCGCCGCCCTCGCCATCGGTGACGCCCTCGCCATGGTGCTCCTCGATGAACGCGGTCTCACCCGCGACGACTTCGCCAAGTTCCACCCAGCCGGCAATCTCGGCCGCGTCCTGCTTCTCCGCGTGAAGGACATCATGCGCCGCGGCGACCGCCTTCCCGTCGTCACCGAGAAAACCACCACCCAGGCCGCCATCCTCGCGATGACCAAGGCCAAGAGTGGCAGCATCGCCATCGTCCACCCGAAATCCGGCAAACTCACCGGCATCTTCACCGACGGCGATTTCCGCCGCAGCGCCCTCACCGGTCCCGGATTCCTCGAAAAACCCGTCGCCACCTTCATGACGCGCTCACCCAAAACCGTAGCCGAGGATGCCCTTGGCGTCGATGCCTTGCGCCTCTTCCAAGCCCACAAGATCGACGATCTCATCGTGGTCGACGCCAAGGGCAAACCCACCGGCCTCGTGGACGGACAGGACCTGCCCAAATTAAAGATCGTCTAAAAGCAGCCGCTGCCTCGTTTCGCACCCCGTTTTATCCCCTCCGCAATTCTTGCCAATTTTTCCGCACCCGGGCGTTTTTCGTCGTCCCGGCCGCGGCGATTATGGCTAAGTGTTTTCCATGGCCACGCCCGCTTTCTCCTACCAAGACCCGTTTCCTCTCGGCCCCGATGACACCGAGTATCGCCTGCTCTCCCAGGAAGGCGTCTCCACCACGACCTTCGAAGGCCGCGAGATCCTCAAAATCGATCCCGACGTCCTCGCCTTCCTCGCGCAACAAGCCACCCGCGACATCTCCTTCCTCCTTCGCCCGAAACACCTCGCGCAAGTCGCCGCCATCCTCGACGACCCCGAGGCCTCCGCCAACGACCGCTACGTCGCGACCACGCTGCTGAAAAACGCCGAGATCTCCGCCGAGGGCATCCTCCCTTTCTGCCAGGACACCGGCACCGCCACCATCGTCGCCAAAAAAGGCCAGCAGGTCTGGACCGGCGCCAACGACGCCGAGTTTTTGTCCAAAGGTGTTTACGAAACCTACACCAAGGAAAACCTCCGCTACTCGCAGACCGCCCCGCTCGACATGTTCAACGAGGTCAACACGGGCACCAATCTCCCCGCGCAGATCGACCTCTACGCCACCGAGGGCTCCGAGTATAAATTCCTCTTCGTCGCCAAGGGCGGCGGCTCCGCCAACAAGACGTTCCTCTTCCAGGAAACCAAGGCCCTCCTCAATCCCAAGGGCCTCGAAAAGTTCGTCACCGACAAGCTCTCATACCTCGGCACCGCCGCCTGCCCGCCCTACCACCTCGCCCTCGTCATCGGCGGCACCAGCGCCGAAGCCTGCTTGAAAACCGTCAAGCTCGCCTCGGCCAAATACCTCGATCACCTCCCCACCACCGGCAACAACGAGGGCCGCGCCTTTCGTTGCATCGAAACCGAAAAGCTCGTCCTGAAAATCGCCCAGAACAGCGGCATCGGCGCCCAGTTCGGCGGCAAATATTTCGCCCTCGATGTGCGTGTCATCCGCCTCCCTCGCCACGGCGCGAGCTGCCCCGTCGGCCTCGGCGTCTCCTGCTCCGCCGACCGCAACATCAAAGCCAAGATCAACAAAGACGGCATCTGGCTCGAAAAGATGGAGACCAACCCCGGCCGCTTCATCCCCGCGAGCCAGCGCACCATCAAAGACGACCACGTCGTGCGCATCGACCTCAACCAGCCGATGCCCGCCATCCTCGTCGAGTTGTCGAAACATCCCGTTACCACACGCGTGCTCCTCAACGGCCCGCTCGTCGTCGCCCGCGACATCGCCCACGCCAAACTCAAGGAGCGCGTCGATGCCGGCCAAGGCTTGCCCGACTATTTCAAGAACCATCCGGTCTATTACGCCGGTCCCGCCAAGACTCCGAAGGGTTACGCCAGCGGCAGCTTCGGCCCCACGACCGCCGGCCGCATGGACAGCTATGTCGATCTCTTCCAGTCGCTCGGCGGCTCGATGGTGATGCTCGCCAAGGGCAACCGCTCCAAGCAGGTGACCGACGCCTGCAAAAAATACGGCGGCTTCTACCTCGGCAGCATCGGCGGACCCGCCGCGATTCTCGCCAAGGAAAACATCAAACACGTCGAAGTCCTCGAGTATCCCGAACTCGGCATGGAAGCCGTCTGGAAAATCGACGTCGTGGATTTCCCCGCGTTCATCCTTGTCGATGACAAGGGCACCGACTTCTTCGTCAACGGCTGCGGTGCCTGCCTCCCCGGCGGCATCACCGCCGCCGCCGAGAAAGCGAAAATTTAAGGTTCACTTCGCCTTAACAGACTTAATCGCGTTCGCATACCCGCGCACGCCCTGCGCAAGCGCCTCGGCGAGCGACTGACGATACGCCGCCGTCGCGATTTTTTTCGCCTCGTCGTTGTTCGACAAATACCCCGCCTCGATCAACACGCCCGGACTGTTCACCATCCGCAGCACCGCGAAGCGCGCCCGTTTCAGTCCGCGGTCCGCGCTTCCCAGCTTCGCCAGCACCTGCGAATGCATGTGATAACCGAGCAACGCATTCCACGGGTCATTGAGATTGCCCGGGTTCGCCACGTTGTCGCCCGCTTCGCGCTTCGCGCTGCCGGTGGAGCGCTGGTATTGCGGCGTCATCACATAGGTCTCCGAACCCTTCACGGCCGGCGCGCCGCTCACCGCGTTGAAATGAATGCTGATGAACAAATCCGCCCCCGCTTTGTTCGCGATCTCGGCGCGTTGCGGCAGCGCGATAAACCGGTCGTCCGTGCGCGTCATCACCACTTTGTAGCCTTGCTTCACCAGCAGCGTCCGCAGCCGGTTGGACACATCAAGCGCGAACACTTTTTCATCGAGCTTGAACGACTTGTTCTGCGTGCCGGTATCCTGCCCGCCGTGCCCCGCATCAATCACGATCACGCGCAACACCGGCGCCGGCGGCTTCGTCACCGATGAAGGGCTGAGGATCGGTTGAAAGAGTTTTTCCGCGTCGATGCGGCTCACATAAAGCGTGTTCCCGTGAAACACCGCCGGTTCGCCCATGAGCACGCGCAGGCCGTTGAACGTCACGTCGCGCTTGTCGGCCACGAGATCGAGACGCCCGTTCTTGGCCTGCAACCGCATCTGCTTGCCGCGCTCAACCCAACTCGCCGCAAACCCGTGTCGCGCGAAAAACACCCGCGCATCCACATAATTGACCCCCGCAACCTTGAGGTAGGCCGAGCTCGACGACGCCGGGTTGCGCGTCGGCGGAACCGCCTGCGCGCTTGCCGGCAAAAACAAAATGAGCGCGGCCAAAACCGCGCTCATTATCCGGCTGTTTCGCCACCCGGTCATGCGGGTAGCCACCTCACGCCTTGGCGGGCGACTCGTCGTCGTGCGCGTCGTCGTGACCCTGATCGGAACCGGTGTCGTCGATCGCCTCTTCGTCCTTGTCCAAGGTGTATTTGCGCTTCCGCTTGTTGGCGGGCAGCGGGGTCAGCATGATATTGATCTGCTTCCCCATCAGCTTGGCCTGATTGTCCGGATGGCCCATGCCCTCGAGCTCGGCCAGTGCCTTCTGCATGAGCGCGAAACCGATCTCGGTGTGCGCCATTTCGCGACCGCGGAACTTCAGGCGGAGCTTCACCTTGTTGCCATGATCGAGGAACTCCTCGGCGTGGCGGATCTTGGTGAGGAAATCGCCGTCGGCGATACGCGGGGTGAACTCGATTTCCTTGAGCTTGGTCGCGGTGGACTTGGCGTGGCTCGCCTTCTTCTGCTCTTCGTAAATGTATTTGCCGAAATCCATGATGCGGCAAACGGGCGGCTTCGCGGTCGCGGCCATCTCGACGAGGTCGAGATTGAACTGCTGCGCGAGGGCCAGCGCGCGCTCGGTCTGCATGATGCCGAGCTGCTTGCCTTCGGGGCTGATGACGCGGATTTCAGGTTCCTTGATCCGCGCATTGCGGCGGATGTGGGCAAAAGGGTCGTTGTTGCGACGCTGGAAATAACCGGGGCGGTTGCCGCCGGACGAAGGAAACGAGTTGGCCATCAATAAGGAGGTTGCGGGATTAGAACGGCGCAAAACTTCGCCAACCCCCGGACGGAAGACAACCCCGAAGTGGCACGGGCTTCACCATGAAGCCGATTAAACGCTGAAACTCTCGCCGCACGAGCAACTCGCCTTGGCGTTGGGATTCGAGAATTTATACCCGCCCGCAATCAACTTGGTCGAAAAATCCAGCACCGTCCCCTTCAGATAAAGCGCCGTCTTGGGATCAACAATCACAGCCACCCCTCCCGTGCGCACCAGGATGTCCCCTTTCTTCGGCTCTTTCGCGAAACGGAGCTTGTAACTCAAGCCGTTGCATCCGCCGCCCGAAATCGCCACCCGCAGGAAATCCCCCTGCTGCTCTCGCGCGATCAACGCCCGCGTCTTAACCCCTGCTGCTTCGGTCAACTTCACCAGGTTCTCATTACCTTCGCGCACGCCTTCCGGAATGGCGGAGGCAACGGGCGACGGGGCAACGGCGGTGGATGCGGCGACGGACATACCCTGCACTATTGCCCGCCGCGCAGCTTTATCAAGCGTCGCGCCACCGTCACCGCATTCGCAAAACTCGTCATACTCGCCACGCCCTTGCCCGCGATGCCGAACGCTGTCCCATGATCCGGACTCGTCCGCACCCATGGCAACCCGAGCGTCACGTTCACCGCCTCGTCAAAATCCACCACCTTCAGCGGCGCGAGCCCTTGATCGTGATACAACGCCACCACCACGTCGAATTCCCCGCGCAACTGCCGCGCAAACGCCGTGTCACCCGACACCGCGCGCGAAAGCCCTGGAAACTCACCGCGCTGCCCGTCCAAAATCGGATCAATCGTCGTCAGCTCTTCGTCGCCGAGCAGCCCGCCTTCGCCCGCATGCGGATTCAGCCCGCACACCGCGATCCGCGGCTGCGCAATTCCCTCCGCCCGCGCCAGCGCATCCGCCGCCGCCACGGTCCGCTCAAAGTTCTCCGCCGTGAGGTGCTCGCCCACTTCCCTCAACGGCACATGCCACGTGAGCAACACGACGCGCAGTTTCCCGCCGCAAAACGCCATCACCGGCGCCCCGCCCCAGCGATCCGCAAAAAACTCCGTCTGCCCGGGAAACGGATACCCGACCTCAGCCAGCCGCGCCTTGCTCACCGGCCCCGTCACCACGCCAGAGAAACGCCCTTCCCGACAACCCGCCGCCGCCGTCTCCATCGCCGCCAGCGCAACGCGCGCCCCCGCCTCGTCCGGCACTCCCGCCGTCGCCACATAATCAGCCGCGCCGACCGCGATGCGCTCCACGCCCTCAGGTAACGTCGCCAACCACTGGGCCGGCCCGATCACCGCCACGTCCGCCAGCTCCGCCCCATGCGCCGCCAGCCAGGCCACGATGATCTCCGAACCCACGCCCGCCGGATCGCCACACGTGAACGCCAGCTTAGGCATCCGCATCCTCCGTCACCACCCGCGCCGCCCGCGCGAAACCCCGTTTTCCCTCCGCAAAAAAGGTCAGAAACCGCCACGCCTCCGCCGTCTTGAATTCCCCGCCGTTCAACGCCGCCGCAGCCAGTTCGCGAATGTTGCCCGTCCCGAAATACACCGCCCGAAACGCAGCCTTCAGTTCCCCAATCGCCTCGCGGGAAAAGCCGCGGCGCTTCAACCCAACCAGATTCAAACCCGACACCTCGTCGCGCTCAGCCGTGATCGTGAACGGCGCGAGATCCCGGGTGATGCGCGCCAGTCCCGAAACCATGCAGCTCTCGCCGATACGCGCAAACTGGTGCACCCCCGCGCCCCCGCCCACGAACGTGAAATTTCCCACGCTCACATGTCCCGCGAGCATAACATTATTCGCCAGCACCACGTCGTCACCGATTGCGCAGTCATGCCCCGCATGACTGCCCGCCATCAAAAAACACCGCTCGCCCACCACCGTCACCTGATCCGCATGAATCGCCCGGTTCAGCGTCACGTTCTCGCGAATCACCGTGCCCGCCCCCACCCGCACAAAACTCGGCGTCGCGCGGTCAAACTTGATGTATTGCGGATCGCCGCCGACCACCGCGCCGGGATGCACCACCACGCGGTCACCCAGCACGGCATGGCGCGTCACCACCGCGTGCGCCATAATCTCGCAATCCACGCCGATCTGCGCGCCATCTTCAACAATCGCCGAGGGGTGAATCCGTGTGCTCATCAAAGTTTGGGTTTACGCGAAACGCCCGCGCCGCGATCCGCCAGCAGATCCATCTGCGCATCTTTGAGCAGATCGTAATTCTTCAAGATCCGGATCACCTGCAGCGTGTCGCTCTTGCCGTAGTTGCGGTTGATTTCCGTCTTCTCGATCAGATCCAGCAGCATCGAGCGAAACGAGATGATCGCGTCCACCCCGCGCTCCTTGAGCATCGCGATGCTCTGCGAACGAAACGGCTCCTGCGTGGGCAAACTCGGCAGCACCAAAATCTTCGTCAACGCATCCTCGCCTTCCTCCGCCGCCTCGGCCGCCGGAAAAAACCGCGTCGCCTCCTTCATCACGTTATCCTCCAGAAACCGGAAAATCTCCGGCGAACTCCGCAGCATGTTCGGCGTGAACACGCCCGTGTGCCAGCCTTTGACCGCGATCATCGCGCGATGCACCAGCGGCAGTTCGTTCGAGAACAAAAAGAAGTCCGGCTTCCGCTCACCGCGCTGCCACGAGGGATTATAAACGAGCAGATCAATCTCCTCGTCGCCGGTCTTCTTGCGCGCCTGCACCTGATACTTGCGCACCTGCCTCACCAGAAATCCGTTCTGCTCGAAATACTCGCGGACAATACCTTCGTCGATGGCTGACATAATCGAGTGGTTTTACTCCGACAGGTGGAGCGGCTTGTCCCCAAGACACTGACGCGGCACCGCCGCGCCCAAACGAGCGCGTTGGGGACAACGCTCTCCACCTTGGCCTGAATAGATAAAATTGGAGCGGTTCATTTTTTAAACAGCCCCCACCTCTCGAAAACTCTCCTCGGCCAGCGCCGGATCAACCCCGCCTTGCGTCGCCGCCACGCCCAACGATTTCAACACCACGAACCGCAGCGCCCCCGCGCGCACTTTCTTGTCGCGCGCCATCGCCGCCATGAGCGGTCCCAACGGCAACGTCTCGCGCAACTTCACCGGAAGCGCATGGGCGACCAAGACAGCTTCGATCCGCGCCACCTCGGCGGAACCGATGTATCCAAGCTTCTGCGACAACCGCGCCGCCGCTGCCAGCCCGATGGCCACCGCCTCACCGTGCAAATAATGCCCGTAACCCGTCACCTGCTCGATCGCATGACCAAACGTGTGCCCGAGATTCAACAACGCGCGTCCGCCTTCCTTCGCGGTCTCATGTTCATCGGCCTCCACCACTCCCGCCTTCAGCGCGCAGCAACGCCTTACCACCGCGCCCAGCTCCGCGCTTTCCACCGTCAGCGTCTTCGCCTCCAACTGCGCAAACAACGCCGCGTCGCCCAGCAACCCGGTCTTGATCACTTCCGCCATGCCCGCCGCAAACTCACGCGGGGGCAGCGTCGCGAGCAACCCCGTGTCGATGAACACGCACTTGGGCTGATGAAACGCACCCACCAGATTCTTGCCCGCCTTAAGGTTGATGCCCGTCTTCCCGCCCACCGAGCTGTCCACCATCGAAAGCAGCGTCGTCGGCACCTGATAAAACGCGATGCCGCGCAGATAACTCGCCGCCGCAAACCCCGCCAGATCCCCGATCACGCCGCCGCCAGCCGCGAACAACGCGCCGCCGCGATCAATGCGATGCTCCGCCAAAAAATCCAACACACGCCCGAGTTCGCCCAACGACTTCGTCTCCTCGCCCGGCTCCAGCACGAGCATCGGCTGTTCACCAAACATCGCGTGCAACGCGTCGCGCTGATTCCGCGCAAGGTTTCGATCCGTGACCACGGCGACTTTTCTCCCCGCCGCGATCAGCGCATCCACTTCGGCCCGCACGACGGACGCGGCGTTCACTCCGAAATGAATCGGATAACTCCGCTCGCCCAGATTGACGGTAAGGCTTTCCAGCATGGTCGGGTTAAACGTCAGTGTGCGTCAGGGGTCAATCTAGTGCTTGATTGCAGCGATAAGTGATAAAATGGCGGAGTGATTTTGGCTGCGGCCAAGACGACGGAAAGGGAGGTGTGCCAGCGGCACATGCCCTTTCCGGCAACGCCGGCCCCAGCCTAAAGCGCCCGGCAGAATATCACTTAGCTCTGCAATCACGCACATGCTCAGGCGAGGATCGCCGCCTTCTCCTTGGAAATCGCCCACTTCATGACCTCACCTTTCGACCACAGGTCATACTCGTCGATCATGAGCTGCCCCATGCGGCGGCACTCGTTCTCCTGCGAGCCTGCAATATGCGGCGTGAGCACGACGTTCGGCAGCGAGTAAAGCGGCGACCCTTTCACCGGAGGCTCCGGCCAGGTCACGTCCAGCAACGCCGTCAGGTCCGTGCGCCTCGTAAACACCTCGATCAACCCGCCCTCGTTCACGATCGCCCCGCGCGCCGTGTTGATGAACGTCGCCCCCGGTTTCATCTTATCGAAATGCTCCGCGCGGATCATGTTCTCCGTCTCCTTGAGCCAGGGCGTGTGCAACGACACGACATCGCACTCCGCAAAAATCTTCTCCAGCGACACCAGCTTCACATTGGCTTCCGCCGCCTGCGCCGGCTTGAGAAACGGATCGTAAACCAGCACCTCCAGATCAAACGGCTTCAGTCGCTCCCGCACCAACCGCGCGATCATACCGTAGGAAATCAGTCCCACTTTGCTGCCATACGCACCGGCCGGCTTGATTCCCGGTTCCTTCTGATAAGCCCCGTGCCGCTTCGTCTCCAGCGCATGAAACCAGTAGCGCTTCAACGAGAGCAGAATCGACGCCAGCGTGAACTCCGACACCGGCACCGCGTTCATCGCGTAGGCGCTCGTCACCGTGATATTGCGCGCCCAGAACGCATCCGGCGTCATCGCCTTGATCGATCCCGCCCCGTAAAACACCGCGCGCAACTTCGGCGCGGCCGCCAAAAACGCCTCGCCCATCACCGGCGCGCCCCAACCGGAGAAAATCACATCCACGTCGGCCAGCAGCCCGGGATTTTCGGCAATCGACTCCTTGGTCTGCAACCCGGCCACGAGTTCCACGCGGCTGGCGATCTCGGCGTGCAACTTTTCGCCGTAAATCAGTTCGAACGCATGGGGAGAGAGAATGAATATACCCTTGGGCATGGCAGATCGGTAAACTCAGCCGATCCCGCTTCATTAAACAATGCGATTGTTACGCCCCGTCCGTCCGCTACGTTGACCGCTTTATGACGTCCCCCGCTCCCCGCGCCGACGGCCGCCTGGCCGATCAGCTCCGCCCCATCACCTTCGAAGCCGGCATCGCCCCCCACGCCACCGGCTCGGTGCTCGTCTCCTACGGACACACCCGCGTCATCTGCGCCGCCACCATCGAGCCCAAAGTCCCCACCTGGATGAAACAACAGCGCGTTCCCGGCGGCTGGCTCACCGCCGAATACTCCCTCCTCCCCTACAGCACCCACGAGCGCAAACAGCGCGACATCTCCCGCGGAAAACTCGACGGCCGCACCGTCGAGATCCAACGCCTCATCGGCCGTTCCCTCCGCGCCGTCCTCGACCTGCGCAAGCTCGGCGAGAACACCCTCTGGATCGATTGCGATGTCCTCCAGGCCGACGGCGGCACCCGCACCGCGTCCATCACCGGCGCCTACCTCGCCGCCCGCCTCGCCATCCAGACGCTCCTCGACGGACGCCGCATCCCCGAAAACCCGCTCGTGGACAGCGTCGCCGCCATCAGCGTCGGCCTCCTCGACGGACGCGAGTTGCTCGACCTCCCCTATGTCGAAGACAAAGACGCCGAAGTGGACTTCAACATCGTCATGACCGGCCAAGGCAAATTCGTCGAAGTCCAGGGTTCCGGCGAGGAAGCCACCTATACCCACGAACAACTCCTCAGCCTCGTCGCCCTCGCCCAAAAAGGCATCAAAGAGATCAGCGCGCTCCAAACCGCCTTCCTCACCAAACAACTCCTCAAATTCTGATTCCGAACGTAGCAGCCGACGTAAGGAGGCTGGGGTTGGACTTACGCCCTCCCTCCACCTCCTCCAAAAAAGCCTCCTGTCGTGGCCTGTTTTTTGCTTAACCTCCTCCCAATGAAATCCCGCCTCGCCGCCCGTTTTCTTAAGATCACCGCCGCCCTCACCCTGCTCCCCGCCATCGCCTACGCTCACCCGGGCCACGACGGCGGCCACGACCTCACCTGGGATTTTGCCGGCGGCTTCGCCCACCCCGTCTTCGGTCTCGACCATTTTCTCGCCATGATCGCCGTCGGCATCTGGGCCGCCCAGCTCGGCGGACGCGCCCGTTGGTTCGTCCCCGCCACCTTCGTCGGCGTCATGACTCTCGCCGCCGTCTTCGGCCAAAACGGCGTCGTTCCCGCCGGCATGGAGCAAATGATCGCCGCCTCCCTCCTCGCCTTCGGCCTCATGATCGCCCTCGCCAAACGCCTGCCTCTCGCCGCCGGTCTCGGTCTCACCGCTCTCTTCGCCGCCTTCCACGGTTTCGCCCACGGCGCCGAAATCCCCGCCAACACCAGCGGACTCACCTACGGCCTTGGCTTCGTCGCCGCCACCGTCCTCCTTCACGCCGCCGGCCTCGCCCTCGGCAAATTCTCGCTGAACCAATCCTCCTGGTTCGCCAAGACCGCCGGTGCCGGTGTCGCCGCCGTCGGTGCAGTCCTGCTGGTCGCGTAAAAGTAGCGCAGGCTTCCAGCCTGCTCCGATCCTCACAACTTCCGCGCATCGCACGCCAGGTGCGGACACACCGCAACCAGCTCGCGCCGGATCGCCCCGAGCGTCTGCTTCAACTTCACGCCATCCGGCGCGACGAACTTAATACTCCAGCCGCCGCCCAGCCGCAGCTGACTCGCCCCGATCCACACCCCGTCCGTCTGCAACGCATGCAGCGCATCGCGCCACGCCGGTGCCGTCTCCGCCGCCAGGCCCGGCACCACCAGCACCGCGTTGCCAAAACACGCGCCCTCGCCCGCCCCGGCCAGCGCCGCCAGCGCCCGCAACCCCGCGCCATCCTGCTCGAACCGTTCGTGCAACAACCGCTCTCCGCCCCGTCGCACATCGAGTTCCAGCACCAGCTTCTTCCACTCCCACGCCTCGCCGTGCGCCACGCGCCCCGGCAGCAGCAGATCCGCATAAAATGCCGCCCCGTCCTCCGCCACGACCAGCTCCGTGCGCTGGTGAAACACACTGCCGCGATGCGGCACGACCGGCTCCGGCAACACTTCCAGCCAACCACCGCTTTCCACGGTGAAGCGCTGCCAACTGTTCGCCTCGCCCTCGCGCATTTTAAACACCCGGCTCGCGCTCGGCGTCGTCAGCAACACCGCCGCGCCCGCCGCCACTTCGACCGCCGACTCCAGCCGGTCGCCAGACAAAATCCCCGCCGTCGGATTCACCACCTGAACGAGCAACATGCGTGTGTCCTCGTCCCAGTAAGGTTTGCTCACATGAAACGGCGCGCGAAACGCCTGCCCGCCGATCGCGGTGCGCCCGTCGGCCCGCGCCTCGGCCCGCAAAAAAAGGTGTCCGTGAAAATCGGCCATCAGGCTTTCGCTTTGCGCGCAAACAACACCTCGCGCTCGATCCACGCGATCACCGCGTCGAGGTTGTGCTCACGCTTCAGGTCACAGAACAAAAACGGCTTCGCCCCTCGCTGGATCTTCGCGTCGCGATCCATCACTCCGAGATCCGCGCCGACCAGCGGAGCTAGGTCGATTTTGTTGATGATGAGCAGATCGCTGTGCCGGATCGCCGGCCCGCCCTTGCGCGGGATTTTGTCACCCTCCGCGACGTCGATCACGTAGATGAACTGATCCACAAGCTCCGGCGAAAACGTCGCCGTGAGATTGTCGCCGCCACTCTCGACCAAAACCAGATCGAGGTCGGTAAACTTCGCCTCCAGCGCACGGCACGCCTGCTCGTTCATCGTTGTGTCGTCACGGATGGCCGTATGCGGACACCCACCCGTCTCCACGCCCGCGATGCGCTCCGGCTCGAGCGCGCTGTGCTTGATGAGGAACTGCGCGTCCTCGGAGCAATAAATGTCATTGGTCACGACCGCCATCGAGTAACGCGTGCGCAGCCGCTGACAGAGTTTAAGACAAAGCATCGTCTTGCCGGAACCAACCGGACCACCGATGCCGATACGAGGAGGACGAGTCATAAAAATCAGGATTTCGGAATAAGGTCACAGAGAACACAGAGCTCCGACACAGAGGTCACGGAGCAATTCAAAGAAAACCACGGAGAAACATACGGTGTCGGACAGCTCTCCTCAAACTCTGTGTCCGAGCTCTGTGCTCTCTGTGTCACTGAATGGAGTTCCTTCACGTTTTTTCAGGAAATAAACATCCGACCATCCGCCGTCTCATGCCGCGCCGCCGCGATATCGAGCCATGGGTTAAACCAACCAATCTCCTCTACCGGCACATTCACCGCCGCAGCAATCACCTCAGGCGCTTTACTCAACGCCTCCGTCAGCAGCGACTGGCTCGCGTTCTGACCGATGCGCATGATCTTCATCGACGCCGCCAGCAACCCGCCCAGCGCCGAATACATCACGCCCGCCAGCACCGCCTCGCGCGGCGCACCCAGCACACGGCCTTCCAACGCCGCCGAGATCGCCGACGAAAACGGCCACCCGCCCACCGCCGCGCGCTGCAGATATTCCTTCGCCAGCGGATGGCCGTGCAAAGCCGCCGTCAGCTCCCCGCGTTGCCGCCCGATATTCTCCGTCGCCGACCGCGCTTCCTTCGCACTCTTCAAAGCGTGCGACAACACGCACAACTCCCCCACCTTCGCCCAGTCCGGCGCACCCGGTTCCAACGCCGCATACGCATGAGCCGCGAGCGGCAATTCCGCCTGACGCAACGCCGGCAGCACCGACAAAAAGATGAACTCCCTCAACGTCGCCCGATCCTTCACCATCCCCGCCTGCACCAGCCCCTCGAGTCCAAACGAGTGCGCATACGCCCCCGTCGGGTAATACGAGTCCCCCGCCTGCAACAGGCCGACCAACCAGCGCGCGTCAGTGCTTGTGGCTGGGTCCGAGTTCATCGACGAGAGGAGCATCCACACTGCGCTTGAACCGCCCCGGACGAAACACCGCCGTCACCGGGTTAAAATTGATCTGTATCCGCGCGAACAACTGCCGCGCCGCCGGCTCGTCCGGAGTAAGCAAACGCGTCGCCTCCGACGAAAACTCCAGATGCAGATTCCCCACCGCCCACCCGATTCCCGCAGTGGCCGACGCCGGCAGTTCGCCGATCAACACCTCCAGCACCGCCTCCGCCTCCTGCACGATTACATAACGCGCCGCGTCCGTCTGCCACACCGTGTCGCCGTGCTTGAGCGGCGCGCCCAGCTCAAAACCAAACTCCACCCCATCCGCCGCCGTGCCGCGCCACAAGCGCTTCATCAGCGTGCGTCGCTCGACACGCAGTTCCACCACGGGGAGCGCGAGCGCCGGAGACTCTACGGGAGCTGAAACCAAAATCATGATGGGAGTCGTGTGCAGGAGCGGCTTTGCGCAGCGATTCGAAACATCGCGGTGTAAAGCCACTCCTGCAACAAGCGGATTAAAACAGAAAATACCGCTGCGCCATCGGGAGCACCTTGGCGGGTTCGCACGTGAGGTGCTCGCCGTCGGCGGTGACGTGGTAGGTCTCGGGATCGACTTTGATCACGGGCATCGCGTCGTTCAGCACCATGTCGCGCTTGCTCACCATGCGGCAGCCTTTCACCGCTTCCAGGCGACGGCGCAACCCGAGGTCGCCGAGTCCGCCTTCACGCAGGCCGGCTTCGGAGACAAACGTCACGCAGGTCGAACCAATGCCGCGCGCGCTCGCGCCCCACATCGGTCGATACATCATCGGCTGCGGCGTGGGGATCGAGGCGTTGGGATCGCCCATATTGGCCCACGAAACGAATCCGCCTTTGAGCACGAGTTCGGGTTTCACGCCGAAGAGCGCGGGCTTGAAGAGCACGAGGTCGGCGAGTTTGCCGACCGCCACCGAGCCGATGATGTGGCCCATGCCGTGGGTGAGCGCGGGGTTGATCGTGTATTTGGCGAGGTAGCGGAGCACGCGGAAGTTGTCCGCAGCCGGATGCGACGGATGCGTGAGCGCGCCGAACTGGATCTTCATCTTGTGCGCAGTCTGCCAGGTGCGGCAGATGACTTCGCCGATGCGGCCCATCGCCTGCGAGTCGGACGACATCATGGAGATTGCGCCGATATCGTGGAGGCGGTCTTCGGCCGCGATCGTCTCGGGGCGGATGCGTGACTCGGCGAACGACACGTCCTCGGGAATCTTCGGGTCGAGGTGGTGGCAGACCATGAGCATGTCGAGATGCTCGTCGATGGTATTGACCGTGAAAGGGCGCGTGGGGTTGGTCGAGGAAGGCAGGACGTTGGCCTCGCCGCACACGCGGATGATATCGGGGGCGTGACCGCCGCCCGCGCCTTCGGAGTGGTAGGTGTGGATCGTGCGACCTTTGAACGCGGCGAGCGTGTCCTCGACGAAGCCGGCTTCGTTGAGGGTGTCGGTGTGGATCGCTACCTGGACGTCGAACTCGTCGGCGACGCCGAGGCAGGTGTCGATGGCCGCGGGCGTGGTTCCCCAGTCTTCGTGGAGCTTGAGGCCGAGCGCGCCGGCGAGGATTTGGTCGCGGAGCGGTTCGGGCGTGCCGCAGTTACCCTTGCCGAGGAAACCGAGGTTCATCGGGTAACTCTCGGCGGCTTCCAACATGCGGTGGAGATTCCAGCGTCCGGGCGTGCAGGTGGTGGCGAGCGTGCCGTGCGACGGACCGGTGCCGCCGCCGAGCATCGTGGTGATGCCCGAGCTGATGGCCTCGTCGATCTGCTGCGGACAAATAAAGTGGATGTGCGTGTCGATTCCGCCAGCGGTGATGATGTTGCCTTCGCCCGCGAGGACTTCGGTGCCGGCGCCGACGATCATCGGATTTTTTTGTCCTGTTTTCGGATCGGGATATACGGAGCCGAGTCCGCGTTGGATGCCGGGGTTGCCGGCGTGACCGATGCCGACGATGATGCCGTGTTTGATGCCGATGTCGGCTTTGATGATGCCGAGTTGTGCATCGAGGATGAGCGCGTTGGTAATGACCATGTCCAACGACTCCGCGTCGCGGGCGGTGGACGACTGGCCCATGCCGTCGCGGATGACTTTGCCGCCGCCGAATTTGATCTCGTTGCCGTAACCGCCGCCCTCGGCGATGAGGTCGCGCTCGACCTGGACGAAGAGCTCGGTGTCGGCGAGGCGCACGCGGTCACCGACGGTGGGACCAAACATCTCGGCATATTGGCGGCGGGTGAGTTTGAGAGGCATGGAATGAAAAACGGAGGTTATGAATTCGATCCTTGGTCACAGAGAGCACGGAGCTCGGACACAGAGATCACAGAGGAAAGACAGGGATTTTTTCGGATCACGGAAAATGGGGTTTGGTTTGGCTCTGTGTCCTCTGTGTCCGAGCTCCGTGCCCTCTGTGACTATGCTCGAGCTCGTTCAGAGCTTTCCGTTGATCTTGGCGTTGAGGCCCCAGACTTCGCGGAGGCCGGTGAGGGCGACGAGTTCGACTTGTTTGGTATCGCCGGCTTCGAAGCGCACGGCGGTGCCGGCGGGGATGTTGAGGCGGAAACCGCGGGCGGCTTCGCGGTCGAAGCGCAGGCCGGCGTTGGATTCGTAGAAGTGGTAATGCGATCCGACCTGGATCGGGCGGTCGCCGGTGTTGGCGACTTGAATGATCTTGGTTTCGAGATCGAGGTTGGCGTCGAGCGCGGGTGCGTCGGCTGCGGGAATGATTTCGCCGGGAATCATTTTGAAAAACGCCAAATGCCAAGGGCCAAATTCCAAACAAAATGAGGGAATCTCATAAGAACCTGTTTCATGTTTTTGTGATTTGGAAGTTTGGCGTTTGGGATTTCATCGAATGGGGTTGTGGACGGTGACGAGCTTGGTGCCGTCGGGGAACGTGGCCTCGACCTGCACATCGTGGATCATCGAATCGACGCCTTCCATGACGTCGGAGATTTTGAGCAGCGTGGTGCCGTAGCTCATGAGCTCGGCGACGGTTTTGCCGTCACGGGCGCCTTCCATGATTTCGTAGGAAATGATGGCAATGGCCTCGGGGTAGTTGAGCTTCAGTCCGCGGGCCTGGCGGCGGCGCGCGAGGTCGGCGGCGGTGACGATGAGGAGCTTTTCGCGTTCGCGGGGTGTTAAATGCATACGACGGAGACGGAGTTTCTAACCGCTAATGTGCGCTAATCGACGCTAATGACGGAAAAAATCACACCTGCAGATGTTCTTTCACCACGTCGTCCGTGAGCGCGGAGATCGGGCCGGAGATAGTCACGGCACCGCGGTCCATCGCATAAAAACGGTCGGCGATCTCGCGGCAGAAATCGACGTATTGCTCGACGAGAAGAATCGAGAGTTCACCCTCGTTTTTGAGCTTTTTGAGCGTGTCGCCAATCAGGTCGATGATCGAGGGCTGGATACCTTCGGTGGGCTCGTCGAGAATGAGTAGCTTGGGTTTGGTCAGCAGTGCCCGGCCGATGGCGAGCTGCTGTTGTTGTCCGCCGGAGAGCACGCCGCCTTTGCGGGAAAGCATTTCTTTAAGGACCGGGAAAAGCGTGAACACTCGCTCAAGCGCATCCTTCGCTTCGGTGCCTTTGCGCCCGTGGACGACGAGGCCCACGCGCAGGTTTTCCTCGATGGTGAGGTGCGGGAAAATGTCGCGGCCCTGCGGAACGTAGCCGATGCCAGCGCGGGCGCGGGCGTCAATGGTGAGTTTGTCGATGCGCTTGCCATCGAGCGTGATCGTGCCGGCGCGGATGCCGCGCACGCCGGTGATCGAGCGGAGCGTGGTGGTCTTGCCGACGCCATTGCGTCCCATGAGGGCGACCAGTTCGCCAGCACGGACTTCGAGATTAACGCCGCGCAGGATGCGTGAGCCCCCGATGTCGGTCTCGACATTGGAGACCTGAAGCAGCGGAACGCCCGAGGAGCCGGATGAGGATGAAAGCGGTGCGGTTGCGGTTTCCATGATGGTTTATTTACCGCCGCTCTTGCCGCGGCCGAGATACACTTCGCGAACCTTGGGGTTCGATTGGACCGCGTCGAATTTGCCTTCGCAGAGGACGCTGCCCTGGTGAAGCACGGTGACCTGGCCGTCGCGGGCAATCTGTTTCACGAAAGTCATGTCGTGTTCGATGACGACGATGCTGTGTTTGCCGGCCAGCGAGATCAGGAGCTCGCCCGTGCGGTGGGTTTCTTCATCGGTCATGCCGGCGGCGGGTTCGTCCACGAGGAGGATTTTCGGGTCTTGGGCGAGGAGCATGCCGATCTCGAGCCACTGTTTTTCACCGTGGGCGAGCATGCCGGCCTTCCAGTCGCGTTTGCCGTCGAGGCGCACGAGTTTGAGGAGTTCGTCGATGCGGTCGCGCTCGGTGGAAGAGAGGCGCTTGAAGATGGAGGCGAAGACGCCGCGCGAGCCGACAAGGGAGAGCACGATGTTGTTATAGACGGTGTGCTCGGTGAAGACGGAGGGCGTCTGGAATTTGCGACCGACGCCGAGGCGGTTGATCTCGTATTCGTTCATCGCGGTGAGGTCGGTGTTCATGCCGAACTCGATCTTGCCTTTGTCGGGCTTGGCGCGGCCGGTGATAAGATCGAAGAAGGTGGATTTGCCGGCGCCGTTGGGTCCGATGACGGTGCGGAGTTCGCCTTCGAAGAGGTAGAAGTTGAGGTCGGTGATGGCCTTGAAACCGTCGTAGGTTTTCGAGACGTCCTCCACCGTGAGCATGTAGTTGGGCTTGGTCATGGCGGGTGGTTTTTAGGTGGAGGGCGTGGTGGCGGGAGTCACGGCGGGTTCTTGCGGCGGAGCGGGTGGTTTCGGCGGCTCGGGGTCGTCGGGCTTTTTAGTGAAGCGCTGCCAGAGGGCCTTGAGGCGGGCGGGGATGCTCACGATGCCGCCGGGGAGCAGGAGCACGACGATGACGAACATGCCGCCAAGGATCACGAGCCAGTAGTCGGGCGCGGCGCGGGAGGCCCAGCTCTTGAGGGCGTTGACGCTGATCGCGCCGATGATCGGGCCGACGAGCGTGGCGCGTCCACCGACGGCGCACCAGACGACGGCTTCGAGGGATTTGTCGGGCGTCATCTCGGACGGGTTGATGATGCCGACCTGCGGGACGTAGAGCGCACCGCCGACGGCGGCGATGAAGGCGGCGACGATGAAAATGAAGAGCTTGAAATGCGCGGTGGCGTAGCCGGAGAAAAGCACGCGGTTTTCGCCGTCGCGGATGGCGCGTTGGACGAGGCCGAACTTGGTGTAGCTCAGGAGGCGCAGGGCGACGTAAACGACGAGGAGCGTGACGGCGGTGGCGATGAAGAGACCTCGTTGGGTGGCGGCATTGCGGATGTCGAAACCGAGGATGAAACGGAAGTCGGTGAAGCCGTTGTTACCGCCCATCAGCATGTCGTTGCGGAAAAACATGAGCGACGCGCCGTAAGTGAGGGCCTGCGTGAGAATGGAAAAATACACGCCCTTGATGCGGGAGCGAAAGGCAAGAAAACCAAACACGAGTGCGAGCAGGCCGGGGACGAGAAAAATCATCAGCGCGGCGAAGGGGAAGCTGTCGAAGGGCTCCCAGAATTTCGGGAGGCCGGACCAGCCTAGGAAGACGAGGAAGTCGGGGATGGGTTTGCCGTATTGGCCGAGGTCACCGATCATGCGCATGAGATACATGCCCATCATGTAGCCGCCCAAACTGAAGAAGAGCGCCTGGCCGAGACTTAGGAGACCGGTGTAGCCCCAGAGCAGGTCAACCGAGATGGCGAGGAGGGCGTAGCAGAGGTATTTGCCCCAGACGTTGATCGTGAAATTGCTGACGTAGCCGTGGGCGTTAAGCAGCGGGAAAATCACGATGAAGAACAACGCGATCACGCCGACGGCGATCAGTTCGATTTTATGGCGGGTAGAAAGAGCGGACATCAGAAAAGGATCAAAGGTCTAGATAAAGGTGGGCGGCGATCGGTCGAGGGGATCAGTCGTCGAGATTGCGGCTACGGGTCACGAACAGGCCGGACGGACGCCACTGGAGGAACAGGATGATCGCGACGAGCACGAGGATCTTGCCGAGCACGGGATTGAGCAGGATCTGCTGGAGCGATTGATCGACGAGGCCGATGCCAACCGCACTGTAAACGGTGCCGGCGAGGTTGCCCACGCCGCCGACCACGACGGTCATGAAGCAATCGACGATGTAGTTCTGGCCGAGCGAAGGACCGACGTTGCCGATCTGGCTGATGAATGCTCCGGCGAGTCCGGCGAGTCCACTGCCGAGACCAAACGTAAGCATGTTCACGCGCTCGGTGCGCACGCCCATGCACGAAGCCATGCTGCGGTTCTGCATCACGGAACGGATGAGAAGGCCGAGGGGGGTCTTGGTGAGAATGAGCCACACGCCGAACACGATCAGGATGGCGAAACCGATCACGAAAACCCGGTTCCAGCCGAAAACGATGTCGTTGATCGTCCAGTTGCCGCTCAAGTAAGTGGGACTGCTGACCTGGACGTTGTTGGAGCCGAACATGAGTTTGAGGCCCTGCTGCAGGAGGAGCGAAACGCCCCACGTGGCGAGGAGGCTTTCAAGCGGACGACGGTAGAGAAACCGGATGATACTGCGCTCAAGTCCGATACCCACGGCGGCGGCAGTGAGGAAACTGAGCGGGAGCGCAAAGAGGAAATACGTCTGATAAAACGCGCCCGACGTGTTCATGCCGGGAATCGCGAGGCTGAGGCCGAAGAACGGGATCGTGATGCCGGTGCCAAAGATGTTTTGGACGAGATAGGTCGTGTAGGCGCCGACGGCGATCATCTCGCCGTGGGCCATGTTGATCACCCCCATGAGTCCGAACGTGATGGCGAGACCGATGGCGACGATGAGCAACACGCTGCCCAAGCTGAGTCCGCGGAAGATCGTGCCGTAGAAATTGACGGTGGATTTGTGGTTATCGATTGCGACCAGCACTTCCTTGGCGGCGGCGGCGACTTGGGTGTCGCCTGCGGCTTGGGCTTCGCGCATCGCGGTGCGCACAAGATCGTAGCTGGAAAGAGAGTGAAGTTTTTTAAGTTCGGCGAGGGCTGCGAGCTTCGCTGCCTGGTCGGGCACTTTGAGCCGGGTGACCGCGATAGCCTCGATCAGGGTGCGACGGGCACGGGCGTTATCCTCCATCTCCAGGCGTTTTTCGAAAATGGGAAGTTTTTCGAGATCTTGGGTGAAACCGATGATCTGCGTGGCTTGAATGCGTTTGAGCGGATCCGGCGAAGCGAGATCGAAGACGTCCATCACCGTCTTCATCACCCGACGGAGACTTGCCGTGTGTTTCACGCGGGTGAGCGAGTCAGGGGAAAGGCGCGCCGCGCCTTCGATGGCCTGGCCGTTATCGACACGCAACGCGGTGCGTGCGCCAGAAGCATCAGCATCGTCGAGCAAAAGAACGGGAATCTGCTGATCGTCGGTCGGCTCGTAAATGAACAGCGCGTCCTGCCGCCACGCCACAAGATGAGTTTTAATATCTTCGTCGCCGATGCCGATGAGGGACGAGATGAGAGCGGCTTTTTGGGCGCTATCGTTCGTCAGGATCGCCTGTGCGATGATTTCGCGGGACGTGGTTTCAGCAGTGGCGGCCGATGAGGACAGAACCGCAAGGAATGAAACAAAAGCGAGGCGGAGGAAGGCGCGTATCATG